>JBDHHP010000052.1:0-28435 GCA_039589275.1 Gemmatimonadota bacterium | reverse complement strand
GCGCTTCTCCTCTTCTGGATCGACCGCTAATCGTTGCGGCGTGCTGTACAGGTTCCCTGGAGATCTGTTCCAGTGCTGCCCCTCACCCTGGTCCATGGGGAGCTTCACGGTCTTCCCGTTCGACAGGTTGAACGTCTCGTACTCGTGCAGCACGGCCTGTACGGTGTAGTCTCCAGCCGGTACTAGGTCCAGGCTTTCCATTGGGAAGCCAAACACGTTGGCGTCTACCACAGCTTCCTCTCCGGGAACTAAGCCGTCCACATCAATGCCGAACACCTGCGGCGCATTGATGCTTGCCGTGACCTGGAAGCGTGGTTCTCGATCGTCAACCGTGGAGAGTATCAGAATAATGCGACCGTCCTTTGCGTCAGCACTCACGGATTGATCGAACGAGATGCCAAACTCGAGGGCTGCCGCCCACGAGTAGCTTATGTTCTCCTGGGCTGGTGTACAGTTGAAAAGACTGACGGCACCCAGGACCACCGCTGGTCCAAGTGTCAGGCGTCTAAGCCTCATGATGTCTCCTATCCTGGAGGAATCGGAGCCGTATCGGCGCGGTCCACCACGGCTGTGTTGTGTCAGGAACCGGCTGCGACCGACTCAGCTATGTGCCCATCTTTGACGAACAAGCAATGCATGAAGGGGTCATACTGCAACAAGACGCCAGTGAATACGATACTCTCCCCGATCACCGACCGGAGACTTGGCAGCGCCTGCTGCGGGAACTGAATCACGGCCTGCGCAACTCGCACACCGAAACGTCCCCGCACCTCACGCAGGAGCACAACTGCCTTGGCTCCCCGCTCCTTGCCGAAGACACGATCGAACGGATATGGCGTTGCGTTGGTCAGCCGACCCGACCACTTGATGCTGCGTCCACGATACCGGCGCTCGAACGTGCTAGCTGCGTCGGCGTTCGAGACATCCGGCCCAAACAGCTCATCGAGAGCCGCATCCAGTCCAAGCGTGTTCTCATCCGCAGGTGCAATTGCGGCGACCCTCTCTGCTGCCGGAGCAGGATCGTGAGGCTCCGAGGTCTCAGATACATCAGCACGGGTCTCCCACTCGGATCCCAGCGTAGCGTCTTCGTACTCTGTGTCGATCTGCTTCAGCTCAAGGCCGTCTGTGGTGAAATCATCCACCTGGTCCTCGGCCAGTTCTTCCGTCTGAGGAACCGGCTGCTCCAGTGAGATGGGTACGATCTCCTCGTCCAGCTCACCAACAAGGGGCCCGGCTTGCGTTGAATCGGCTGCGAAAACCCCGTCGAGGCCTGCGCCGCGGACGGGCCGGCTCGATACGTGCTCAACGTGGTATGCCGAGAGGTCCTGTGCGACTTCGACGATTTGTCTCACGGCGCGCACGATCTCGAGGGAGTCATGGGCCACGTTATGGGTCTCCCACGTGATCTGCGAATCCTCGATTAGACAGCCGGGGAAGTCTGCAAGAAGCCGTTCAATACGACGGCGGCGCGACTCCGTTAACAGTTCCCTGATCTGATCAGGGTGGCGACCGCGTACACGCACTCCGCGATCGAACCTGCTGTCACCGATCTCGATTTCCTTGCCGCCCAAGCGAGCAACGACCTCGTCGACGGCGCGCTGCCTGCTCAGCTTCAAGCCCACGCCGAGTGGCGCGGGGTAGATAGCACGATAGCGGGTGAGTCTGGATTCGCCGCGGGTCACCGTCCCGACCAACACCCGGCAACCGAGCATCTCGCCGAACAACTCGGGTCCGTGCAGCAGCTCCCCGGCTTTGTAGTGGACGCCAAGTCGCTTTGCGGCCTGCTGCCAGGCCTGATTCGCTTCGCGTTTCTTGGCGCTGGAAGCGAGTACGCCGATTACCACCAAGACGATGAGGATGACGACGAAGGCGTCCATCGCTACCAGCGGAACAGGACGTCATACGGTCCGATGCTGCCGCGGTCCACTACGAGATGTTGGTAGCCCATTTGGGGTCCTCCCGTCCTCACGAATTCGGTCATTCCGCTCTTCACGTCCGCGCGGTAGCGCTCGTGGACGTATTGGCTCAGCTCGATAGCCGTTAGTTCTCCATCGCCGTCGGCGTCGCCGAGACGGTCTCCGATTGCGTCTGCCAAGAACAACGCTAGGTACCCGCCTGCCCGGAACTTGGCGGCGACTGATGATGTCACGTCTTCCTCAGAGGAGAACATCCCCATTCGTCCCGGTACTGATATGACATCTTTGGAGAAGCCGCCGCTGAAGCAGGCGTCGAACAGTAGGATGACTCTGCCTGCGGGGACCTCTTCCAAGAGCACTCGCATTTCGTCGTCCTTTATCGACGCGTCATAGAGTTCAAGCGTCTCGTCCAATGCATCGGGGTCCGAAGGCTGGAAATCGGAACGCGGGACTCGACTGCCGTGTCCCGAGAAGAAGAAGACGAAGGTGTCGTCGGGGCCCATTCGCCGCGCAAGGGATCCCACCGCCCCTCGGAAAGCCGATACGGTTGCGTTGCCATCTGTGAGAAGGACGCTGTTCGCCGCCGGCATTCCGCCACCCCGTATGATTGCCTCCTGTACTCGAACAGCATCGTCTGCTGTGTACGCTAGATCGTTTGCCCTGCCGCCGTAGTCACTGATCCCCATGAACAGGCCGAACGTCTGCCCCGATCCGAGACGACTAGACTCTTCACGCGCGACGCGCTCAGAGCTGACGACTGCAGCACTCGACACGGGGGCCAAGCTCACCTCGTATTGGCCTGTATCCCCGGCCCTATAGCTGGTTGCGATGATCCGGTAACGGCCGGTCTCTCGGAGCACTAGATCGATGCGCGACTTGGAGGTATTGCCTTCGTCATCGTCGTTCTGGATCGTGTCGCCCTCGGGCGTGACCACAATCAGATAGGTGTCGAATTGACTCGACGTCATCTCAACTGAGACACCGTCTCCCTCTGTCCCATTGAATACATAGATGTCGCGATACTCACCACTTTCGAGCTGGCCGTCACCGCTGCCGAGGCTGCCGGCCGAGCTTCCACCGACTGCGAGCGTCGCAACATCACGTCTACGTTCCACGACTGGAGCTGCCCCACTGAGATCGATGGCCAGCTCATAACCTCCGGATTCGCCAGCCTCATACGAAGTCACCATGATGCGGTATTCGCCCAGCTCGGTCAGATCATGCTCTATCATACTGTGCCCCGGGCGGTCCGCATCGTCGTTCTCGACCTGCTGGCCAGCCGGATCCTGCAGAATCAGGTAAGTATCGAAATCGTCAGACGTAAGATCTAAACGCACGCTCAGGCCGGGGCGGCCATCGAGCCGATACACATCGACGGCCTCACCGGAGCGCAGTGTGTCGTCGGTGGCCAACAGGGCACCACGCTCGACCCGGCTGCCCATCGCGCTGCCACCGCTCCCAACCTGGTTTATCTCCAGACCATAGGCTCCCGTCTCCCTCGGTCGGTACGACGTGACCAGTATGTCGTAGCTACCCGTGGCATCCAGCGTCAATGAGAGCAGCGAACGGCTAGCATTACCCTCATGGTCGTCGTTCTCTTCCTGCCCGCCGTCCGGCTTGCGTAGGATCAGATAGGGGTCGAATTCGCTTGAGCGTAAGTCGATCACGACCTGGTCGCCCCGCGTGCCGTCGATGGAATACAGGTGCACATATTCGCCGGTACCGAGCGTGTCGTCGCCGACGCTGAGTGTTCCGGACTCGAACCGAGGGCCTTCGCTCTGGACCCTCTGAGCGGCCGCGCCGCCACTCACGAACACTTCGACACCGTAGAAGCAGGGGCTCACGGAGCACGTGGCCATGACAACGTCTACCTGGTAGGACCCGGATCCTGATGGCGTGACCTCGACGACTGGAGCGTCGTCCATCTCGACGTCCACGTCGACCTGCGTGCCGCGTCCGTCGTACAGATAGAGATCCAGATCGGAGCAGTCGTTGTCACATACGCCGACGATGACATAGTCCTGGTGTCCTTCCAGCGCGAGCGCGATGGATTCGCGCTCCCCGCTATCGACAGATCCGGTGCGAACGTCACCCATGCGTCGGAAACCGCGTTCGGAAAGCGATGCTTCGACCGCTCTCAGCTGATTGTCCACCTGCTCCTGCCACTGGGCGGCAGCGCGAGCGGGAAGCAATGAGAGCAGTCCTGCAACGGGAACCAAGGCAATTCGAGCAAGTGGCATGCGACCCTCTTGATTCGAAGGGAAACGTGTCATGAAATATGGTGGCATCAGCTGTCAGCTATCAGCGGTCAGCTGCCAGCGACGAGACCGGTTCCCGCCACCACCGAGAGCGGGAACTCAGCATTTCCGATTTCAGGGTTTCCTCGGGATTCTCTCGTCCCGCATAGCTGCGTGATAGGCGAAACTAGCCATTACGACCGCGTTTATCATCAAGTCGTCGGGCAGTACCTTGTCGAACACATCCATGTTGAAGTGATGCGTTCTGGCACGATAGTCGATCCGGTCCTGGATGAACTGGAACCCGGGCAGCCCTGCCTCGTCAAAGGCGAGGTGGTCGGTGCCCCTATTACTGAACAGCGATAACGTCCTCACGTCGAGATCGTGAAACGGCTTCAACCACGCCTCGAATATGGGCGTCACGAGGCTATTGCCCTGCAGATGCACCCCCCTGAATTGTCCCGTACCGTTGTCCATGTTGAAGTACACCGAGAAGCTATCGTATTCAGGCGAAATGCCGTCGCGGGGATTGCCAAAATGGTTGCGCACGTAGCCGCGCGAGCCTCTCAGCCCGCCTTCCTCGTGACTCCATAGCATAGCGCGAATGGTGCGCCGCGGCTGAACACCAATTGCCTTCAGTATGCGCATGGCTTCCAGAACCACGGCGACACCTCCTGCGTTGTCGGTGGCACCGGTGCCGGTATGCCAGGAGTCCAGGTGGGCGCCGATTCCCACAACCTCATCTGCAAGGTCGGCTCCACGCATCTCGCCGAGCACGTTGTAACCTCTTGGGTCGCTGTCGTGGATGCTGACTCGGACGTCGACTTCCATGGTGACGGGGATTTCGCGCTCTATGATACGATAGATGCGGTTGTAGTGTTCGGTGGCGACTGAAAGCACTGGGACGGCGCCTTCGATTCCCGCGCGACTCCTGTCCGACCTGCTGGTAGGTCGGCCTGTTGCGTAGACAGTTCCGTCACTGCCGATGCTCGCCCGTAGAACGGCGGCAACTCCCTCGTCCGCGAAGAACTGCTCCAGCTCAGCTTCCGTAACGCCGTCCGGACGGTAGGCCCGCTGTTGCGGCTGACCGCGCTGATATTTCTCGTATAGCAGATCCGTTCCCTTCGTCTCGAAGTTGTGCAGCGACTCCTCGTTGTGGCGTAAGGCATCTTGCACAAAACGCGGACCTATGGGCATTGCCGGTGTGGCCAACACGATTGCGCCGCGCAGCTGTCCGCGATACCGATCCATGTCAGATTCAGAGTCGACGTGAGCGATCACCGCCCGCTCAATGACCGGCTCCCTCGTACCTGGCGTGAATGCCAGCGGATACGCTATGACCATCTGGTAGTCAGGTTCCAGCATGTGTACCGAAACGCGCTCGAGGTCCCACCCTGCGGCGTGCTCGCCCCAAGGCTCCATCTCGACATTCCCAAGTCCCATCTGACGCATCTGGGCCATGGTCCATTCCTGGGCGCGCCTCATGTTGGGCGAAGCTGTGAGCCGCGGACCTATCACGTCCGCCAGATACCCGGCGTAGTCAGTGACCTGGGATTGCGAGAAGCCCTCTTCGCGTATCTGCGCCACCACCTCCCAATAGACTGGTTCCTGACTTGAGGCGGCCGATGCAGCTAAGCAGATCGCAGCGCTCGTTGTGAGGCAATCGCGTAGTGAGATCATGAGGTTCTTTCGTCAGTGGTTCGGATTACGCGGGTCGTCCACCTGCGCGTCAGGCGTGCCGGTCCGGATCGCCTTTAGGATAGCCTGCACCGTCACATCCGCCTGGTACTCTACCAGCCGGTTGCCTAAGGCTATCGTACTGTCGGCCGGCGCAAGTGGCACCCCGTTTATCGAGAACTTACCAGCCGCAATTCGCTGCGGCATCCGCACCGTCATTGGGTCCACAGTCATCATTATTGACGAATGGCGTACATCGTCGTGCAGACCCTCGTCCACCTCGACTATTCCCTGTTCCTCGAGCCACCGATTCCATCGGGGGTTGTCGTAGTATTCTGGGATGTGGTGGATGGTGGTTGTCTCTCCGGCCCAGCGGCGGGTTAGCTCATCAGCCACGTGCCTCATACCCGTCTGATTCGGACCGCTGTCCCCAATCAGTATGATGTGTTGGAACCCGTGAGCACGCATACTGCCGGCAATGTCGGTTAGAAGTGCCTCGAACGTATCCTCGCTCAGGCTGATCGTCCCCGGGTACCGCATGTGACCGGTAGGCGGTTCGATGTCTCCCTCGGGTACGAACGCGACTATCGGTGTGACCAACGCATTGCCGAGCTTGCGGGCGATTGCCTCGGCCGCGGCTCGAAGGATGTAGTTGTGCTTACCCAGCGCTAGGTAGGGACCGTTTTGCTCGATGCCACCCGTGGGGATGATGATCGTCAGCTTGCCGTCACGCATAGCATCGCGGATCTCTAACCAAGTCATCTCCTCTAGCCAGACTGTGTCGAGGCGCTCTATGGGCCGGGCCGCATCTATGTCTGGAACCTGCTGTGAGACGAGTGTGCTCTGCGTAATGGCCAGAAGAACGCAGACGAAAACTGGTGTCAGCCGGAGGCAGGTCATCGAAAGTCTCCGTACGATACATGACAGTGTGTCTGGTTATGCCCCGCTCACGACGCCGGCGGGGGAGCGCTGTTCTCGGCACCGCGATTGAGGTGCGGATCCAACCTAGCCGTTCTTTTTCTCGCGCCGCTTCCGCTTGCCGCGGGACTTGTGGAGCATGTCGCGGTACTCGCGTCTGCGGTCCTCCAGTCCATCAACTGCTTCCTCGGCGCTCTTGCCGATCGAGTGACTGCCGGGAACGCGGGGATCCTTAGCGTACCAGATCTCTCGGCCTGTCTCGTCCACTTCCATGGAGATGTTGACGTCGTGTTCTCCGCTCACGTGTTCCGGCTCCGGGATTGCCTCGGGCTCGTCGTCCTCTGGGGATCCCTCGCGCGATCGACGCAGCATCTCGCGGTAGTGCTGTCTGCGGTCTGACACCCCTTCGATGGCTTCTTCGGCACTGTGACCGATCGAAGAGCTTCCGGGGACTCGGGGATCCTCGGCGTACCAGATCTCCTTGCCGTCCGCATCGACCTCCATCGAGATCTCAACACCGCGCTCCTCGCTAGGGACGTCGTCCGGCGAGATCGGCTCGTCGTCTTCCTCAGCTCCGAATTTGAGTTCATCGTCCGCGGAGTCGAGCAGATCCTCTGACTCGTAGAAGTATTCCTCTTCGTCGAAATCGTAATCGGGGCGGTGTCTTACCATGGTGCTATGTTCGTCGGATACGTAGTCGTAAGCGGAACTGTCCTATCGCCAATCTAAGGGATGTGTGGGGCGTGGCGGAAGGTCGCACAAGTAGCGTTACAGGGTGCACCGCAGGGGCAAGCAGTAGATCAGACTCGAATGCTGGAACCGCCTTGCGGCTCCCATGGTTAAAGCCTTAGTTGAGCCTGTCTCATATCTACCACCAACTCCGGAGGACTCATGGCTGAAGGCGCACAGCAGCGATGCTTCGTGTGGTACGATCTCTTGACATCCGATCCCGACGCGGCGACGGGGTTCTATGGCGAACTGATCGGATGGGGCACGCAACCATGGGAGGGTGGCAGCCAGCCGTACCTGATGTGGACCAATGGAGAGAATCCGATGGGCGGCGTCATGCAGTTGCCGGAGGATGCGGCAAAGGCCGGCGCTCCTCCGCACTGGCTGGCCTACGTGGCTACCCCCGACACCAAGGCAACCGTCGCCCGAGCCACGGAGCTGGGCGCCTGCGTGCTGGTGCAACCTACGGACATCCCCGAGGCCGGACAGTTCGCTGTGCTGCAGGATCCTCAGGGAGCCACGTTCGCCGTCTACACGTCAGCCCAGGATTCACCCGGCGCCGAGTTCACCCCGGCCATCGGCGAGTTCTCGTGGCACGAGCTTGCGACCACAGACTACGAGGCCGCCTTCGATTTCTACCATAAGCTCTTCGACTGGGACCAAACCGAGAGCATGGACATGGGAGAGGCGGGCACCTATCAGATGTACGGTGCGCAGGGATCCGGCAAATCATCAGGTGGCATGTTCAACAAGCCGGCTGAGATGCCCGGACCCCCGGCCTGGCTGTTCTACGTCAAGGTCGAAGATGTCAACGCCGCGGTCGAGAAGGTGAAGGAGCTGGGCGGGCAGGTTTTGAACGGCCCCATGGAAGTACCAGGCGGCGACATGGTCGCCCAGTGCATGGACCCGCAGGGAGCAGCCTTTGCCTTGCACTCGTCAGCCGCCAGCAGCGGCTGAGCATCTGTGATTGTCTTCGCGGGAAGCGACGCTCGGATGTAGCTTGGACTGAATGGGCCCCTTCAGCGAGCATCCGTCCACATGATGAAAGCATGGTCGGTGGAAGTCACCGCGCCGTGTCTGCCGCTCCCCTCCACTGCGTGATGGCCGACGTTCCGCTGGGGCTGCGCCACAAGCTGCAGGCTGCATTCGCGAGTCAGTTCGGGTCACCATCAGCGACCCACCTGGTGCGGGCGCCGGGGCGGGTCAATCTCATCGGGGATCACACCGATTACAACGGTCTTCCGGTGTTCCCGATGGCGATCCAGCGTGAGATCCAAATCCTGCTGCGACCTCGGTCGGACGACACGGTCAGAGTCGCCAACGTCGATCCCGAGTTCTCTGCGCGCGAGTTCAGACTCAGCCGGGCGATAGACCCCTACCCCCCGGGGGATTGGGGCAACTACCTCAAGTCAGCTGGGCAGGCCTTATCTGGCCGTCTGCGCTCTCCCCTGGGCTTCGATGGCGTCGTCGCGTCGGATGTACCTGTTGCCGCGGGGTTGAGTTCGTCATCCGCACTCGTCATTGCGTCTGCCCTGGCCATACAACAGTCGAGTGGAGCGTCGCTCGAGGTTTTGGAACTTGCCGCCCTAATGGCAGCGGGGGAGCGCTACGTAGGTACCAGGGGCGGCGGCATGGATCAGGCAATATGCCTAGCGGCTGAGGAGGGCTCGGCGATTCGAATGGACTTCGACCCACTGCGCCTCACACCAGTCGCGGTCCCGCAAGGCTGGCAGTTCATAGTTGCCTACAGTCTCGAGCGTGCAGCCAAGGCTGCGTCGGCAAGGCAGCTTTACAACCAGCGCGTGCGGGAATGCCGCCTGGCCAGTGAGACTCTAGCAGATCATCTAGGCGTGCTGCCTGGGCCGCGGCTGTACCCGAGACTCTTGATCCACACGTCGGAAGAAGACCTGCTGTCCGCGGCGGGCCAGGCATTGACCGGTGACTTGCATCGAAGACTGCGCCACGTGATTACTGAGTCCTGTCGCGTAGATCAGGCCCAACGCGCGATGGCGGCGGCAGACATCGTCGCGTTCGGGGGATTAATGCTCGAGTCGCACTCGAGCCTGCGCGACGATTACGAAGTGAGTTGCGAGCCCTTGGATCGGTTGGTGGAAATCTCGACCACGGCAGGAGCGCGAGGGGCGCGCCTCACCGGCGCCGGACTCGGCGGCTGCATAATCGCACTGACAGAAGACGAGACGGTGAACGGTGTGGTCGAAGCGCTGGCGCGAGAGTTCTACGCCAGTAGGTCTTTCGATGGACAACTCGAGGACCAGCTATTCGTAGCGCATCCCTCAGGTGGCGCGTCGGTTTGGAGCGTTCACTGAGCGTCTAGATCCTATTCAAATCCCACCTTAGGTAGTGTCCTGAACAATGCGACTCCTGCCACCGCAACTGTAGCGGCGCAAGCGAAGCCCCAGAAGATGTTGCCGTAGATGAAGAACCCCGTCCCAAACAAAGCACTGTAAACAAGTAGACAGCCGAGGAACCAGCACAAGAATGCGGCTGTGATGCTACCATCGCCGCGTATTGATCCCGTATCAACCACGCGCGACCAGCCGCGCCCGTACGGGCGGATCTTGTTGTAGAAGGACTGCAGGGTGTCCCGCTCTGTAGGTTGCGTGAGGAAAGTGACGGCAAACCAGACCGCAGTGGTGATCGCCACACCTATGATCAGCATGAGCGAGGGATGCACCGCGTCGAAGCCCAGAGCTTCATGCACCAAATTGAAGTAGACCGCGACCAGGAACGATATGGTCATTGCGGAGATCTCGCTCCAGGCGTTGATGCGCCACCAGAACCAACGCAACAGGAAGATCAATCCGGTGCCTGCGCCTATTTGGAGTAGAATCTGGAAGGCCTGTAGAGCGTTTTCTAACCAAAGCGAGACGATAGACGCGAGGACAATCAGCAGGATTGTGGAAGCTCTGCCTACGGCGACGTAGTATTGCTCACTCTTGTGCGGATTCACAAACCTGCGGTATACGTCGTCCACCACATAGGACGCACCCCAGTTCAGATGGGTACTGACCGTTGACATGTATGCTGCAGCCAGTGAGGCCACTACTAGGCCGAGTAGGCCGTGAGGCAAGAACACCAGCATGGCCGGGTAGCCGAGGTCGTGGCGCACAATCGAGGGATCCAGATTGGGAAACCGACTTACGATCGACTCGAGGCTGGGGTAGACGATCACAGAACAGAGAGCAACTATGATCCACGGCCAGGGTCTCAGTGCATAGTGTGCTACGTTGAACCAAAGGGTCGAGAGCATCGATTCCCTCTCGTTCCGCGCAGCCAGCATTCGTTGAGCCACGTATCCACCGCCGCCAGGTTCCGCTCCCGGATACCATGTGCTCCACCACTGAACGGCTAGCGGGATCACGAACACTGGGAGCGCGGCGCGCCAGTCGGTGAAGTCAGGCAGCAGTGATAGCTTGTCCTGCAGAGCCGGATGCGACACCAGTCCCGTCAGGCCCCCTACCTCCGGCTGCTGTAGGGAGTAGTAGGCTGCTGCCAGCGAGCCTACCAGAGCGATGACGAACAGGAGCAGGTCCGTCACCACTACGCCCCAGAGCCCCGATGTCGCCGAGTATATCACTGTGACCGTGCCGGCAACGAGTACAGTGGTGTACTTGTCCATGCCGAGAAGCACACCAGCGATCTTGATGGCCGCCAAAGTCACCGAGGCCATGATCATGACGTTGAAGAACACGCCCAAGTAGATGGCTCGGAATCCGCGTAGGAACGCGGCTGGGCGTCCAGAGTAACGCAGCTCGTAGAAGCCGATGTCGGTGAGCGCGCCCGAGCGACGCCAGAGCTTCGCATAGAAGAAGACGGTGCACATTCCCGTGACCAGGAATGCCCACCACATCCAGTTCTGACTCACGCCGCCCCTTCGTACCAGGTCCGTGACTAGGTTTGGCGTATCAGTGGAGAACGTAGTCGCAACCATGGAGGTGCCCAGGAGCCACCACGGCAGTTTGCGACCGGAAAGGAAATACTCCTGGGTACCCTTTCCGGCTCGACGCGCAAACGCGATCCCGATCGCGAGTACAACTACGCCGTATACGAAGACGACAATCCAATCGCTGTTGGTCAACTGCATCTTACGTGTCGCCTCATTTCAGGAGTGGTTTTTGAACCAAGTTGCGAGGTCTTCCGGGTAGTCTCCCCGGTCTACTAGTTGTCGGATTCTGTGGACCACGAGCTCCTTGTCGCCTGGGAAAGTCACGCCCATCCAGTCGGAACGAGCGTCCAGGACTTGCACTCTGACATCACCGGCAGCCACCCAGTCGGCGATCGCAGTGGGAATCAGAAACTCCGCATCAGGGTCCCTGCCCGCCGCCGTGACGAAGCGGGAAAAGGACTTCTTGAGCGCCGGCAGCACTGCGGGTGTGAATCCCCACAAGTTCATGGAAACAGTCTCTGATCCCCGAAGCAAGCATGGCTCACCTGAGGCCGCGACGCCGACGATGTTGTCTGCGTCTCTCGCGATACGTTCGGCTTCTGTAATTGCGGTGAGGAACCCGTCTCCGTTCGTTTCGCAGAGGGCTCGCGACACCCCACCCAATTCCGACAGTGTGTGGTCAAGTCTGAAGCCAACCAGAGCGTAGTCTGAAGACTTGTCGGTGACGCTCTCCAGATACTCAGCCAGCGCACGATACGCCTGGGCGCCATAGAAATCGTCAGCGTTGCACACGGCGAATCGACCCTCGCTCTTACCCCCGGCGACGAGCACGGCGTGTGCCGTACCCCATGGCCTAACGCGGCCTACTGGAATGCTGAATCCCTCTGGCATGTCCAGAGTCTGGTGCACTAGGGTGAACTCGAGTGCGTCGTGCAGCAGCGCGTCGAAGTGGGACCGCACGGCGTCCTCGATCTCAGGGCGAACCACCACGACGACCTTGCCGAATCCCGCCCTGACGGCATCGAAGACTCCGTAGTCCATTATTGCCTCACCCGAAGGGCCAACGGCTTCCAACTGTTTCAAGCTGCCGTAGCGGCTTGAGAGCCCCGCGGCCAATACCACTAGGGCCAAGCTGGGATTGGAGGCGGCTCTGACAGGCAGACTGCGCTCGTGAGTCACTGACAGGAGTCAGCTGATCAGGAAGTCCAATAGGGCCCCCGGCTCGAACTCCTCGGGAGTCATGTTAGAACGAAACAGGCGCGCACCAGTACTACCCTCGAGCCGCACTTGGTCGCCCGAAATCCTGAGCCAGGCACCCTCGCGCAGACCCACCACGGGCTGCGAATTGAACACATGAAACTCCTTGATGCGCGTCTCTCTCGTTTCCCCCTTGTGCGTCGACGTGGCGGCTGGGTCCAGATAATGGGGATTGATGTTAAAGGGGACCAGCGCCAGAGCGTCAAGCTTAGGTGCGAATACAATCGGCATGTCATTGGTGGTGCCAATAGATGGTCCCGCGACGTTCGATCCGGCGCTGGTCCCAATGTAGGGCATTCCCTCCATGGCACGCTCGCGAATTGTGTTCACCAAGCCGGTTTCGTACAGCTGCCGCAATAGGACGAACGTATTGCCACCGCCAATGAACAGCGCCTCGGCATCCCGCAGGGCCGCCAGTGGATCATCAAACTCGTGAATGCCAATGAGTTCGATTCCCATTAGGCCAAATCTCTCCCGCGCCTTTGCAGTGTATTCGTCGTGGGTGATGCCACTGGGCCGGGCATACGGAACGAAGATCAAGCTCGGCGTGCCGTCCAGGAAGGAGACTATGTCGTTGGCACAGTAGTCAAGATACCCGCTGCCGTGCACGGTGGAGGTGCTGATTAGGAGCAGATTGAGCATCATGCTATGTTGTCGCGAACGGCCTTGAGCGCCAACTCAACCCTGTTGCGCACCCGCAACTTGCTCATGATGCGAGCCACGTGGTTCTTCACCGTCTGCTCCTTCAGTCCAAGTTGCCCCGCCACTTCGGCATTGCTCAATCCATCCACAACGAGTCCAATGACCTCGATCTCACGTGCGGTCAGGCGGACTTGCTCTTGTTCTAATCCGTTAGTGTCCTCATGCCACCAATCGAGCCAGTGCCGTGCCAAACCTGGGCCGGCCCAGATCTCGCCAGCCATGACGGCACGTAGCGCGGTGACCACCTGATCGGGCGTGGAGGCCTTCGGCAGGCAGCCGTGGGCCGACTCGCGCAATGCAAGCAGGCAACACTCCTTCATGAGTCGTAACGCGTCGTCAGCTGGCTTGTGCTCCCGTGGACTTGCCAGCAACGATCGCAGTGTGCATGCGTCATCGGTGTGATCTACCATTATGATCACTTTGCAGGCCCCATGATCCCGCGACAGCTCTGGCATCAGGGACTCAGACCGCTGCTGGAACTTAGAATCGAGCAGCAGAATATCCGGGTTCGTTGCCGCAACTGAGGACTTGACGCGGCCCACGTCGTCCACCTCGCCCACAACTTCAAACTCGGGCACCTCGTCTAGCGTCACACGGATTCCGATGCGGACGAGCGGCTCAGCTAGGGCGATGAGAACACCGGCCATGATGGCTTAAGTTAACCTATGGATATTCATTCAGCCGAGGGTGGACCCGGCTGGAATAGATGCACATCGGTCTGTGGATATGGTATTGAGCACCCCGCGGCCTCGAGCTTCTCCTTGAAGCTCCGTAGCATCTCGAACCGCAGATTCCAGTAGTCCTCTTTCTTGCACCACGGCCGCACGACGATGTTCACCGAGGAGTCGCCCAGTTCACTGACGGCAACGACGGGTGCGGGCTCCTCGAGCACACGGGGGTCCAGATCGAGCAATTCCTGGATTGTCTCAATGGCGACACTTATGTCGTCATCATACGATATCCCTACCACCATATCGTTCCTGCGGGTGGCGTTGGCCGCGTAGTTCTTGATGGTGCTGCCGAACACCGCCCCATTCGGCACGATTATTTTCACGTTGTCTGGGGTGTTGAGAGTTGTCGAAAACAACCCTACGGCCTCGACGCTACCGGCGGTTCCACCAGCCTCAACGTAGTCGCCAACCTTGAACGGCCTGAATACCAGTAGCATCACCCCGGCGGCGAAGTTGGACAGTGTGCCCTGAAGAGCCAGTCCGACCGCGAGTCCAGCGGCTCCCAGCATCGCTACCATCGATGCTGTCTGAATGCCCACCATTCCCAGTGCTGCCACCGCTACGAAAGCGAGCACCAGGTAGTAGACTAGACCCGCCAAGAACGGGATCAAGGTGGGATCGATGTCTCGGGTGGTCATCAGCCTCTTGAGGAGGCGGCGGGTCCAGCCAGCTAGCCACCGGCCCGCAATGAGGACTACCACGGCACCGACGACCTTGAGTCCCCATGCGCTCACCAAGGTCGCCGTTTCGGACAGAATCTGCTGCAGGTCGAGTTCGCCCATCTCTGTTCCCTCGCTATCTGGATCGTTGCCGCAATGTCTAGCGGTCTGAGAGGCTAACTGGCAGGGTCATTGAGTGCAAGTCGGGCCGTTTGGCGCCGACACCCTTGCTACGGCCTGTCGGGGAACCGCCGGCTGGAATACCTTCAGGGCCATTATCGGTAGGAGGTGGATGTGAGGCAATCGGCCGTCCTGCTGGCGCTGATGTCGTGTAGCGGGTGTTCAGTGGACGATTCCTTTCAGAGTGGTTCCTTTGCCGTGCCGCAAATTGAGTTTGCACCTGAGCAATACGTCGCGTATCGGACAGACATGCCACTAGATCTTGACGGCAGGCTGGTGGAACAGGCTTGGCTATCCGCCGAATGGACCGCCGACTTCGTCGATATCGAAGGAGAAGCGCGTCCAGCTCCCCGCTATCGGACCCGGGCCAAGATGATCTGGGACAATGAGTACTTCTACGTGGGTGCAGAGTTGGAGGAGCCCCATGTCCGGGGCTCGCTTGTCGAGAGGGACACAGTCCTATACCGTGACAACGACTTCGAAGTGTTCGTTGATCCGGATGGCGACACACAGATCTACTATGCGCAAAGGGCTTGGCTCAACTCGAACGATGCTTACACGGATGATTTGGCTGCGCTGGAGCTGGTAAGTCTTGCATGGCCGGTCACCATTCATGCAACGCCGGGACTGTTCGAAGCTTCCTTGGAGTATGGAGACCAGATCGTCCGGGTTAAGCAGGACGGGAGAGTGTGGCGGTGAACCCTGAGACTGCGGTTCACGAAAATGTCATGGACTTCGCGCCCAGTGTGGCCTTCATCGTGTCCCACACACATTGGGATAGAGAGTGGTATCTGACGTACCACCAGTTCCGTACCAAGCTGGTGAACGTTGTGCAGCGCGTGCTTGAGCAACTGGAGGAGGAGTCGGAGTTCCGCCACTTCTTGCTCGATGGCCAGTCTATCATCCTGGAAGACTACCTGGCGATCCAGCCACAAGACGCATCCAGAATCGCTGGGTTGGTGGCACAGGGGGCCTTGTCCCTCGGACCCTGGTACATCCTACCAGATGAGTTCCTCGTTAGCGGTGAGTCCACGGTCAGAAACCTGATGCTGGGACATGAGGTGGCTGAGGAGTTGGGCGGTGCCCAAAAAGTGGGCTACATGCCCGACTCGTTCGGGCACATCGCTCAGATGCCGCAGATTCTCAAACGTGCTGGCATCGACTCGTTCGTCTACACGCGAGGTAGTGGGGACGAGCTGGATCGATTGGGACACGAGTTTCGATGGCGAGCGCCTGACGGTAGCGAGGTCCTGGCGGTCAACCAATGTGGCGGCTACAGCAGTGCGGGAAGCCTGGGACACCGCGAGGAATGGGAAGCACACACCCAGCGCGCGACCGACATCGGCCT
Source organism: Gemmatimonadota bacterium (assembly GCA_039589275.1). Classification (GTDB taxonomy): domain Bacteria; phylum Gemmatimonadota; class Gemmatimonadetes; order Gemmatimonadales; family GWC2-71-9. Next base: position 12,174 of record JBDHHP010000052.1, on the reverse strand, counting down.
GGCTGTACAGCGGGTCGGTGAGTTGTTTGAGCAGATGTCACACCCATGTAGAAAAGATGTCTATCTCATCAACAACGGGTGCGATCATTTCCCTCCTCAACGAAATTTCACAGCGATCTTGACTGCACTACGGGAGGCATTCCCGCACACGGAGTTCCGACACGGTAGCCTTGCAGAGTTCCTAGCTGAAGTACGCAAGCGCAACCGCAACCTGGCATCATACGAGGGTGAACTATTAGGAGGGAAGTCTCACCACATTCTGTCCGGTGTGTGGTCGGCACGGATGTATCTGAAGCAGGAGAATCACGTCGCGCAGAATCTCCTTTCGTCCCTGGTCGAGCCTTTCTCTGCGTACATGCGGTTCTGTCACACGAACGAGTATCCCAGTGGCTTGGCCGAGTACAGCTGGAAGACGTTGCTCGAGAACCACCCGCACGACTCGATTTGTGGCTGTAGCACAGACGAAGTCCATCGCCAGATGATTCCCAGATTCTCGGCTGTTGCAGAGACAGGAGAGCAGATTTTGCGCGAGCACCTCGTTGGACTGACTCCGACTTTTGCACGTGAGGAACGCGACGATCGACACACCGTACTGTGCGTGGCAAACACCCTCCCGGAACGGCGCAGTGAGGTGGTCGAGCGACTGGTCGTGCTGCAGCCGTTCGATATCGCCCTGGATCGCCTGGGGCTGTTCGACGAGGCAGGCAATGAGGTGCCTTGCGAACTCATTGATCAGTGGTTTGTCGACAGGTTCTGGGGCGTCGACTACAGAACAGAGCTGTTTGGAGAGCGGCAGCGGGCGCTATTCCAGACCTATCTTGATCACCACGGAGATCGGATTGACCAAATCGACAGCAAGTCGGGTACGCGGGACTGTTTTCTTCTGATCAGGTTTCTTGCAGCCGATCTACCTCCGGTTGGACACGTGCATTACTTCTTGCGAGAGCGAGAGCGAGAGGGTGGCGGGGTGGTAGGGCCGAAAGCCGGGCAGGGTCCAGCGTATCCAGGCGTTTCAGTCACCGATAGCACTTTGGAGAACGAGCACGTCGAGGTCTCGCTCCATCGGGACGGCACCTTTGATGTGCGGGACAAGGCGTCGGGACACATCTTCCGCGGTCTCAACCGATTGGAGGACACGGAAGATGTAGGAGACGAGTACGACTACGCACCGTGTGCCGAGTCCCACACTGTCACGTCTGACGGTGTCTGCGGCGTGATGAACGTCGTTGATGGGGGTGGTCTCAGAGGATGCTTGGAGGTGGACTATCAATTGACCCTGCCTGTTGCGATCGAGCCGGACCGCACGAGACGCAGCAGAGAAAGGGTCGACTGTCGAGTGCGCATGCGAGTCGCGCTGCGCCCGACAAGCCCTGTCGTAGAGGTCGAACTGCAGTTCAACAACGAAGCCAGCGACCATCGGTTGAGAGCGCAGTTCCCGACAGGAGTCAGCAGCGAAACGGTTGTGTCCGACGGACACTTCTACATCAATCATCGTCCGATCGACCAACCTCTTGGCGAAGACTGGAAGCAAGCACCAGCTGGCACTTATCCACAGCAGGAGTTCACGCTGGTTCAAGACGGTGAGCGAGGTGTGGCACTGCTAAACAAAGGGTTGCCGGAGATTCAAGCACATCGGTCGGAAACGGGTGGTGTGACATTGTCCCTTACCCTGATCAGAGCGGTCGGGTGGCTCTCACGGGATGACTTTGACACGCGCCGCCGCTCTAATGCCGGGCCTACGCTGTACACGCCGGAGGCGCAGTGCAACGGACTTCAAACGCTTGAATATGCAGTTGCACCATTCGTCGGCAGCTACATCGAAGCAGATATCAAAGGACTGAGCCAGCGATACCGCACTCCAGTGCTGACAATCCAAGGAGTCGCAGACCAGCGCGTTTCTGGCGACTCGTTCTTGGTGCAGAAAGCCGGCCGCAGTACCTGCGTCAGCGCAATCAAGAAGCACGAGGTGCGCGACACTCTAGTAGTGCGGCTGTTCAACCTCACATCGGAACCTGTGGAAGAGTTCTTAAGGTTTGGAGTCGATATTCGACAAGCGTGGCGGGTGGATCTCCTCGAAGAACGGTTCGAAGCCCTAAAACCGGCCTCTGACAGAGAACTGCGGGTGCTGCTGCGACCACATGAGATAGCTACCCTTGAGATAAGGTTCGACGCTGCATCAGGAGACAAATGACAGTGACATCGGTCGGTCTCGCGTTCCTTGCGTTGGTCTCAATGCCGTCTGACTCCACTCCGTCCGATTCCCTCTTCATTCTGAATGCCGTAATAGCCCAGTCCCCGCCTACCATTGACGGCACTGTTGAGGAGGGTGAGTGGCAGGCCGCCGCCCGTGCGGGAGAGTTCATCCAATACGAGCCGCGGCGTGGGGAAGCGTCCGGTCTGCGGACGGATGTTCTGGTGCTGTACGACTCGACGCATCTGTACATCTCGTATCGTATGTGGGACCCCGATGAACCGACCGCACAACTAACTCGACGCGACGACGATCTACAGAACGACGACGCGGTAGTTCTTGTTCTTGACAGCCACTACGATCGAAGGTCGGCCTATTACTTCATGACGAACGCGTTGGGGACCCAGACGGATGGACGCATCGCCAATGACGGCCGCACCGTCGACAAGACCTGGGACGCACCTTGGCAGTGTGCTGCTCGGCTGACGGAGTTCGGATGGACGGCTGAGATGTCCATACCGTTCACTTCCATCAAGTATGACGCTGGGGAAGGCAAGACCTGGGGTGTGAACTTTGGGCGCAGCCGACGCCGCACACTGGAGATGAGCTTTTGGGCGGGACCCCTGGAAAACCCCTTTCGGGTATCGCAGGGTGGAGCGATCGTTGGCCTGGACGTGCCGGCGCAGGCACGGCGACATCAGTTGATCGCGTACGGACTGTCGCGGCTTCAGCAGCGAGAGGAGGATGACCTCGATGCCGGCGCCGACTTGCGGTACGCGGTCACCCCTGAGATGTCCGCGTACCTAACGGTCAATCCCGATTTCGCCACTATCGAGGCCGATCAGGAGCGAATCAATCTGACTCGGTTCGAGCTGAGTCTGCCGGAAAAACGACCCTTCTTCTTGGAGGGCGCCGAGCTGTTCCGACAACGAATCCGGACCTTCTACTCTCGGCGCATCCCAGACATCACCGGAGGAGCCCAGGTGCTGGGCAAGCAGGGCTCCTGGACGCTCGCCGCTCTCGGCGCTCGCTCCGAGCCGATGAGTGATTCAACCGTGGCGACATACAGCGTCGGTCGAGTACAGAGAGACGTCTTCGGATCCTCGAACATCGCTCTCCAAGTAGCCAATAGGACCCTCTCGGGCGAACAGGAGGGCTCAGTTGGAGTCGACGCCACCTTGTTCTTCACAAAGACCTTCGGAATGACGGCTCAGCTTGCCCAGAGTTGGGGTGAGTATGGCACTGGTACATGGGCTTATTTCCTTCGTCCGTCGTTCGACTCGCCAACGACGCACTTTCACGTGCGCTATACTCACTTGGGAGATCGCTTCGCAGACAACGCGAACGCCGTCGGTTTCATACGCGACGACGATAGGCGTGAATTGGATGGAGCGTTGCGTCACACGTTCTGGCGATTGAGTCCTGTGCTGCAGCGTGTTGTGTACGGTTCGAACTACAACATCTATTGGGGACAGCAAGGAGAGCTGCGCAGTTGGCAGATTGATGAATCGATCGAAGTCGAGTTCCGAAATCGCTTGGCATTTGAAGTCGCGTATCAAGAGGAGTTCAAGCGATTCGAAACAGACTTCCGCAATCGAGCCTTCCAATTTGATCTTGGTTACAATACCCGCGAGTTTCAATCCGCCGAGGTCGCGTATAGGTTCGGCCGCAGCTTCGATGCCGACTTTCACCTTGTGACGGCGGAGGCAGGATACAAGGTTACTTCTGGCCTCTCGCTGGAGTACGAGCTTCAGCGACTGGTACTGGACCCCGACCCGGAGGACGAGAGCACCTGGATCCATGTGGTGCGCGGCAGTCAGTTCTTCACCAAGGATCTCTATCTGCGGGTCTTCCTGCAGACGAACTCTGCCATAGACCGGCGCAACGTGCAGGCTGTATTTGTCTATCGGTATCGACCGCCGTTTGGCAGCATCCAACTGGCATACCAGCGGGGCACGGCTGGGTTCGGCCAGCGCTCTGAACAAGGGAATACGTTCTTCATCAAGATGACGGCAGTGCTCTGACCGCTCGGACTCTATGGCTGGGCAGCTGATTCGAAACCCAATTCCAGGGTTGCTGCGTAGGGATGATCGGGCAGCTGCACAGTTTCACTCAGATGGGAGCGATTGATGCCGCCAGATCTTGCGCCACTGCTAGCGCTGGTGGGCCTTGGAACCTTCGGACTCATCGGCATGCGCATGTGGCTCAGACACAAGATCGAACGGTCGCGCTTGGCCGGCAGCGAGGAAGTAGACAAGCTCGTCGACGTTATCGACCGCTTGCACGATCAGATACAGGTGGTGCGGGAAGACCTTGGGGATTTGCAGGAAAGGATCGACTTCGCCGAGCGCATGTTGACTCGCGGCGATGAGGGAGCCGACGCCGAAGAATGAGTCGCTGATCTAGGCTTTCTCGAAAGGCACTGGTTCAGGTGTGGGCAACAGTACCTGTACCGTAGTGCCCACGCCGACCTCGCTGTCGACTTTGATGGTTCCCCCGTGACCTCGCACCACGCCAAGCACCGCAGCTAGACCCAATCCTCCCTCAGTGAACTTCTGTGAGAAGAACGGGTCGAACATCCTCGCTTGGGCCTCAGCGTCCATTCCACTTCCGGAATCAGCCACCTGAAGAAAGACGTATCTTCCCTCTGGCAGATCGTCGTCCACGTAGGTGGATGCTAGTAATGACTGGTCCGCGTGACATGCGCCGGTGGAGATCTTGATCGTGCCCGCTGCGTGGCCTAACGCCTCCGATGCATTTGTAACCAAGTTCAGCACCACCTGTCGCAGCTGACCGGGATCTGCGATAACAGGTGGCAGGTCGGGCGCGAATTGATAGCGTATCTCGGCTTGCTTTGAGATCACCGCCTCCAGCACGTGTGCCGCGTCCTCTATCAAGTGGTTCAGGAATAGAGCACACTTCTCGAAGGGTACCTCACCTGCGTACACCAGCAGCTGATTTGTCAGGTCAGCGGCCCGACGAGCCGCAAGCTCGATCTTCTCGAGTAGCTCCCGGCCTTCAGCGGTTGGCGCTCGCACGGCGCGAGCCAGCGCCGCGTTGTCGAGGATTCTGGTCACGAGCACGTTGAAGTCATGCGCCAGTCCCCCTGCCAATAGCGTCAGGCTCTGCCGCTTGTCGGCCTGCTTTATCCTGGCCTCGAGTTGCCGCCTCTCCTCCTCGGCGTGCTTTCTGTCCGTGAAATCGAGTGCGACTCCCAACACCGCTGGCTCATCCCGACCTGATATCTGGTATGGGATCTTGATGGTCTGGAGAACCCGCTGTTTTCCGAGTGCGTCGACGAAGGTCTCCTCCGCAATGAACTTCGGCACACCGCTGCGAATCACCTCCCGGTCGTCGGCGAGCATCTTCTGCAGCTCCTTTGACTCGGAGTGGTGTTCGGCGTGCTTCGTTCCTGTGAGCTGTTCTACTGTAGTCCCATAGGCTTCGGCCACGGCTTTGTTGGCCAGCAGGAAGCGGCCATCCCAGTCCTTGGCAAAGACCATGTGAGGCACGAGGTCGATGATCTGACGCAACTTCGCCTCGCTCTCTTTCAGGGCGTTTTCCGTCCGTTCGAGCTCGGCCTCGTGGCCCTCCAACTTAGAGACACGCCGGCGGAGTGCTGCCACCTCCTCAAGCAACTGCTGTTGCGTCTTTTGTGAGTCCGTCACGCTGCCCCCGGGTTAGGAGAGGCATGCACCAAATACGCGATCGGCGACTCCCAGATCGGTATGCAAATCCTGGAATCGCCTCGGGGTCTGCAGAACGATGCGTACAGCGGAACCACCATGGGCCCAATCAACCCAAATGTACGCTCTGGTTCCGTCGCTGCCAGTCGGCCAGACAACCGGAACCAGTCGTCTGAGGTCGCCTGGCTGCGGGAGGCGTGTCTCAAGGAGCCGGGTGGCGTGTTTGAGGCGATGAGGATGAGTTGTCCACATACCTAAGGTGACCCGAGGTGCGGAACCCGGGCCAAATGTCGGGAGACGGTCTGTACGCCGATCAACCCGAACTGGTGTCACTCGGCGGCGACGCGAGCACGGATGGGCAGCCGGCATGGTGCAAGCGCGACGACTCATCTCAAGTCAACTAGTAGCGTAACAGCATGTCAGATAAGAACTTATACAAAATCGTGACTGCTGGTGTTGCGCGTTCGAGCGGTCACCCACTTCGTGGGCTTGGTCGTGCCGGTGTGACAGCGCGGATGTTCAAATAGGTCAATGGTTTAGGCATCCGCGCGGGAGGCACACCTCTTGCCTTCTCCACATGTTGATGTGGACAATGCTCCAATGGTCGGTGGGCGCAGCAGCCTTTCTGGTGCTTTCCAAGACTCAACCCGGCGCGTTATGAGTCGTCGCGGCAAGAGGGAAGCGCACAGGCGTGGCTGGAAATTCCTGGCCCAGAAGCCCGATGCAAGTCGCTATGAGCCGTCGGGTGAGGTCAAGGAAGACGATCTTGTCCGTTTCCGCACGGTTCTCGACCAAGCGAGCGAGGCGATCTTCATCATCGATCGCAGCACGAGGTTGATTGCGGATCTGAACGAGACCGCGGTCAAGTGGGTGAGACTTCCGCGCGCCGACATCCTAAACCTCACGATTGACGACCTAGACCTGCAGTTCCCGCTCGAGCCACAGGAACGGCAGTCTGAGCATCTCGCCGAAACGCGTAACGCCACGCGGGCGTGGGCCTGGGCCGGTGGAGTTCACCGCCGGCGGGACGGGTCAGCCTTCCCTGTAGAGGTCTCGATCTCAGACCATAAGCTGGGAGATCGATCTTACTGGCTTGTAGTCGCCAGGGAATGCAATGAACGTACGCGGACTGAAGAGGCCTTGCGAGAGAATGCAGACAAGTACCGCGCCTTGTTCGAGCTATCGAATGATGCGGTGTACTTAACCGCACGTGATGGTACTGTCGTCGAGGTAAACGACGCGGCTCCGGAACTGTTCGGCTATGCGCGGACCGACTTCATCGGTCTGCACGCACGACTGCTCTATAACGATGTGTCTGACATCCGCAAGTTCCAGCGGATCGTGGAGGAAACGGGAATTGCCCGTGATCTGTCGGTGGAATTCTCGCGCAGCGACGGATCGAAGTTCCCTGGTTACCTCACCGTAACGCTGCGGCGCTCCGGTGACGGATCCGTAGTCGGGTATCAGTGCATGGTGCGTTCCAGTCGCCCGAGCCCTCAGGATCTGAACCGGCTCCCGACTCACTCGAGGATGAACTGGCCGGCAGCGCCATTCATCCGGAAGACCCGGGGGCGCTACGCATCCCCGATCTCGAAGAGGAGGACGCGGAGACCTCATGCAGCCCGCCAACTCTTAGGGCGAGTGTCCCCAAAGGAGAAGTGGCAAGCCGCTCGACCGCGATGCAGCTGGCGCCGAAGCTGCAAGCCCATGTAAGCAAACGCCAGCAGATCTGGGCCGTCCCCTTACTACTCGGTTTGGCGTTTGGCTTGGTTGGCTGGTCCGGATTGGCGGATCTTGGGTTCCCTTACGGCGGGGGGAACGTTTTGTGGGCGTGGATCCTCAGAACCGTGAGTCTCGGCCTGATCGTGATCGGCGGTACGGGCAAGAAGTGGCGCCAGACAGCTCGGTTCGCTGCGGTGGTGCTGCTTCTACTTGCCGCAGCTATTGTGGCCAAAGCGATCGAGCATGTCGCCGGGCTTCCATTCGAGCTGACTCAGGTTCTGCCCAGTGCGTGGACCGACATCAGGCTGGCCATAGCGACCACGTCATTCTACACGTTGGCCTACTGCAGCGCATTCGTATTGAGCGCGATCTACCTGTTGCGTTCCTCCCGAGATGAGGGCCTGACGGCACTTCGTACTTAAGACTACGCACCCTTGTACCAGCCACCCGGCGCACTTGCTAGCTAGGTCCAAGCCGGTAGTATTCGCCAGTCCGGGTTACGCTTAACATCAGACTCTCGCCCCTTCCTGGAACGAGGAGCTACCGATGTGCATACGTAGGCCAAACCACGTGCGGCGACTTGGTCCCCTTGCCGCCGTGGTCCTTGCTCTTTCTGTCAACTTGGCGTCTGCAACCGCTCAGACCGATCTACAATCAGCAGTAGCCGCACTCAGGTGGCGCGAGATCGGGCCGGCGATAATGGGTGGAAGACTAACCGATCTTGCCGTGGTCGAGTCGAATCCGGCGATCTTCTATGTGGGTGCTGCGACAGGCGGTGTGTGGAAGACCACAAACCGCGGCACGACGTTCGAGCCGGTGTTCGACGACGAGGTTACCGCATCGGTCGGTGATGTGACCGTTGCGCCGTCCAACCCGAATGTTGTCTGGGTCGGAACGGGCGAACCACAGAACCGGCAGAGTTCTCCCTGGGGCAATGGCGTCTACAAGTCGACGGACGCGGGGAAGACGTGGCAGTACATGGGACTCGCGGAGACGCATCATATCTCTCGCATAGTGGTTCACCACAACAATCCCGACGTCGCCTACGTGGCTGCTGTCGGTCGCCTATGGGGGGCGAGCCCAGAACGAGGTGTATACAAGACCACCGATGGTGGGAGAAGCTGGGATCTCGTCTTGTTCGTGGACGACAACACGGGCACCATCGATCTAGTCATGGACCCAGGCGATCCTGAGACCCTGTTCGCAGCGATGTATCAGCGGCGTCGTACTGGCTACGGGTTCAACGGCGGTGGGCCGGGCTCCGGCATCTACCGAACCACTGATAGCGGGGCGAATTGGCAGGAACTCACAGAGGGTCTGCCCGAGGGAGACATGGGGCGCATAGGCCTCGGCGTGTATCGAGGCGACGGAAACCTGGTGTTTGCCCTTGTTGAAGCCAGACCAGGCCAGGGTGTGTACCGCTCGATCGACAGAGGTGAGACCTGGGAGCGTCTGAGTGAAACCAACAACCGGCCCATGTACTACAGCCAGATCTGGATCGATCCGAATGACCCAGAGCGGATCTACCTGGGTGGCGCGAACATGTATCGCTCGAGCGATGGTGGTCGGACTTTCACTTCCGACGCAGCGCGGGGGGTACACAGCGACCACCACGCGCTCTGGATAGACCCCGCGAACTCGAACCACCTGATCCTGGGAGGTGACGGTGGCTTGTCCGTTTCCTGGGACCGATCAGACCACTGGCGTCAATTGACTAACATGGCATTGGCTCAGTTCTACGAAATCGGCGTAGACATGCGCGACCCATACTACGTCTGCGGAGGATTGCAGGACAACGGATCCTGGTGTGGTCCCTCTAACACGCTTTCCAGTCAAGGAATCAGAAACAAGGATTGGTACAACGTCGGGGGAGGTGACGGTTTCTACACGGTGATCGACCCAACCGATCACGCCATCCTGTTCGCCGAATCCCAAGGGGGCAATCTGCTTCGCATGGATCTCACCACCATGGAGCGGACTTTTGTGCGACCGGTGGCCAGGCCCGACGACAACGGTGAGGTGCCGGACCGCCGCTTCAATTGGGATTCGCCGGTGGTTATGTCCGCGCGCGATCCTCAGACGATCTACTTCGGTGGGAACGTTCTATTCAAATCCGCGGATCGAGGCTTCACCTGGGACATCATCAGCCCCGACCTCACCAAGCAGATCGACCGCGACACGCTCGAGATCATGGGGCGGCAACTGTCGGAGCGGTTACTGTCGCGCAATGATGGCATTTCGACTTATGGCAACCTGACGAGAATTGCGGAGTCACCGCTTAACCGGGAGCTGATCTACGTCGGCACCGATGATGGCAACGTGCAGATCACGCGCGATGGCGGAGCGAACTGGACCGATCTAACGTCGCGACTATCCGACGTGCCGAACCGGACATACGTGAGTCGCCTCGTTGCCTCTCGTCATGCCGAGGGCCGTGTCTACGTCACGTTTGACGGTCACCGCAATAACGACTTCCAGGCGTATGTGTACGTAAGTGAGGATTATGGCAACCGCTGGCGGCCCCTGAACGACGGATTGCCTGATGGCTGGTCTGTGAACGCGTTTGCCGAACATCCCCGCAACGCGGATCTACTGTTTGTGGGCAACGAGGTCGGAATCTACTTCTCGGTCGACCGCGGCGAGAATTGGACTCGCCTCAAGAACAACCTGCCGACCGTGCCGGTAGACGACATCGTAGTCCATCCTCGAGACAACGACTTGGTGATCGGCACGCACGGACGTGGTGCTTGGATAATGGACGACATTTCTCCGTTGGAAGACCTGACACGCGAGACAGTTGCTGCTGACGCTCACCTGTTTCCGGTTCGTACCGCCACAAGCTTCAATCCGTACACACCTCAGGGTTGGACCCCAGGCGAGTACGTGGCACCCAACCCGAGTGCGGGGGCTCGATTCCGGTACTGGCTGAAGCAGGACGCATCGGATACGCTGGTGAAACTCACGGTACGAGATGCTGCTGGGCGCTTGGTGCGTGAGCTCGATGGACCAGGTGAGTTAGGATCGCATGAGGTGATATGGGACCTGCGTCATCCGCGACCGTACGAGCCGGATCCAGAGCAGCAGAGCGGTTTCTCCGGTGCCCCTAGGGGGCCGAGGGTGCTGCCCGGCCGGTACGCCGTTAGCCTCGAGACGGAGGGCGGGACGATGATGCAGGAATTTGACGTTCGGTTGGATCCCCGGGTGCAGATCAGTCGTGCCGATCTGGAGGCTCGACAGCGGCTAATGATGAGCATGTACGCGCTGGCGAAGCCGCTCTACGAGGCCGGCCGAGCCATACAGCGGCTCACGCAGCAGGTGTCTGACGTACAGAAGCTGCTGCGGGATCGTGAAGACTTGCCGGAATCGTTGACCGATGAGGTTACCGCTGTCAGCACAGAGCTTGGGGAAATCGGTGGCGAGCTGAATCAAGCCAGGCGAGCGTCCAGGACCGCGGGAAGGTTAGAGGCGTCGACTACACCACCAGCCCCAGACTACGTATGGCAGGTGGACCGCGCGTGGGATGAAATCCCGGGTCTCATTGAACGACTGAATCTGGTGATCACGACGCGCATGCCGGCGTTGTACGATCAGCTCAACGAACTGGGAGTCAGGCCGGCGATCGGAGAGCCGGTGCCGGTCCCGGTGAGACCATGACGGCAGCTGCATAGCTCAAAAACGGGGAGCGCTTCGATATGTCCAGGTTAGGAGGAATTCTCGCGGGCTTGTCGTTCCTGCCCCTTGCTGTGGTTTCCGGCCAGTCCCCGGTCGACATCGAGTCGATCTCGACCGGGCTGAAGTTCCGTGAAGTCGGCCCTGCGGTCATGGGTGGCCGCATTGCCGACTTGGCGGTGGTGGAGTCGAGGCCACAGGTGTTCTATGTCGGCACGGCGAGTGGCGGCTTGTGGAAGACGGAGAACCATGGGACCACCTGGCAACCCTTGTTCGACAACCAACCAACTGCATCGATTGGGGACGTTACTTTGGCCCCGTCCAACCCGAACGTGGTGTGGGTAGGCTCGGGAGAGCCTCAGAACCGGCAGAGCTCACCGTGGGGTGACGGTGTCTACAAGTCCACGGATGGAGGCCGCACGTGGAAGCACCTGGGGCTAAACGAGACGCGCCACATCGGCCGTATCGTTGTTCACCCAAGAGACCCGGCAGTGGCATACGTTGCTGCCGTTGGTCACCTGTGGGGTCCGAATCCGGAACGTGGCGTGTACAAGACCACTGACGGCGGCGCTTCCTGGGAACTGGTTCTGTTTGTGGACGAGAACACCGGTGCGATTGACTTGGCCATGGATCCGGGAGATCCGCAGACTCTGCTCGCTGCCATGTATCAGCGTCGCAGGACCGGCTACGGATTCAACGGTGGTGGTCCGGGTAGCGGGATCTACCGCACCGCGGACGGCGGCGCGAGTTGGACGGAGCTGACCAGCGGTCTCCCCCCAGGAGACAAGGGCCGCATCGGATTGGATTTCTACCGTGGCGACGGCAACCTGATCTACGCCGTGGTCGAGGCCGATGCGCGAGACCCGACACGGCGCTTCGGTGATCCTCCGAGCGCACCTGGTGAGC
>JBDHHP010000051.1:0-24091 GCA_039589275.1 Gemmatimonadota bacterium | reverse complement strand
AACGAGTACTCCGACCATATTACGGCGCTGGGGCAGTTCGCCGATCTGCTGGTGCCAATCCCGCTGTGGACTACGTGCCCAAGCGGAGAGATGGTGCTATTCGATCCGTTCACATTTCGCCTGAGCTTCCAGACATCTGACGGAAACGTCAGCGCCACGGATTCGGTGCCCGTCGTCAGGGACCGAGTCACAGAAGACCATCAACGCGCGTACTTGGGGTGGGAGATGCTGCTCCGGTGGCGGGAACAAAGGCCGGGAGAACCGGTGAACTCCACGGTAATTGAGAACTCAATTGACAACTTCCTGCTGCGCTACACCAATCGATTCACCGAGTTTGGGCCCGCCGCCGTAAGAATCATGTGTGCCGCCGACCGACAGGTCTGGCTCGAGGAGTTCTCAACCGCTGACAGCCCCCTCGGTTTTGGTCACCGGTGGCAGATACACGAACCGGGGCAGGCAGAGATCCTGAGAGTGCAGTTCCCGGATGGGTTCGTGCCTTGGGAAATAACCTCTGAAGCTCGCGTATTCGGATCCTACGTCGACGATCAGGGCAATCCCGTGGTCGCCTATGTCGACCTCCCTCCGTTGGAGCCGGCACCGGTAGAACAGTAGTAGACGCCGCGCGCGCATAGCCCCGCCCGGTACCTACCGGGTGGGGCTTTTGCGTGTTCAATCCAAGCCGCACTGCCCGATCCACTTGACACCCACTTGATTCACCCGGCGTAGCGTCTCTACAACCTTAGGAGATGCTACCATGCGCCCACAACTTGTGTTGGCCCTGATCTGCACGGCCCTCTGCCTTCCCGCTCCAACATTGCCGCAGCAGGCGCCAGCGCGATTCGGTTCATTCCGCCAGACGCAATTGGTGCGAATTCGTACTGTGCATCACGGCCTTCACGTCGGGCGGTTCGTGGCTATGACGGCTGACTCCATCTTCCTCCGACCGCAGAGAGGTAGCGATACCATTGAGACCGCTGCCATAAGCGAGCTGTGGGTACGGGGGACGGCGACGCGGCAGGGAGCGGTCATCGGGGCGGCCACGGTTGGGGTTGTCGGAGCGGCCATGTTGTCGCTCCTGTCTGTGGCGATGTGCGATGCGGCCGAGTGTGCCGTGGATGGACGGGCGACGGTGGTCGGTCTGATCGGGGGCGCGGTCGCGGGTGCGATATCGGGTGCTGTGCTCGGAGCGATGGCCGGTCGGTGGCACAGGCGGTACCCGTGAGGCTACTCGCGTTAACCCCGTTTGCCGCGACACTGCTAAGTCCTGTTACGGGCACCGTAGCGGCCCAGAGTATCACTGTGAGCGCAGCCCCAGGCTATGCGTATTCGACATCGTTGGGCAGCGGATCGTTCGGGGGCAAGGTCGACGTACTCCTGGTGCGTACAGCCACCGTAGCCGCTGGAGGCGAACTCGGTTTCTTCTCTACCGGATCGAAAAAGACATCACACTGGTACCGTGACTCGGTACACGGAGATCTGCGTTTCGAGTACGATACGCAGCACGAATTCTGGCACGCCACAGCAGTCGCTCGGTACTCGCTTCCCGGCAACCAGGTTGTGTTCACCCACCTGATCCTGAGCACAGGGTTCTATCGCTTCGGTTCCAGGGAGGCCGTTGACGGGCGGGACCCGGATGGAATCCCGGTCGAATGGGCGACCTACGTCAGTGAGTCACGTGGTCTCGTGCCAGGTGTGGGAGCGGGCCTCGGCCTGCTCATACCGTTGGGCTGGAACGGCAGTGCGATTGACATAGAGGTTCGGGCGCACGCGATGATTGGTGCTGGTGAGGCGATCTACCCGGCGGTGACAGTGACCGCCGGGTTGCGGCGACAGTTGGCGAACGAGAGGTGACGAAGAAGCGTTGCTGGATCAGGAAGGCCAGAGCCAGCCAACAGCGCCAGGGAACCATCTACCTCCGTCCATCCAGTTCTTGTATGGTTTTCGTCGATGGGCCGCGCTCGCGCTGTAACCGGCGCGCAACGCTCTCGGACTCACGCATGACCCGCAGCAGGTTTTCACCTGCGAGTTTCTTGAGGTCCTCGTCGCTCCAGCCGCGTCGAGACAGTTCGGCAAAGAGAGCAGGGTAGGTCGATACGTCTTCCATACCTATCGGCGTCGACGTGATGCCGTCGAAGTCGCTTCCTATGCCAACGTGGTTTGCGCCCGCCACGCGATACACATGGTCGATGTGATTGGCGACATCCTCGATCGTGGCGTCGCGCCCATCGACCAGAAAGCTCGGTACGAACGTGACCATCACGACTCCACCGTTCTGCGGCATCCTACTCAAGATAGAGTCGGGCACGTTGCGTGGGTGGTCGCGTAGGGCCCTCGCTGAGGAGTGGGAGAAGATGACTGGAGCCTCTGTGACGTTCAGTGCGTCACTCATCGTACCCGGCGACGCATGCGAGAGATCGACCAGCATTCCCATACGGTTCATCTCGCGCACGACCTCCTCACCAAACGGCGTGAGACCGCCGTGGATCGCCTCGTCTGTGCATGCGTCGGCCCAGTCGATCGTGGCGCTGTGAGTGAGGGTCATGTACCGAGCACCGAGATCGTAATAGGCTCGCAACGCGCCCAACGAGTTCTCGATGGCGTGTCCTCCCTCCATGCCTAGCATTGATGCGATCTTACCGCTGCCGAAGATCCGCTCGACGTCTGAGGCGCCGCTGGCCAACTCCAGGTGTCCGCCGTGCTTGGCAATCAACTGGCGGGCGATGTCGATCTCCTCTAGCTGAATCCTTGCGAATCCCGAGTCAGCGGCGTTGGCAGGCACGTAAACCGACCAGAATTGCGCGCCTACCATACCCTGTCTTAGTCGCTCCAAGTCGGTGTGACCGGAGGTACGCTGCGTGAGATCGTACGCTTCGACGTTGCGTGGAGCCGCGTCGTGTTGTCGGATGGCCCAAGGAAGATCGTTGTGGCCGTCGATGAGTGGTGTCTCCGCCAAGATGCGGCGGGCCCGCTCGAGATGCTCGTCGGTCGACTGCGCAGAAACTGTGGCAGCAGCCACGAGCGTTGCCGGAACAAGTAGTAGAGTTCTCATGGCGGGGAATGATGGTGGTTGGTACGCCCCGGTTCAAGCTTGCGTAACGGGGTTCATCAGTAACCCGGGATATGGGTAGGATCCCGAGCGCGGGTCCTAGGTGATTCCGGCCGCTACCTCGAGCGCCTTGCGATTCAGGATCACGATGCTCCGTCGCGAGACCTCTACCATCTCGGTCTGTACGCTGTCACTGTCATCGGTCGGGTCGCGGCGGTTGGGAATGGTCACCGTTCTGCGCGCTACCTCTATGTGTCCGTTCGAGGTGAGATCACGCATAGTGCGGGACACGGTTTCTCGGCTCGACCCAATCATCTGAGCGATCATGTGGTGTGTCAAACGCTGGGCTACAGTGGTGCCATCGTTTTCGTCGGCCATCTCGAGCAGTAGCCGAGCAACACGTCCGGGAACATCCAGCAGAACGAGGCTACCGATCTTGCTGTCGGCCTGGCGCAGCCGCTTGCATAGAGAGCGCAGCAGACCGGTCGCGATCTCTGGCATCTCGTGCAGGCACCTTAGGAAATCCTCTCTTCTCAGCACCAATAGTCTCGCGTCTTCCATGGCGATCACGTGGGCGGAGCGGGGCTCCTCGTCGATCAATGCCATCTCGCCAAAGAAATCCCCTTGGCCTCGGACCGAAAGTATCACTTCCCTGCCGTCCTCGGCAGTCAGCACGATCTTGACCTGACCCGTCAGGACTACGTAGAGGGCGTCTCCCGGATCGTTCTGGAACAGGATCACGCTGTTCTTGGGATAGCCCCGCTCCCGCGCGGCTTGACTGAGTCGCTCGAGGTCTCCCTCTCGCAGCTGCGAGAACATGGGGACTTGACTCAACGTGCTGGCCAAAGACATGAGATCTTCCCTGGAGAGGGTCGGGTATTGGCGAGTCTAGATTAGCGGAGTCTCAGTCGTGAGTCAATTCACCTACCCGCCGCCCCAGCAAAGTCAATCAGCGACCCTTTGCCCAAATCTACTGCCCTCTCGTACGCCAGGATGGCGGCGGCGGTGTCCTGCAAAGCAGTTCCAGTGGAATCAAAGACGATGACCTCATCGTCGCTCGACCGCCCGCGCACTTTCGATGTGATGACATCACCCAGCTCACCCAGCACGTCACCAGCAGTCATGAATCCCTGATCAATCGCATGATGCAGCTCCCCGACGGCAACGCATTGCTCGAGCAGGTCGACAACCACTTTACCTTCAGCCAATAGCCGGGGATCCACCTCCTGCTTCTCCGGGCTGTCAGCGCCCACGGCGGCCACGAAAGTGCCGGGCCCGACGAATGATCTGTCCAGGAAGGCCTCATGCGCGGGAGTGCAAGTCACACATACGTCGCTTGCCCGGACTGCACCGCCAAGGTCGTTCACTGCCTCCACATGGATCCCTAGCTCATCTGACATCTCGGATGCAAACACACGGGCCTCGGGTTTGTCGATTGAGTAGGCATGCACTTTTTCAATTGGAAGGACCCGACACAGCGCGCGAAGTTGTATGTGTCCCTGCCTGCCACAGCCACACATGGTAGCCACGGTCGAGTTCTGTCGTGCCAAATACTTGGCGGCGACCGCAGTTGCGGCTCCCGTGCGCTGCATTGTGATGCCGGCGGAGTCCAACACCGCGAGTGGATATCCGTTCTCCGCGTCATACAGTAGTATCAGACCTTGGATGTTCGGCAGGCCAAACCGCTGGCTGTTCTGGAAGAAACCCGCGTTGGCCTTCAGCCCGAAGTACGCCCTCGGCTCTGTCAGTCCCCCGGCCTTGATGTGAAACTCACCATCGGGCGCATCTACATGCAGTAGACCCGGGGCTAGCGACTTGCCGCGCGAGTGCGCCGCGAAGGCCGCTTCCACCGTAGTGATGCAATCGTCCAGATCCAGTAGTGGGGCGATGGCATTGCGGTCGAGCAGCAGGGTCGCGCTGGGAATCCTTGCTTGTGCCATTTTCGATCTCGATACGTGACCACCCCAGTGCAAGCTAAGGGTCGGTCTGATCCGGGTGTGTGAATGCCGAGGCGAATGTACGACAGCGTGGGTGGGAGGTCTAGACGCCGAAGGCTCTGTGACTTGGAGCGGCTGCGCCTTGGTGCAACGTGTACGAGCGACCCGACTACAACCCCAGCCAGTACGAGAACTTCACGATGAACAGGTTCTCCGGCTCCAGGCCCCAGAGCGTTCCCAGATCGCGGTCGAAGTCGAACGTGCCGGTGTTCTCGCGACTGTTACGGCTCTGCTGCCATACCAGGAAGATCGTGGAACCCGGACGGTACTCCCACCTGAGCACCATGTTCATTCTGAGCGATCGGATGTTGAAGTCCCTATCGGAGAAGGAGAAGTCAGTAGTCCCATCCGCATCGAAGTCGACGTGGCGACGACCCTCTTCAAAGCACGTACGCCCGTCCGTGCAGATCACGTCCTCACCTCCGGCGACCGCTGTACCCTCGGAGAAGACGTCAAAATCGAAAGTCCGGGGCGTCTCCAGTTGCTTGTAGGTCAAGTAATCGCCCGAGGAAATGAGTGGCTGAGCGAACAGTTGTAGCGTTAGCGTCGGTGAGAAAGCCATGTTCACTCTGGTCTCCAACGAAAACGAGCGCCGCTTGAGGTCAGAAAACAGGTAGCGTCTGCCAAACGTCGGCAAATACGAATCGTCACTCACACTCGTGACATACTGCGCTGGCTCCAGCTCCGCGCTGTACTCAGGCTGTAACTCGATCTCCCAGCTCGGTGCCGGCCTCAGCGAAAGCTCGACGTTGCTCCTGAACTGATACCCTCCTAAGAACCGTTTTTCGTAGGCCACCGAAGGTTCTACCGCGATCCTTTTGCGACGATCGGTGTTACCGCCCACGGTGAGGGACCACGACGCCGGGTCTACCAGGACAGGCCCTCCCCGAGTCGCGACGTCGCTCTGCATCTCAGGAGAGTAGGAGCTCCTGAGGTTCACACTCCAATAATTGAGGAATTCGAAATTGGCGTGACCGGTGAAGGAGCCACGCTTGTGGGCTTGCCGCCAGGAATTCAAGGAGAACAAGTCGTCCAGCGCTTCGTGCCGGAAGTTGTGATAGGTGAAGAAGGTGAAGCGGTAGCTACGAAACAGGCTGCCGGGATTAATCTCCTGGTATCCGACGCGTGCGCCACCATCCAGCCGTTCTCCGGAGGACGAAAACCCAAGATCGTTCACCTCGAAACCGGGCGTCACCTGGGCCAGCCACACGCTGCCGGTCCAGTGTTTGGCGCTGCGGCGTTCGAACTGGAGGCGCCAGTTGAGTCCCTGCATCGAGGTCATCGTCGAGTCCAGCGACGTGCGGGTCGCGTCCGGGCGCTGAAAGTAGTGATTGCTCTTCCGCTGCACCCGAAGCAAGGCGTCAGTAGATCCGTGAATTGAGCTTCCAGCTACAAATCCGTTCAACGCCCAATTGCGAGAGCGTGGTCCGCCCCAGTTGTGCTCGAAGTCGATACCGGCCGAGTACCCGTTGGACGTGAGGAAATTGAAGCTACCGTCGCCAGGCAGTTCCCGATTGGTCAACGTGACGATGGCGCCGACTTGTGAGGCGCCCTTCCTGAAGTCCTGCTGGACCCGGACGGCGGCATACTGACTTCTCGGTTCCACAGTGAACTCGGACTGGCCGGCGCTCTGGTCGTAGGCCAGTCCGACTTCTCTTCCCGTGACCGCGGCCAGCGCCCCCAGGGAGAGACCGGTCGGTGTTCTACCTGTGAGCTTGGCTGCGCCGAGGATGTTGGTCTGACCCGGTATCTGCGAGAACTCGGATTCCGACGGTGCGGATCCGTGCGGCGTGCGTCCAACGCGGCGGCTATAGAAGAGACTGTTCGACCGGCCCGAAAGTCTGAAGTCAAAGAT
Organism: Gemmatimonadota bacterium; assembly: GCA_039589275.1. Lineage (GTDB taxonomy): Bacteria > Gemmatimonadota > Gemmatimonadetes > Gemmatimonadales > GWC2-71-9. The sequence goes on along the minus strand of JBDHHP010000051.1, from coordinate 17,193 downwards.
CTGGGCATCTTCCACGAAGAACGGTCGCTTCTCTTCGAAGAACGTCTCGAAAGCCGAGAGGTTGACCACGGCGGGATCGACCTCAACCTGACCGAAGTCGGGATTGACCGTGACGTCGAGCGTGTAGGCCGCACCGAGGCCGAACCGCATGTCCACTCCGGCTCGGGTGCCGAGTTGCGATCCGTCGAAGAACGGGTCGCCAGCTACCGAGGGTGCGGTGCGCGCATTGGTGAGGGCATACGGTCGAATCTCGATCCTGCGTGCGCCCGACGACAGCTCGAGGCCGTTCAACCGCCCGAACACGCTCACCTTCCCGTGGTTCACGCGGGATTCGAGGGCGAAGTACGTCACTTCGTTACTTACCAGTCGCCTGCGGGAGAAGTTCACACCCCAAGACTGAATCGAGTCACCCGGTGTGAAGCGGAGCTGCGATAGAGGAATGCGAAGCTCGACGGCCCAACCGGTTGAGTCCCGACCCACGGCGGATTCCCACACCGCATCCCATGCATCGTCCTCCCGGACGTCGTCGTACATGTACACATCGCGCTGGACGCCGGCGGCACTTACCCGGAAGCGGTAGCCGGTGCGGCGGTCGTTGTTAGGGTCCAGCGACAACTCGAAGTAGTCGTAGGCTCCCCATTCGTCGCGACGCACCAGCTGATCGCCGATTCGTTCCGGTTCCGGATCGAACATGGCCGCGGCCACGTAGATAGCACTGGCGTCGTAGAGTACGCGGACCTCGATGGGGTAATCCGCCGGCGCGCCCTCGATGGGTTCGCCCTGAACGAACCGGCTGATAGGAGTGGCTCCCAGCCACGCCGATTCGATAATCTGGCCGTCGATGCTGATGTCGCCCACGCGGAAGACCGCGTGGGCTCCTGGAACCGGCGGTTCGGAATCCTCAAGTTCTTCAGGGCTGGCGTCGCTCAGCGCCTGTGCGCTCGCCAGCGCGATGATTCCAACGTGCAATCCCAAGAGAGTGGCCAGAGAGCGCTTCATCCGGGCCTTTCAATTTTGTCTAAGAGATGTCCAGAACAAATCCTTAACGCTAGCCTAGAAGAATAACCTGGTGTACCCGAAACGCGTAGCATACGCACCCCAGGTGATATCCAACTGAGTTGAGCGTGTCGGTGGTGAAATGGGGTGAGAGACGCAGCCTGCTGTGGTGCTTTCGTGCGACAGCGCTTGAGGCTACGTACCCTCGCGCCGCCCAGTTCCGGGGTGTAGTCTATGGGTAGGGAGTTGGCGCCCTGCACTCGGTTTCAAATGGCGGCTTCCGGCTCCCGAGGGGACACGGGAACACAGGAGGTCACCATGCCGGTCAAGCGACTCAAAGAGTTCCTGGACAGCAACAACATCAAGTACGTCAGCATCAGCCACTCGCCAGCCTATACTGCCCAGGCAATCGCAGCTTCCGCTCACGTATCAGGTAAGGAGTTGGCCAAGACAGTCATGGTCAAGGTGGACGGTGAGATGGCCATGGCCGTACTGCCGGCATCGTACCAGGTCGACTTCGACAAGATGAAAGAGGCCACCGGGGCCAACTCAGTAGAGCTCGCCACGGAAATGGAGTTCAAGGATCTGTTTCCCGAGTGCGAGGTTGGTGGGATGCCACCGTTCGGCAACCTCTACGCTATGGATGTGTACGCGGCGGCCAAGCTTGCCGAAGACGAGGAGATCGCCTTCAATGCGGGCTCCCACACTGAGTTGATCAAGCTCGCTTACAAGGATTTCGAGCGACTGGTCAAGCCGAAGGTGGTTGTCTTCACGGCGGCGATGGTCTGAGCCGTTACTGGTCCAGTCTCAACACAGCAGTAACGGGGAAATGGTCTGACGGATATCTCCCGTCAAATGAAGTGCGCAGTATGGTTGCGTCGATAACGGTCCACAACGGCGAAACCAGTACCGCGTCGATCTTGTCGCCAGAAGTCGCGCCACGGAACGAGTTGAACGTACCTACGTCGGTTGCCGCCGGATGAACGGAGCGGAAGGCGTCGACCAGTCCGGGCGTCGCCGCCACCGGCTCCGTACCGGCCGAAGCCCGTGCGACACTCCCGAGTAGATAACGCATAACGGGGTTCTCTTCACCGGCGTTGAAATCACCGGTCACTATCACTGGATCCGGATGGGCTCGCAGCGAGATGCGCTCTGCGAGCAACTCCGCGCTGCGGGCACGGGATTCCTGCGATTGGTGATCCAAGTGCACGTTGTACAGGTAGAACGCGATTCGGGACTTGCGGTCGGAGAGCCGCGCCCACGTACAAATACGTGTCACCGCGTTACCCCAGCTGGTCGAGCCCGGGACCTCGGGCGTATCAGAGAACCAGAATGTGCCGTGCTCCCGTAACTCAAACCGAGCCGCCCGATACATGATGGCGGCATATTCACCCGCCATAGCTCCGTCGCCTCGGCCGACACCCACCTGTTCGTAGTCGCTCAGGTTCTCACTCAGCTCGCTCAGCTGGAAATCGAGTGCTTCCTGGAGTCCCAGCAGGTCGGGTCCAAAGCCGGCGATCACATCCCGCACCAACGTCTTCCTGTATTGCCAGCTGTTCTCGCCGTCATCCGCGGTACCGTAACGGACGTTAAAGCTCATCACACGCAATGTGAGAGGGTCGGGAGTCTTCGGAGAACAAGCCGCTCCGAGCAGCAACGCTACGAGGAACGGGGTACGCAGTAACTGGGCGAACATCATCTGGACCGATTCGCCGTCAACGAATCCTGGGTAACCAGGCTGACGGGCACGGCCACCGCCAGCTCCATGCCCAAAAAGACAATTGCGTCGGCACCCGGCTGAGGCACGAGCGCCAGCTGCTGATATATGACCGTGATTTCAGCGCGTAGCGCGTCGCGAGGACTGGTGAACTGGACCGGGCTCTGTTTCAGCTTCCAGCTGCCCTCGTCCAGTTTCGTGGCTCCTGCAATCACCTTGAGCAGGGTCGACTTGCCGGCCCCGTTCTCTCCGATTAGAGCGTGCACCGAGCCCGCAGTCAAGCTGAAGTCGACTGAATCGAGTGCGGTCACTCCCGGATAGCTCTTTGTGACGTGGTTGAGGCGTAGCAGGCTCACGGTGTGGCAATGTACTGGTGGGAGGTGTTATGACAATGGTGCGAAGGGCGGCAGAGCGGCAGAGAGGCAGAGCGGCAGAGCGGCAGAGCGGCAGAGCGGTATGGCGGTAGAGCGCGAGTAAACGTTCTCGTCCTATCCGTCATCTCATGATCGGAGGCCAGTGTTTGATGCTTCGGAGCGTAGTTGAGTCGGGCTAACGAACCCGTAGAGCCTGCTGAGGACCTGGTCCAGCGGGCACAGGCAGGTGATGGCGCGGCGTTCGAACAGCTGGTGCGGGGCTGCTACGACCAGATATACCGCTGGGCTCTGGTGCAGACAGGCGATCCCGACGAAGCAGATGATGTCACACAGGACGTGCTGGTGGTTCTGTACCGGAAGTTGAGGAGCTTCAGAGGCCGATCCCGATTCACGTCCTGGTTGTTTCAGGTCACCAGGAATGAGGCACTGCAGCATGGGCGAACAGCAGGCCGCTTGTTGCGAATCAAACAGAGAGCTCGTGAGGTCACGGTGGAGGAGCCAGAGGTGCATGACGGAGCTTCGGAAATCGATGGGTTGAACCTCGCGAACGCCGTGCGTGCAATGTTCCGAGACCTTCCGGTACGACAGCGAGAGGTGTTTGATCTGGCAGATCTGCAGGGCTATTCGCCCACCGAGATAGCAGAAATGCTGAGAATGAAACCGGTCACTGTACGGGCCAACCTCTGTAAGGCGCGCCGCGCTTTGAGGGCGGGCTTACTCGAGAAGCACCCGGACCTTGTGGAGGGATTGACTCAGTGAATTGCGCAGAAGCGCGCGATTGGATTCTAGAAGCGGATCCCGCCGAGTTGGCACGAACGGATGACTCGGCTCTTGTCGGTCACCTGGGTACGTGCGAGGAGTGTCGTCGCGTGGCCAATCGGATCTTAGTGGCTCAGGCAGCACTCGAAACGTCGATCGCATCCTCACTGCCACGGACATCGGTTGAAGACGCTCTGCGGGCTGCCGAGGTGAGAGTGCAAACCGAACGCTGCCCTCGAGCGTGGAAATGGGTGGTTCCAGTTGCCGCGGCGGCCGGGATCGCGGGGTTGTTATTGCTGAGCAATCGTGCTCCGGAACTCCCGGGGGAGATCTGGCGGCCACCGCCCGTCTCCTTGAGTAGCGGAGTCGACGTCGAAGCCCCACCCGGCAAAGACGTTGCCGTTTTCGATCTCGAGGATCGGCCGGACATCGTAGTCGTATGGTTCTTTGATCAGGGAGATGAATGATGAACAGACTGTATAGCCTTATCCCCGCACTCTCTGCCACGATTGCAGTCACCGCCTGCAGCCGCGGACCTGCCCTCGATACGCAGACGTTCGATGTGCAGTACCTCAATGTTGAAATGGCAGCCCGGATGATCGAGCCTTACGTGTACGGAGATCGACCCAGCGACCAAGGGATGATCAGTATTGGCGACAACGTGCTCACAGTGCGAGAGACGCCCGACAATCTGGAGAAGATCGCTCGCGTTTTGGAGCAGTACGACAAACCTGCACCGATGGCTCAACTCCACTTCAAGATCATTGAGGCAAATGGGACGGGGCAGACGGACTCCGTGATTGCCGACGTGGAATCGGCCCTGCGCAAGCTGTTCCGGTTCCGCGGCTACCGCTTGATCGCCGAGGCGATGCTAGGTGGAGTCGAGGGCAGTGAGGTTAGACAAGAGGCGGGCTCCGGAAGTCGGCAGTTCGTCATCCGCGCACACATCCAGGACATCCGTGGCTCGGCGGACAGTGGCACCGTGAGGCTGGAAGTGGAGCTGTGGCCCATCACGGGATCACCCTCGCTCGCGACCACTGTGAGTGTGGGCACGGGCCAGACAGTGGTACTGGGTAGTTCGCAATCGCAACAAGGGCAGACACTGATTCTGGCAGTTAAGGCAGAGCTAGTGACTCCGTGAGGTGAGATACGAGAGGCGGTGGAGCGGAACGGCGGTAGGGCGGTAGGACGAAGCGAACCGTGCGGACCCTGTCGCGCTTCGCTAAAAAAGCCTGATGCGGAACTCCTTCCTTGCATCCAGTCTCAGGCCCAACCCCTCCGCGATCTTGCGCGCCTCTCGCAGCTCGTCCAGCGTCGGACGCCGGTTGATCTCCGCGAACCTCGTGTTAGAGACCTTTCCCGCCGGCCGGTACTGATCCATCAGGTTCACGTAGGTCTCGGGCCCCAGTTCCTCCGTTATCCAGTCCAGCAGCGCCTTGGTGTCGTCCAATCCGCCTGGCATCACCAAATGGCGAATCAACACTCCTCGGGTGGCTAATCCGTCGCTACCGATGACCAAGGGTCCGACCTGTTGGTGCATGGCGCGAACCGCGGCGAGTGCTGCCTCGGGATAGTCCTCCGCCATCAGATACCGCTTGCTGCTCCGGACAGACCAGTACTTGAGGTCGGGCATGTAGATGTCTACGATGCCGTTTAGCAGCTCGAGGCTTTCCAATGAATCGTAGGCGCTGGTGTTGTAGACTATCGGCAGCGTGAGTCCTAGGTCGACAGCGTCTACGATCGCTTCGAGTACCTGCGGTACCACGTGCTCGGGTGTCACGAAGTTGATGTTGTGACACCCGTGCCGCTGCAGGGCAATCATGGTCTGCGCTATCTCGCCGGACGTTGATCCTGGTGCCATAGGGCCCGGCTTGATACCCTGGCTGATGTCATAGTTCTGGCAGAACACGCAGCGCAGGTTGCAGTGACCGAAGAAGACCGTCCCGGAACCGTTCCAGCCGCGCAGGCAGTCCTCTTCGCCGGTGTGGGGGAACGCGCTGGTGACCACCGCGTACCGGCCGGTCTTGCAGGCGGCCCACTTGCCTTCCAGTCGATTGACGCCGCAGTCGCGGGGACATGCGCGGCAGTAAGCAAGCGAGGCCACAGCGCGGTCAGCCCTCGCGCGCAGCTCTCGTCGTGGTAGGGAGAGATATGCGGCCCGGGTCATCTCATGCGCACCGCGAGGTTGTGCGATCCCCTAGAAGAAGAATCTCCCTCCCCCACCGCCACGCCCCATCCGCGGGTTTACTACGTTGTTGAAGATCGAGCCGAACCGGTAACTGAGCGAGAAGTACGTGTCGATCCGGAAATCCGTGCCGAGCTGTCGGCGCTCCAGCAGGATGTCCTCGTCGGGAATATCTACTCCGGACAGGTAGATCTGATCTTTGATGCGAGCGACACTGCCCCCCAGGTTCAGGTCCAGCCCTCGGAGTAGGCGAAATCTCAGACGGCCCGACAGCTCGATGCGATGCTTCGAGAGGTCGTGCAGAAAAGTGAAACCCTCAACGGACGTGCTAGCGGAGCCCCACGGCTGCACCGCGGAAAGAGTGATCGACAGCTCCTGTTCGGGGAGGACTTCCTCCGTCTTGTCGAACAGCGTGATCTCTTCGTAGTCAAAGGAAGCGACGCCGAGCGTGTAGAGCAGCGTTAGAGACCGCCGCGTTGATTCGGAGTACGGGAATACGCTGTACTCCAAGGCGCCGCGCCATCGCAGGGTGAGGTCCTGGTTGAAGCGGGTCGATTTGGTGGCCGAGATCTCGCTTCCTGCAGCCCAGTGTTCACCGCCCAGACTGCGGATGACTCGGGCCGACGCGGTCCAGTCGCTGCGCGTGCTTACCAGAGTAGAATCTTCATCCAACTCGAACCGGTCTTCGTTGTAGCTACCCCCGGCAAAGAAGGACGTTTTCCACATCTCGGTGGTTCGGTTCGCCGATATCGAGCCGTTGATGGAGTACTCGTCGGTCCTGCTTTCGCTCTCTAGATCCCCACCGGCGGATATCCGAAACACCCAGTGGTTCCACGGATCGTGGTTGGCCTGAGGAGCCAGGTCTCTCTCAGTGGTTGGCCGATACAGGATGCTGATGTCATTTGCCATCGGAGTGGCAGCCACGAAGCGCATCAGTCCCATCTTGAGTGTTCGGGTCTGGCCCTCACGCCGCTCGTCTTCCGTGTCTGTGGCGGAGGTAAGGAATCTCAGCGTGTCTTCGTGACCAGCGAGATCCTGTAGTCCGATGAACAGGAACGTGTATTCGCTGCCACCACCTGTGCCTTGCGAGGTCACCAGGACGTGAACCTGCGCGTCGCGACGATCGCGCACGTGGTTTACGAAGTTCACTTCTCGCCGGAAGTGCTCTCGGTCGCACCGGGCCCTCTGGCAGTCCAGGAACATCCTTATGGCAGCCGGCTGTTCTGACTCAGTGGTTGGAACCTGTTGGGCTCGGGCGGAGGAGAACGGGATTCCGTACACAGCCAGAAGTGAAACAAGACCTGCTGCTAGTCTATACATGCAATCCTCGAGCATTCGCGGTATGGAGCCTTCCTTGTCGGACGGAGCCGGCCACCCGCTGAAGATAGTGGGGTCCAAGCGTGACCAAAACTCGAAATACGCCCAAATCTCTCTACGCACGATGCCGTCCAAACGTTGAGGGTCTGATTTGCCCATACCCGTACCGGCCCGTAGGTTCATGGTGAAACCAACTCAATCTGTTATCCTCGCGCGTATCCGCTCACGTTGCTTCTACCGAATGACGAACCAGCAGCCGGAGTTGGCACATCTCTGATTCCACTGGATCCACCACAGACCTAGTTGTCCTCGAGCAGCAAGACATCGATCCCGTCTTGGAGTTCGCTGAAGCAGCGGCTGCTGGACTCGGTGGTTCTCCACCCTCACTGCCGTGCCGGTTTCTGTACGACGCTCGGGGAAGCGAGTTGTTCGAGGAGATTAGTGAACAGCCCGAGTATTACCCCACGCCGGCCGAATCCGAGATCCTGGAGCGGAACTCCGACGCAATCAGAGAGATGACTGGTCCACTGACTCTGATCGAGCTGGGATCGGGCACCTCCGCCAAGACACAGCTCCTCCTTGCTGCGTACGGACGTGGTGGTGAGACCGTGCAATATCTGCCGGTGGATGTGAGCGAGTCCGCATTGAGAGCGGCGGCCGAGCAGATCAACCATCGGCACCCGACCGTGCACTTCCTTGGGCTCGTTGGCCGTTACGAGGCAGCGTTCCCCCTGTTCAAGCAGCGCTCGCCGGCAATGGTGCTATTCCTCGGCAGCACGATCGGCAACTTCACGGAGGCCGAAGAGGGTCAGTTTTGGAGTGCTGTCGCATCCAACTTGAACGAGGGTGACTTCGTTCTGCTCGGCGTCGATTTGGTGAAGGACAGGCATGTGCTCGAGGCAGCGTACAATGACCGCGCCGGAGTCACCGCGCAGTTCACGACCAACATCTTCGCGCGGATGAATCGAGAGCTCGGTACGACAATCGATCTGGGATGTCTCGAGCATGTAGCGGTGTACAACGACAAGCTTCAGCGTGTGGAAATATCGGTGCGGTTCCGTGAGGATCAGGACGTCACCATCGCCCCCCTCGATCGCACTCTGCCAATCCGTGCCGGTCAGTCAGTTGCGATCGAGATCAGCCGCAAGTACGTCGTTGCTGACCTGAAGAAACGCGCGGCGGGCTTCGGATTCGAGGTGCAGCGCGTGTTTACAGATAGTGAGGATAGGTTTGCAGTAATGTTGATGAGAAGGCGGTAGAAAGGCGGTAGAGGGCAGAAGGCGTACCGCCCTCTACCGCCTTCTGCCGCCCTCTACCGCCCTCTACCGCCCTCTACCTCTCCGGTCTCCAATCCATACTCAACGGCTCGACTTCCTTGATCACCGTCAAGTTCAACGCCTCAGCGTTACGCCGGAATTGGCCGTAGTCCTCGTCCAACGCCTGGTTGACCAGGTCGAGTGCTTGCTGCAGCCGGGTCTCGGCGTGCTGGAGATAGATCATGTGGGACGGTGTCGGAGCGCCCCAATACGAGGCCAAACCGCCGATGGCTTCAGAGAGCTTGGCGTTAACCGTGTTGGGGTTGTTCACGAAGCCCTGCAGACCCTCCTTGCCGCGGAACTCCTCGCGGATCTCCTCGAGCTTCGCCTTCAACGAATCTCCCTGTTCGCGTACCTCAGAGTGGGTGCTGTCATCCTCCTCCAACAGCTCGAGCACCGCGTCTACCGTCTTCTGGGCTTCGTCCATGCGATGCATGGCCTCGCGGCCCACTGCCCGGCGTTGGCTGACTCGGTCCAGAACCTCGATCTTGCGACGCTGGTCAGCCATTGGGATGTTGTAGCGGGGATCGAATGTGACGTGTACCGTTGCTGACGACTCATTGTCGTCGAGCTCTGCCGTAACGGTGTACGTGCCTTCCAGGGCCCACCATCCTGTGGGTGGAAACTCCTTGTCCTCGTCCGATGCACCGGGTTCCGGGATACCGTCGACCATCAGGTTCCATTCTGTACGGTTCATTCCCGGCTGCGCCCAGGTGCGGAACCGCCGCACGGTGTCACCGTCTTGACTCACGTCGAACGCGACCCTGACGCTGTCTTCCTCTGTGTTGACGAAGAACGACAGCCGAGCCCCCTCGGCTTTGTTCTCGCCAACAAACTTGGTGTCCCCAATGAACCGCATCCCGTCAACCTGCTTGGTCTGGTAGAAGATCGTCGGCGGGATGTCGAACAGGTGGATTGGTTCCTCTGCGAGTGCCGGGTTGGCGGCGAGCGCCCTCAGCGGCCGCACGTCGTCCAGGATATATGCCGCGCGACCATGCGTTCCGATTACCAGGTCGTGATCGCGCGGATGCACGATCAGGGCACGAACGGGAACCCGTGGAACACCGTGAGTCCACAGGTTCCAGCTCTCACCGCCGTTGAACGACAAGTACATGCCGAACTCGGTGCCGACGTACAGCAGATCGGGATTCACGGGATCCTGCTCGATGACGTGAATGAACCCTTCGATCTCTTCGGTCACTAGACTGCGCCAAGACCGACCGTAGTTCTGTGTTCGGAACAAGTACGGCGTCTGATCGCTGCGGCGATGGTTGTCGAATACCACGTACGCAGTACCGCCATCAAACTTGGACGGCTCGATATGCGGCACCCATGTGGCCTCCGGAACGTCATCAATCCGCTCCACCATGTTTTCCCAGCTGCTGCCACCGTCCCGCGTCAACTGGACGTTGCCGTCATCAGTCCCCACCCAGATCAGTCCTTGTTCCACCGGACTCGGCGCGATTGTCAAAATCGTGGTGTGGTTCTCGGCGGCCGATGCATCGTAGGTGAGCCCGCCGCTGGTGTCGAACTGCTGCTTGAGTGGATCGTTGGTGGTGAGGTCGGGGCTGATGATCTCCCATGACGCGCCCATGTCGGCACTCTTGTGGAGGAACTGACTGCCATAGTAGATCGAATTGTCAAATGGATCGGTTGCGATGCCGGCATTCCAATTGAATCTCAGCCGTGCGTCGTCAGGGTGAGCCGGCCGCACTGACACGCTTTCACCTGTGTTCTTGTCGTAGCGGGAGATGTATCCGCCCTGTGACATGGCGTACAAGTATCGCGGATTCGTGGGGTCGACGATCGTGGCGAACCCATCTCCAAACGCCACTTCCTTCCAGTGGTAGTAACGGATTCCGCCATTCTCCCACACCTCGCTCGGTCCCATCCACGAGCCGTTGTCCTGCAGGCCGCCGTAAACGTTGTACGGTGTATCCATGTCAACGTTGATGTGGTAAAACTGAGCCAGCGGCAGGTTTTCCACGAACCGCCAGGTAGTGCCGCGGTCTTGGGACACATACACGCCGCCGTCGTTACCGGTAATCAGGAAATCGCCGTCCAGTGGGTTCACGTACCAGGCGTGATGGTCGATGTGCACGCGCTCGTCGAACGGTAGGATGACTTCCCAGGTCTTGCCGCCGTCGATCGTCAGGCTGATGGGTGACTCGATCTTGTAGACGCGGTTCTCGTTGTCGGGATCCACCGCTAGCTGGCAGTAGTAAAACGGTCGGTTGGCGATGCCCGGATCGTTGTTAATGACCTCCCAGTTGCGGCCGCCGTCGGTAGAGCGCACTACAGCACTCTGTTTCGCCTCCACAAGGGCGTAGACGACGTTTGGATTACTGGGAGCGATGGCCAGGCCCATGCGGCCCAATTCGCCGTCGAGCATGCCCTGTTCCTTGGTCACTTGCTTCCAGCTCTCGCCCCCGTCGTGCGTGATGTACAGGCCGCTTCCTGGCCCCCCTGACTTGAAGAACCAGGGCCAGCGGCGGAACTCCCACATCGCAGCGAACAGCTTGTTGGGATTGGAAGGGTCCATGATCAGGTCGGCAGCACCGGTCCGCTCGTCGACGTAGAGCACCTTGCGCCAGGTCTCGCCGCCGTCGGTGGTCTTGAACACGCCCCGCTCTTCACCGTCTCCCCAAGAGGGTCCCTGAGCGGCAACGTAGGCGACGTTCTGGTCCGAGGGATGCAAAATGATCTCGGAGATCGACTCGGTCGCTCCGAGGCCCAAGTGGATCCAGTCGTGGCCGCCGTCCATCGATTTGTATACGCCCGTTCCCACTCCTGAGCTGTTGCGACGGCCTTTTTCGCCAGTGCCTACCCACACAATGTCGGGTGCGTTCTGGAAGATTGCGATGGCACCGATGGAGGGTGCCGGGAGCGAGTCCATGATCGGCGTCCACGTGGCGCCGCCGCTCACCGATTTCCAGAGACCACCGGTCGCGGCGCCGACGTAGATGATGTTCGGGTCGGCATTTACCGCATCGATAGCTCCTATGCGACCACTCATGCCGTTCGGTCCGATGCTCCGCGCCTTCATCGCGCCTAGCTGAGACAAGTCCACCTGGCCAAGCGCGCCGGATGAAGCCATCGCGCCGAGCGCGAGTGTTGCCGCGAGTGTCTTCAATGTTGAGGTCCTCATCTGCCGATCCCCCTATGGTGCTGCCATGTCGATTGGCTACGTTGTCTGGGTGGGATACCCGGTTTACGTTCCGGGTGTGATAACCGCCGCAGGTAAACAAACGGGTATGGCGGTATGGCGGTAGGGCGGTAAGACAGTAGGGCGGTAAGGCGGTTAGGCAATAGGACGGCAAGGGCGCGGACAATTGAAAGAGCACTACTGATGACAACTGTAATGATGACTACACAGGACTATTTAAACGAGGCCGATTGCTTCGGTGCACACAACTATCATCCACTTCCGGTTGTGCTCGAGCGCGGGGAGGGGGAATGGGTTTGGGACGTCGACGGCAAGAAATATCTCGACTGTCTGTCGGCCTATTCGGCGGTGAATCAGGGACACCGGCATCCGGCCATAGTGGCGGCGGCCAAGGAACAACTGGATCGGCTCACCTTGACCTCGCGGGCATTCCACAACGATCAAATGGGACCGTTCTTGCGGCAGCTCTGCGAGTTGACCGGGTACGAGAAGGCGCTGCCGATGAACACGGGGGCCGAGGCGGTCGAGACGGCCATCAAGGCCGTGCGCCGCTGGGGTTACCGCTTCAAGGGTATCCCGGATGACAAGGCGGAGATAATCGTCTGCAACAACAACTTCCACGGGCGCACGACCACGATCGTGTCGTTTTCCTCGGAGGAGTCGTATAAGGCGGGGTTCGGTCCTCTGACTCCTGGATTCGTGATGATTCCTTACGGCGACATCCACGCGCTGGAGCAAACGATCAATCCCAATACGGCCGGCTTCCTGGTGGAGCCGATTCAAGGCGAGGGCGGCGTCGTAATTCCGCCGGAGGGCTATCTCAGGCAGGCATACGATCTCTGCAAAGCCAACCGGGTACTGTTCATGTCGGACGAGATCCAGACCGGTCTAGGCCGCACCGGCAAGCTGTTCGCTTGTGACTGGGAAAGCGTGCACGCCGACGTCGTCATGGTCGGGAAGGCGCTGAGTGGAGGGTTCTACCCGGTTTCGGCCGCACTGGCAGACAGTGAGGTCATGGGTGTCTTTTCGCCAGGAGACCATGGCTCGACCTTCGGCGGCAATCCACTCGGTGCCGCCATCGGTCGGGCGGCCCTATCGGTAATCGTCGACGAGAAGCTGCCGGAGCGTGCCGTGGAGCTGGGCAACTGGTTCATGGGTGAATTGCGGGCTCTGGGATCGCCCCATGTCGAGGAAGTCCGCGGCAAGGGACTGTTGATCGGCGTGGTGGTAAAGAAGGCGAGTGGTCCGGCTAGGCCGTTCTGCGAAGAGTTGATGCGGCGCGGTATACTGGCCAAGGAGACGCACGAGCAGGTGATCCGCTTCGCGCCGCCACTCACCATCAAGAAAGAGACGTTGGAGTGGGGATTGGGAGAGGTGGGAGAAGTATTGCGCTGAGTTCGGCGGCCGGCTGCCAGCTGCCAGACTCTTGTCCGACTGACTGGCCGCTGGCGGCTGGCAGCTGACAGAATAGGTCAATTCAAATGCCACTACCCATCGATGTAACAGCAGAACCGATCGACGATGTGCGCTGCAAGTTCATTCTGAACCGACCTGTAGCCGAGTCGGGTGTGCACGAGTACGTCTCGGACGCAGAGGCGGAAGAGTCGCCAGTAGCTCAAGCCGTGCTTGCGGTGCCGGGAGTGTCGGAGGTCGTCCTCTCGGGCAACGTGATGACGGTGCTCAAATCGGACACGTCGATCCCCTGGGCAGCGTTGGAGTCACAGGTGCGGTACGCGGTCAATGTGGGGGCGGCACAGGCGGAAGAAATGGGAATCGGTCAGGAGGCAAAGCCAATGGACGACGACGCGATCTTCACTGCCGCCAGCGAGATCTTCAAGACGCAGATAAACCCTGCCGTGGCCTCACACGGTGGCAAGATCGAGCTGATTGACGTGCAGGACGCAACGGTGCTCGTGCGCCTGATGGGTGGCTGTCATGGCTGTGGCATGGCAGCAGTGACTCTGCGGCAGGGGGTCGAGAAGGCTCTCAAGCAGGCTATTCCGGGCATTAAAGGAATCCGCGACATCACCGACCACGATTCCGGGACGAATCCGTATTACGCCTAGACACGCCTCATGGACACCAGCAGACGCCGCTTCCTGAAGACGAGCATAGCCGCGAGCGGAGCGCTCGGCCTCGGTCTCGACAGTAACTCGCCGTTGGTGGCAGACTCTCTGCGTGAGATTGAGGCCGGCCACGCCAGCGATTCACCGTCGTCTCGATCTCTCAAGATCCTGATCCTCGGCGGCACCAACTTCACAGGACCCCATCACGTCCGCTACGCTCTCGAGCGGGGCCACTCTGTCACGATCTTCACGCGCGGCCGGAGGCGACCAGGCCTGTTCCAGGACGCCTTTCAGCACGTCGAGCACCTGATCGGCGACCGGGAGAATGATCTGGAGGCTCTACGTGGCCGGAGCTGGGACGCCGTGATCGATGCGTCCGGTATGAACGAGGCGTGGACCAGGGACTCGGCGCAGCTTCTGAGAGACGCAGCCGGAACCTACCTCTACATCTCGTCCACCGGCGTGTTCTACCCTTATCTGACCACCGAGATCGAAGAGGACACTGAGTTGGTCCTGGAAGACGAATCCGAGGGTGAGAACATCGCTTCGCGGTACGGTGTGATGAAGGCCCTCTCGGAGATCGAGGCCCGGAGGGCGTTCGGGGAGCGAACCTGTGTTGTGCGCCCCGGCTACATCGTCGGGCCGCTAGACGGGACCAATCGAGGCACTTACTGGCCTGACCGGCTCACCAGGGGGGGAGAAATCCTGGTTCCCGGCAAGAAGAGCGATTTGGTGCAGCAGATCGACGTCCGTGATCTGACGGAGTGGATCATCCACCTGATCGAGAACGAGGTCCATGGGGTGTTCAACGCCACCGGTCCCGCATCACCCATGACGATGCAGGAGTTCGTCTACGGCATGCGAGCTGCCACCTCCTCCGAGGTTACGTGGACGTGGATCGAGGACTATGACTTCCTGATCGAGCATGAGATCTACGCCGCGATTCCATGGGTCCTACCCGTGGACGACAACCTGGGATCTCAGCGGATCAACATCGACAGGGCGAAGGCGGCCGGGCTCACGTTCCGGCCTGTAGCGCTCACCGCAATGGAGACCCTGCAGTGGTACTACTCCGATGCACTCACTGACGATGAGCGCGCGAATCCACCCATGGCGCTGACGCCCGAGCGTGAGGTCGAAATCCTGACCGCATGGAAGGCGCATCGGTAGTCCTCCTCGCGGCGCATCAGGCCCAGCAAATCCTCGATGCAGTCTGGAACAGTCTGTAACCCCCACACCCTGTAGCGCGTCTGGTTGCAGGGGACTGCAGGGCGCGGCGCGCCCCCCGTCCACTGTTGTTCGCGCATGAAGGCGCGAGCGGGACCAATCGTGAACAAGAGGTAGTGACGGATATGGTGTCGACGAGTGTTGATCAATCGCTGGGAAGGGTGACACACACAGCCTGCGGAGAGTTGTCCGCTGGCGAAATCGTAGGGGCGCTCAGGGCTGCGTTAGAGAATCCTGCGTTTCGACGCGGCATGAGCGTTCTGTGGGACGTACGCGAAGCGACCATCGTGCGGCTGTCAAATGGGGACATACAATCACTGGCTCGGACAAATCACGAGCTTCAACGTGCTCGGGGCAGCGGTAGGGCTGCTATCCTGGTATCAGGCGATGCCGATTTCGGCGTGGCAAGAATGTTCCAGGCCTACGCGGACACGTTTCCGTGGGAGACGCTCATCTCTCGGGACCTCGCCGAGGCAGTACGGTGGTTGGATGATGCGCCCCGTGGCGCTGATCGAGGAGAGTAGGGTGCGTCACGGTTTCTGCGCAACTCGCATGGGCTGGCGTTGCCAGTAGGTGAGTGATCGCCAGAGCCACTCTGCCGGACCGAAGCGAAACCGGTCAAGCCACCAGCGGCTGATAATCAGCTGCAAGAGCCAGATCCCGAGAATGAACCACCAGAGGTTGAACCGACCGATCTGGCCAAACAGGCCTAGGCCGTAGCCGTAGAATATCCCCACGCAGACTACCGTTTGGAGCAAGTAGTTTGTGAGTGCCATCTGACCCACTGCGGCCAAACGCGCGCGCGCACCGACCATTAGCCCGGACTGGCAGATCAGCATTATCAAGGAGACGTAGCCCAGGCTCACGAGTACGCTTCCGAAATAGTTGTAATGCACATCGATGATGAAGCTGTACACGAAGTCGAAGTCGTGCAGGTTCCAGCGCCAGATGCCGAACGCGACGATCGGTAGCCCCAACCCGAATCCGGTGATCATCCAGCTCCTATAGAACCGGCGCGAGCGCCGCGCTGCAAAGACACCGAGCTTCATCATCCCCATGCCCAGGAGCATCATGCCGAGCCCGCGCCAGAACAGCGAGAAGGGAACCGCCTGCGTGTGCATCATGACGCTCTCATTGGCGTTGGCTCGCAGGACCTGGCCCACGTCGCCGCTCATTGCCTCGATGGTCTCGTCAATCTGTTCCGCGGTTGGCGCAAACGAATGGTTGACTTCATTCCACTGCTCGATCAACGATTGCCGGTCCAGTGTCAGTTCTTCTCCGGCGGCGACCTCTGCTTCGATTTCCTGAACGACGTTTCGTAATTGCAGAAGAGCGAATCCTCCGCCTGTGCTGAGCAGCGCTCCGAACACCAAAACGGAAAGCCCTGTGATGATCAGCGCGCGAGCGGATCGGCGGCGGAACAGATAGAGCAGCAGACCGCACAGTGCGTACGTCACGAGGATGTCCCCATGCCACAGCAGATAGGCGTGTATCAGCCCGATGAGCAGCAGCCACAATATGCGTCGATAGTATATGCGACCGAACTTCCGCCCCGCCGCCACGGCCCGTTCAGCCATCAAGATCACACCGGCGCCGAACAGCATTGAGAAGATCCCCAACATCTTCAGATCAAAGAACAGGTGCGCGAACACCCATGCACCCAAGTTCACACCGGTCGATCCGCCGTAAACCGTCGGGTTGAAGTAGGCGGCAAAGGGAAACGCAAAGCCTGTGATATTCATCACGAGGATGCCGAGCAGCGCGAACCCGCGCAGCGTGTCAATCGCTTCAATGCGATTCGCTGCTGTTACGGGCCCAGACCCAGAGTTCGTGGCGCGGCGATCGGTTGTCATGATGTCTTCCCTTTTGCACGCACCCGTGTTCTATGCTGCACGGCGCGTTCAGTCAACCTTTGGCCCGGTACCGCTACACCCCAGACGGTCGGAGTCGGATTGAGACGCTTGCGCAGCAAGGGTCATGAAGGCCATTGTGAAAGCGAACGCTGTCGGGCCCGTCCGGCATCAGGGCGCGGATTCCGAGTCGAGCAGGTTTGAGATGAGATGGTGGCGA
>JBDHHP010000050.1:0-29592 GCA_039589275.1 Gemmatimonadota bacterium | reverse complement strand
TTCGTTGGCGCGGGCCCAGCTGAACGCGGGCACCAGATATGCAAACGACTTGCCCACACCCGTACCCGCCTCGAGCAATGACACGCCGCCGTCGTTGTACACGTCGGCCACGAAGCTGGCCATATCGCGTTGACTCGGCCTATCTTCGAACTGCCCCAACCCCTGCGCCACCGGCCCGCCGGTCCCGAGTAAGTTGGCAGTCTCTATTGCATCGACCCGTTGGTAAGACTTCGCGCGTGGTACCTCTGCAACTACGTAGAGCGACGTCGCATCGTTGTCGATGATCCCGAATCCTACGCCTGCCTCGTACAGACTCGCTGCCACGTTGAGATCGGCGGCGGACGGTTCCAAGTCGCCGCCCGGATGGTTGTGCAGCAGCATCTCCCCGCGCGTCGCAACGCCCGGCAGTGCCAGCACCTCGTTGGGAGTACCTCTCGCCACCGGACGGGCTCTCGTGACGTTCCCCGACGCATCCAACTCCGCCACGAAACAGACCTCGCGTCCTCCGGCCGCGGCTATCTCGGCCGCCAGTCGGTCACGTAGTCCGGTCGGAATCTGGGTCACGTCTTGAGCTCGCGCTTCTGAGCCGCCGGGAAGAGCACGTTGTTCAGAATGAGCCTATAGCCGGGCGAGTTCGGGTAGAGCGAGAGATCCGTAGGAGGGTCACCGATCTGATGTTGCGGATCCTCCGGATCGTGACCGCCCAGAAATGTCCAGGTGCCGTCGCCGAAGTCTCCATGAATGTACTTGACCCACGTAGCTCCTGGTTCCTCGCCCAACACGGTGACCCCAGGCTTGAGCGTCGAGCGCGAGAAGCTGGTGGTGAGACCGTAGAAATCCGAGATGACATTGCGGTGGCACTGTACCAGCATGGTCGGCACAGGATCGATCTTGGCGCTGAAGTTGAACAGTTGGAACGCGCCAAGAGGCTGGCGCCTGCCGGGGTTGTTGACCTGATGGCCGTCGATATTGGAGAAACTGGCGATCGCGGCTGAGCGCTCCAACTCGACGTCTCGGAAGGCGAAGGTGCGATTCCAATTCAGCTGCGCAGATGCCTGCGAATCCATCGGGGTTCCGTCACTGTACTGCGCCGCGACGTCGACTCCTTCGGCCGCAAGCGCGATCTCCAGCGTCTCTGTCGCGGTACACATGGCGAACAAGAAGCCACCCTCTTCGACGAAGCCCCGGATGTACCGCGCCACTCCTTTCTTGAGAGCAGCGACCGAATCGAACCCCAGTGTGCGGGAAAGTTGGACGTTTTCTCGCACGATCCGTGCGAGCCACGCAGTCCCGCTGTATGTCAGGTAGAATTTGGAGTATTGCCCGGTGAAGTCCTCGTGATGCAAGTGCAGCCATTCGTATTCAGCCAGGCGTCCGGCTATGACCTCCGGATCCCACAACGTGTCGTACTCGATGCCGGCATACTGCAGTGCCATGGTCACTGCATCGTCCCACGGTGCCGCAGCCGGTGGGGCGTATACAGCAACCTTGGGGGCTTTCTCCAGGGGGATCGAGTCCATGTTGTTGGCGTGTATCTCACCCCGAACGTTCAATAGATCGGCACCGGATAGAGTCTCTAGGGTCACTCCCCTCAAAGCCGCATCCCGCTGTAACGCCGAGTCGGCTGGCAATAGAAAGCTGCCGGCGCGGTAGTTCAGTAACCACTCCCCCGCCGCGCCACGCTGAAGGGCCCGGTACGCGACACCGTATGCCTTGAGGTGGTCGGACTGGCGATTGTCCATCGGAATCAAGAGGAAATCGGCTGCATGGCGGAACGGTGGAACAGAGGAACCCGACACTTCCCTTCCGACGTTCCTACCCTCCGACGTTCCGACCAGCGTGGCCGCGGCCGCGCCAAGAAACTCCCTCCGCCTCATGACTTCGGTATCGCTCCCGATATCTGGTCCAGCAACCGTCGTGCGTCCGGCACCACGGCACTGTCCGTGTACGTGAGGATTAAGTGCTCGAGCGTCTGTTTGGCCCGGTCCGGCCTTTCCGTGCGGGTGAAGAGCACAGCCAAGGCATACTCGGCGACCGGCGCCGCGGGTCCGGCCGAATCGGCGGACAGTGCTCCCAGAAGCAGCGGCTCGGCATCCGAGTACAGACCACTCGCCACTGCGAGTTCTCCGGCCCGCGTGAGCAACTCGGCGCGGCCACCCTCGGGCGGCATGCGACGAGCTACATCATCGAGTCGTTCAACGGCGCTCGCGGTGTCTCCCTGCGCCAGTGTCAACAGGGCTGACCCCAATCCGGGCACCGAGTCGGCCTCGATGCGTTGGATCAGCGCCAAGACACCCGTCCGGTGCGTGGCTTCCTCGCGCGACAGCGCGAAGGGACCCGCTGCACGAAACAGCTCGGCCGCCGCCCTCAGGTCGCCCAGGTACAAGCGGACCCACCCCAGCAAAGCCAGTGACCCGATGCTTGTATCACTGCTGAGTATCTCCTCGGCACGCGCGAGTTCTCCGCGCTCAATCCAGGCGCGTCCGAGATGCCGCCGCAGGTCCTCGACGTCGTCAGCGCCCATGCGATCCTGCCAAACCTGGAAGCGCTGTTGTGCTTCGTCGATCCTGCCCAATTCAATGGTCACCCTGATGACCGTGGCCATTGCTTCACCGGCATCGCTCGGTGTGGCGGCAGGCACCTCCGCCAGCCGTTCCAACATGCGCCGGGCACCTCCCAGCTCTCCCGCGTCAGCGAAGGCCTGCGCGGCCTCGAGCCTGGCACGTTCCGCTTCCTGCCCGGTTGAAAGCTCCGCCAGCCGCTCCAATGCGTAGCCGCGGGCCCGCGCTGCATCTGCACTACCCATCCTACGGGTCCGTTCGATGAAGCGCTCCAGCGCGGCTGCGGCCTGCCTGCTCGATCCGGGCAAAGAGGAGTCGAGCAGAGTCCAGCCCTCCTCTGCGCGATCCCAGGTCACCAGAAGCTCGGCACCCAGGCGGTTCGCGGCCCCATCGCCCTCGGGTGGTGTCAACGGTCTCAACAGAGGATCGCGGGCCCAGGTGGGCGCATCGCGCAGGGAGGCGACTGCCGACATCGAGTAGGATTCGTTCTTTGTTACGGCGGCGGCCCATTCGCGCGCCGCAGCCGGCCAATCGCCCGTAGACGCGAACATGCGCGCCAGCTCGGAGGCCAGCACGGTATCGCCGAGTTGCGCTCTGCCTTCAGCCAGTATCGTAATCGCCCTGTCATGATCCCCACGTCGCGCCAACGCAAAGGCCCATTGCCGATAGGGATCATCGCTCTCCGGAGCTACTTGTATCCAGCGGATTGCCGCCGCCTCCAGACTGTCCATGCGCTCCAGCGACGACCACGCCCGCAGTTGTATCTCTCTCAAGAACCGGTCTTCGGGCAGCTCCGTCAACGCCGAATCGACCAACGAAATCAAAGACTCGAGCCGATTCATCTGACCAAGCACTCGTTCCAGCCCCAACCACGCCGTTACATTGGTGCGGTCGGTCTGCAGAACCTGCCGGTAAGCTCCGAGCGCCTCTTCGTACAGCCCGCGTCGCTCCAACTCCGTGCCATCGACCTGCTGCGCTGCCAACGACGTCGAGCCGACGACTAGCACGATGACAGCCGGCAACACGCGAGCGTTACGGCCGTCCATCGTTTAGCCGTCTGAAGTAGTTCAGCACCAGGCGCCGCTCGGCCGGAGACAGTGTGCGCAGTTCTGCCCAGGTGGGATAACGAAATCTCGGTTCCCCACCGGCAACGGGTCCGCCACCGAGAGGCAAACGAAAGTTGAGCGGGTCGGCGGATTCGCTTACTCGTTCCTCCCGTTCATCTTCCTCCTCACTCCTGAGGGTGCGACCAGCATCCAGCAGACGCCTGAAGAGCTGCTCCTGTCGCTCGATGGTCCCGGGATCGAGGCGCGCAGATTCGAGCTCCCGGGCAATCTCCCGTGCATCCTCAGCGAGTTCTCCGGCACCACTCACATCTCCGCCTGCATCGAGTTGATCCAATTCGTTTGCCAGAGAGCGCTGTTGCTGCGCCAGCGCTTGTAGCTCCCGCATCAGCTGCTCACCGGCGGAAGGCATGAGGGAGAGCATTCCACTGGACTGGCTGTTGATCTGGCCCTGTTGTTCGGCCATCTGAGCCAGCTGTTCCATCGCCTCCATGAGTCCCGACCCGGACTCTGCCCCGGCTACCTCGGAACGACTCCGGAGCAACTGAAACGCAACAGCGTTCAAGCCGTCAACCGCTTCTCCCGCCATCTCGCCTGCCTGACGCGTATTGGGCGTGGCCCGCTGTAGTTGCTCCAAGGCCTCCGACATCCGAAGCCGCGCGAACCCCAACGCTGCTCCCGTTTGCGGCGATACCAGCGCGTTCTTCCCGGCCGCATCCTCCAACCGCTCACGAACCTTGTCGACTCCCGCACGTGCGGCAGCCTGCGTCGCCCTGACGTCCGGGCCCGACTCGCCTCGGTTCAAACGTCGCATCACATCCTGCTGCTGCCCAGCTAAGCGCGCCGTCTCCACCAGGGCCCTGTCCATCGCTTCCACCACCTCACCACGCCACTCCTCCCTCAACTCGTCGCGTTGGCGTTCGAGCTCCGCGGCCAGCGGCTCGAGAGACGCACTAGCCGACTCCCCCGATCGCCGCGCATCTCGACGCTGCCCCTGCCCCGCCTGCTGCGCAGCGTCGCGCATTTGACCGGCAGCCCGTTCGGCTCGCTCTGTGGAGCTGCCAAGTTCGCTCGGCGTGGTTCCCGCCTCGGCGAGCCGCTCCCCTAGCTGGTCCAATTGTGACGCCAGGGAATCGGCCCTCTCCGAGAGAGCCTGTTCCTCGGCTGCGAGTGAGCTGTCAGACCCGGCCTCAGTTACCGCGTCATTCCATTCGTCCTGGCGCGCCGCCAGCTCCTCGGCTTCCGCAGCCGCGGTGGTGAGTCCTCCCTCGATGGCCGCCCGTTCGAACAGCTCGCGACCCCGCTCGAGCTGATTGCGCATTTCGTCGGCGGCGTCAGCAAGTTGCCTCAACGCCTCGCGCACCCCCTCAGGATCGAGTTCTTCGATCGCCTCACGCAGCGCGTCCAACCGATCCAGCATGTCCTCGGTCAGGGCCATGTCCAGCAGTTCCTGAAGGTCTCGCAACTGTTTGTGGAACTCGGGGTCGGTTATGCCAGCCGACCAAGCCGCTTCGGACAGCTCCTGCAGCTCTTGCTTCAACTCTTGAGCCCGTTCGAGCGCCCGCTCCTGTTCGTCCGAGAGCTGCTGTGCCCGCTCCACCGTTTCAAACGGAAGGTCACCCTGAGACTCTCCACCCAGGGGTGTCGCATCGGCGTCGCGCTGGCGCTCCGCTGCCAGATCGTCGAGCCGTTGAGCCAACTCTCGCTGTGCTTCGGTGAGCGAGTCGGCGCCCTCGGCGAGCGCCGCTGACCGATCGCCGATCTCCAGTCGCAACTCGGCCACCGTTGGCAACCAGAGCGAAAAAGTTCTGCTCTCACCAGTCTGTGTGCGCGGAGCGTTGTCGAGTGCGAGTACTTTGAACCGCGCGGTGTCGCCGGGCAGGAATCCGCGCGCATTCAGATCGAGTGTCCACTGCAGCACAGCCCGATCGACCGGTCCTCCGGGCAGCGACACCGTGTCAACCAAAGAGTCGCCCACGCCACCCAACGGGCTCACCCGCCAGCTCAGCACCTCGACGCGGACGAGACCGTAGTCGTCGTGTGCGTCTATCACCACCGGCTGGCGCAGAGACACGCTAATCGACGTGTCTGCCATCGGTATTGGAATGGCAACGACAGGCGCGCTGTCGGGCACAGCTACGATCTTGAGCTCGGGCGGTGCCTCTTCGAGTCCGCCGCCGTCCGTCGCAGTGACATGCAGACGCCACGAGCCGCTGCGGGTTACGCGGAACCCGCCGTCAAATCCCCTGTCTTCCACATTCAGCTCGGCGACTCGGGTTCCGTCTCGCCATGCGGCTGCCGCCAACGGCACAGTGACACGCCCGCTACTGGACAATTGTGTGCCCACCGGCAGAGACACTGGTTCGGGTCCACCAGTGATCGGCTCGTCCTCTCGATCGAGGTACCGAGGGAAGCTGGCCAGGATGCGCAGGTCGGATATCAGTGCGGGTATGCGCACAGCCACGTGTAGGGTGTCCGAGCCGTGCCCGCCGCTCACTGCATGGATGTATCGGTCGCTTGTCAGCGGGCCAAGCACCGCTCGAGCCGAGCCTATTGAATCCAACACCAACGCGCGAGACGACCACGCCTCACCCGGCGCACGTAACCACAAGTTCGCAGCCGGCCTGCCAAACGCGGTGACCGAGACGACGACTGAATCGCCGCGCCGGATCTCGGTCTTGTCAACGCTGATTGCCACGGGACCGCGCGGGCCCCGAATGGTGGCCCATGGACTCCAGAACTTCGCACCGCCTGGCGTTAGGGGACCAGCGAACGTGAACGCCGCTATCCCTGCGGCCAACACCGACCCGCCCAGCCCCAGCGATCTCGCCGTGCGGCGGTTGGGCTTTCCCAAGGCGGGAGCGCCATTCTGTTCCAGCCAACCCACCGCGCACTGGTCGGCATACTCGACCAAGGTCTCGCTGCCCGACTCCGGTACCTGCTCCGCCAACCCGGCAATCGAGCCATTCCTGAGAGCGCGGGCAGACTCTATCTCGCGTGCCAACTCTGCTGGGCGGACCCGCTGGAGTTCACCCCAGCACCAACGCACAGCCCAGACCACCAGGGCGACCGCGACGGCCCAACCCACTAGCACGCTGACAGGCGCTTGAGAGTAAGCGCCCAAACGGCCGAGCAGTACGCCGAGTCCGAGAGACCCTAACAGCAGTCCCAACGTCAGCAGGGCTCCCGCCCACCAGACCCTCGCTGCCAGCCCCGATCGCCGGGCCTTGAGCCATCGTTCGGTTTGGGTCATCGTGTCGCTGTCACGGCGTACACGAACAAGTTGATGCCCATGCGTAACGCAGCCTCTCTTGCATCGGCAGTGTCTTCATGTACGTGTGGATCTTCCCATCCATCTCCCAAGTCCGACTGATAGCTGTAGTACACCGCCAACCGGTCATCGACGAATATGCCGAAGCCTTGTGCTGGCTCGCCGTCATGTTCATGGATCTTGGGGAGTCCGTTGGGGAACTCATACACTAGGTGGTAGATCTCGTGATCGAGCGGCACTTCAACCAATGACGCTTCCGGAAAGACACGCGCGATTTCACGTCGGAACGACTCGTTCATCCCGTAGTTGTCGTCTGCGTGCAGGAACCCACCGTTCTCCAAATATCTGCGCAGCCGCTCGACCTCGTCGTCAGTGAACAGCACGTTGCCGTGCCCGGTCATGTGGAGGTAGGGTACTTCCTGCAGCTCAGGACCGGTCAGGCGGACTACTCGCTCCGCTGTGGCCACAGGTAGTCGAGTCCTCTCCCTGATTGCGGCCAATAGGTTGGGCAAACTGGATGGGTTTGCGTACCAATCCCCGCCTCCATCGTAGTGGACTCGCCCGACGGTGAGTTCGGATTCTTGTCCGTAGCTGGCCGAGGGTGCGCCCAGGAGACTCAGGCCGACCAGCGCAGTCCACCTCATAGTCGAACGACCATGTCGTAGGCTTCATTGCGGGACATCGTGAATTCCTCGGCTAGTAGGCCGGCCACGTCCTTACGACTGTTCCCCTGGGATAACAGGGCCCGGGCACGCGCGGCCACCAACTCGGGATCAGGCCTGCTCTTTGTCGGCGAGGTTCCGGCAACGACCAGGGTTATCTCTCCCCGCGGCGGGTGCTCCTCATAGTAAACCGCCAGTTCGGTCAGGTTTCCCGGCTTGATTTCCTCATGGACCTTGGTGAGCTCGCGGGCCACCACGGCCCATCGATCCGCACCACATACTCCGATCAGATCAGCGAGCAACCGCGCCAACCGATTGGCAGCCTCAAACAGCACCACAGTCCGAAGGCTGCCCGCGACTTCAGCTAGCAGCCGAGTCCGTTCAGTGCCTTTGCGTGGCAGGAACCCCAGAAACGTGTAGCTGTCAGCCGGAAGACCGGAGGCAGAGAGCGCGGCTGCAACGGCTGAGGGCCCCGGTATCGGGACCACCGATGCTCCGGCATCGCGGGCGCGGCGAGTTAGTTCTGCGCCAGGATCGCTCACGGCCGGTGTGCCTGCGTCAGACACGTAGGCGACGTCCGTTCCCTCTGCCAGCATCCGCTGCACGGACTCGAGCTTACTCTCACCGGAGTGCGCATGCAGGCTGATCACACGCGGTCGGGCACCGATGTGTTGTAGCAGAGTGCGGGTACGACGCGTGTCCTCGGCAGCCACAACCTGCACCTCGCGCAGCACCTGTGCTGCTCGCTCAGATAGGTCGCCTAGGTTTCCCAAAGGCGTCGCGACTACGAACAATCTCCCTGACACGACTATAATCTGCACAAAGACGAAGCGGCGCGGGACTCATGGTCACGCGCCGGCAGTTCGTCTTCCATAGCCGCGGAAGGGCGATTCGGAATTCGGAGTCTCAGAGATGCTTCTCCACTGCGTTCGCCAAGTGCTCCTTAGCCACCAATCCGACCACGGTATCCACCAACGACCCGTCCTTGAACACAAGTAGGCTTGGGATCGACCGGATGTTGAATCGCATCGACGTCTTCTGGTTGTTGTCCACATCAAGCTTCGCCACCTTGACCCGACCCTCGTAGTCTTGCGCCAGCTGGGCCACGTGTGGTGCAATCATCTGGCACGGCCCGCACCAGGCCGCCCAGAAATCAACCAGAGCCACTCCCTGGTGCTGCTCGATCTCCTGTTCGAAGTTGTCGTCTCCCACTTCCACCAGTAGCTCCGTCCCTGCCATGTCTAGCTCCCTCTCATTATGTTGCGCGCATACGAACTGATAAATGTACTCACGGAGGCCCTGTGACCGTATCCGACGCACGCGTAGCTCACATCGGAGTGGCGGTGAACGACCTCGAACAGGCCGCTGCCTTCTATCGGGACGTTCTGGGCCTAACCCCCTCGCAGCCAGAAACGGCAGATGGCGCCACGATTGTTCCCGTCGCCATTGGCGACGTGGAAATCGAGCTGATGCGGCCGGACGGACCCGACGGTCCGGTGGCCAAGTTCATAGCCAAGCGTGGCCCTGGCATTCACCACGTCTGTTACCGCGTACCGAGTCTGGAAAAGGCGCTGAGCGAGTGCCGCAACAAGGGATACCGCTTGGTGGACGAGGTTCCGCGGGCCGGAACAGGTCAACGCCGCGTGGCTTTCGTGCATCCAAAGGCCACCGGAGGGGTCCTGCTCGAACTCACTGAGTGATCCTTACAGACCGGCTGTCAGATTAGGGCGTAACCGCACAGTTGCGAGCTGGGTTGCCCGCAGCCTCAAGCTTCACGTCTCGGATGAGCCAGCCGTTCTGGTACGGTGTCAAGGTGAACGGCACCATGGGCGTGCAGCCCTTGCGCGTCAGCCGGACAACCACGAGTCGTTCCCCTCGCCTGACGTCGATCGTCGGGTCCCTAACCCCAGGGACGATCGCGTACTCCTCGTGCTCGAGGTATACCTTCATGACTGTGAGGCGCTGCTCCAACTCATCCCGATCGAGGCGGTCGGCGGCGGGCCCACTCGAGGTACCCCATACCTGGGCCATGGCATCGGTGTCCTCGGCCCGAATCGCGCTCAGGAATCTGACAACGGCAGCGTCGGGATCCGTCGGCGCCGGCAGGCCAACGGCCTCCTTCTTGCCGCATGCGAAAACCGCGACGCCAAGTGCCGCCACGGTCAGTGATCTGCGCGCTTGCGCAACCCGAGTATGCACTGTGAAGTTCATTGCATCTCGAACCTAAGAGTTTCCAGAATGCGGGGCAAGCAGGCAATGCGCCTCTACATCAATGTCGATCACGTGGCGACAGTACGGCAGGCACGAAGGGCGGATGAGCCAGATCCGATCCGTGCCGCTCTTCTGTGCGAGCGTGGCGGCGCCGATGGCATCACAGTGCACCTGAGAGAAGACCGCCGTCACATTCAGGATGATGACGTTCATGCATTGGCCGGCGCAGTGACCACGGTACTGAATCTGGAATTAGCTACTGTGAAGGAGATCGTGGGAATCGCTGCTGAGCTGAAGCCACACCAAGCCACTCTCGTACCGGAGCGCCGGCAGGAGATAACCACCGAGGGTGGACTGGACCTGCGAGTGGGTGAGCCACCCAACCCGCGATTGGTGGGCGCGATCGGCGATCTAGCGGCTGCCGGGATTCGGGTGAGCTTGTTCATTGACCCCGATTTGCCGACCATCGACCGCGCGGCTGAGTTGGGCGTGCCGGCCATCGAGCTGCACACCGGAGAGTATGCGAATCACTACCGCAGCTCGACGGAGCCGCTCGAGCGGCTGCGTGAGGCAAGCAGCCACGCTAGCTCCCTTGGCCTGGCTGTTCACGCTGGCCATGGACTCACTTATGAAAACGTTCAGCCGGTCGCCGCGATTCCCGAGATCGAGGAGCTGAATATTGGTCATACAATCGTGAGTCGGAGCGTGATGGCGGGAATCGAGGTGGCCGTGAAGGAAATGCGTCGGCTAGTCGACGCCGCTCGTTGACCGCGCCGCGGGGTAGTCGTAGGTTAGCTTGTTCAAACGGTTTGAAACCATGAATCAGCAGATGGGACTCAGGGAATTCTTCGCGATGGAGGCCGGCGAGTATCTCGAGCAGCTCGACGGCCTCGTTTCGGCTTCGGCTGGGCCGGACCGTGAGGAGTTCCTCCGTCTGTCCAGGGCGCTTCGTGGATCGGCCCTAATGGCGAATCAGCAGTCCATCGGTGACGCAGCCGCGGGACTGGAGAATCTGGCTCGCGCGTTGAGGGAGGACAGGGCGTCCTGGGATCCTGCAACACAACAAGTTGCCGTGCGTGCGCTGGACGACCTCAAGATTCTCGTACGCAAGATTGCGTCCTGGGGTGAGGCGGAAGAGGACAAAGCCGCAGCGATAACGACGGAGCTGAACGCGGCCGCTGGAGTATCGCCAACAAGCAGGCCGTCTGAGGAAGCCCTGCAGCGGATCGACGCCGGCACGCGGGCCTTCCTGGCGCGCGAAGCCGCCACGGTGGCCAGTACTCTAGACCAGCTGGCGCGCTCGTTCCAACGTGGACCGGTCGCTTCGGATCAGTTTGAGAGCGTGTTTCGCGCCATGCAACCCCTCAGAGGATTGGCGGTACTGCCGGAACTCTCACCCATGCCAGAGTTCCTGGACGGGGTCGAGCGCGCCATTGGAGCCGCCGAAGGAGGTACCGAGCACCCGAACGATTTCGCATTGCTATTCGACTCGGCAGCCCGGGGATTGTCGGGAGCTGCAAAGGAAATCACCGCCTCCGGATCGGCCCGCGCCGACTCCTCCGAGGCCAAGGAGTTCGCGCGGCGTCTGGGTGCCATTCTCGACGTCGGGGGCGAAGTCGTATCGATCCAGTCGCTCTACTACGAGGACGAAGGGCCGCATGTCGTGCAGGAAGGCACCGCTTCGGCGGGACCCGGCCGGTTGGTGCAGTTGGAGTTGGTCGCCCACGGAGAGCATCTCAAGCAGGCAGCCGAGGAGCTACACCGAGCGCAATGGGATACTCAGCGTGAGCTGAGGGCTCTCGCCCTGACAGCAACATTCCGATCGCTGGTCGCAGTAGCCGGTGGCCCGCTGGAAGAAGCCGTGGCTGACTTCGCGTCGAGCGCCGCGAGCGCGGTGAGCCGCCGCGCGCCGGTGCACCACACCGACGCATTCGTGAGACAGCTGCGTGAGGCGGGCACAATCCTGAGCGGGTCGGACCAGATTGACGAGCCGGAACTGGCAGCTCGACTAGCGGCAGTCACCGCGGCGCTCCGTGCGATTCCGGCGGACGCGGGATCAGCCGGGGACGAAGCTGGAGGTGGTCCGTTGCCGCGGCCACCGGCACCATCGGCGGCAGTGCTGGCACCCATCGAAGACCTACCGGAACCGGTCATTCCCGATGTCGAGCCTGAGCCAGCTGAAGCCGACCTTGCCCCGAAAACGGCAGTCTCGGAGGACCTCGTCTCCAGCTGGGCGCGCTACGAGAACATGGTAGCTGATCCAACAGGTGCCGTGTCCTCGATGGACGAGCTGTTGGCCGGCGAGCCGGGGGCAGCGGCGATTGCCGAACCATACATACCCGAGGTTGAGCCGGCGACAGTGCCTGAGCTGCCCGAGCCGCTGTTAGACACCGCCGAGCAGGACGTCGTCCCCATAACTGAGCTTTGTTACAGCGGCGCAGGTGCGTTCGAGAGGGCCAACGAAGTGCGTGGCGAGATACGAGGCGTACTCGCGCAACCCCAACTCGACAGACCTCTCCTTGACGAACTGGTTGAGGAGCTACTCGATCTCGTCGACCTCAGCTTCCAGCAACCGGAATAGCGGCAACCGAGGCTTCGGTTGGACCGGAGCGTTGGGGCTGGTTGCGTCAGCTCTACTCATCTGGTGGGCGCTGCACGACGTGCGGTTGGCCGATGTGTGGACCAACATCCGCGGCGTGCGCCTAGGTTCTTTCCTGGTCGCGGTCTTCCTAGCCACCCTCGCCTTCCCACTGAGAACCATCCGGTGGCAGTACTTGCTGCGATTGGAGGGCGCGGCACTGCCGTTCGTTCCCCTATGGCACGCCACCGCGATTGGCTTCATGGCTACGAACCTGCTCCCCGCTCGGGCGGGGGAGTTCGCTCGCGCGTACGCCGCTCGCAGGCTCACGGGATCTCGCTTCACGACCGCCTTCGCGTCCATCGCGGTGGAACGCGTGTTGGATGGAATGACTTTGGTGGGATTGCTCGCCGTCGCGACATGGGCCGGAGGTTTCGGTGCCGAAACATCAGTGGGATCGGTCACCCTGGGGGAGATCGCTCGCTGGTCGGCGATTGTCTTTCTCGCAGCACTATTGGCGGCTGCGATCGTGGTACATTGGCCACGGCCAACCCTGGATGCCGCCCGCCGGCTGTCGGTGCGCCTACTGCCAGCGAGGTGGTCCGACACAGCGGTGCGAACAGTAGAGGGACTACTTTCAGGACTCGATGCGCTGAGGAGTCCGCGGCGTTTCGGCGCCGCGATGTTCTGGTCGTTGGTGGTGTGGCTCACCGGGGCGGCATCGTTCTGGTTTGCCTTCGTGGCCTTCTCTATCGACGTACCCTGGTCGGCCACGCTGATGCTGCAGGCGCTGCTCTCCTTTGGCGTTGCTGTGCAGTTCAGCCCCGGTTTCTTCGGGCAATGGGAGGCGGTCAGTCGCCTGACGCTCGCTCTCTACGGCGTGGGCGCCGGACCCGCCGTTTCGATGGCGATTGGTTTTCACCTAGGAGGGTTTATTCCAATCACGCTGCTGGGAATGTGGTCGCTCTCGAGAGCACATTTGCATCTAGCGGACCTGAGAAAGCGGGAGGAATGAGGGGCTGTCAGCGGTCAGCGGCCAGCGGCCAGCGGCCAGCGGCCGGCTGTGGGCTGTCAGGTATCGATAGATGACGGAAATGGTGACGATCCAGGCTCACGCGAAGGCGAATCTGTTTCTGCGGGTTCTCGCTCGGGAAACCTCCGGCTTTCACACCATCGAGACGCTGTTTACGCTGTTGGAACTGCATGACACTCTGAGCGTCGAGCGCACTGCGGGCGGAATCGAGCTCGAGGTGGAGGGGGCCGACACCGGACCGACGGACCAGAACCTGGCCTACCGCGGGGCACAGCTGGTGCTAGAAGCAACTGGCAACAGATTCGGCGTGCGTATCCGTCTGACCAAGAAGATCCCCGTACAGGGTGGCTTGGGAGGAGGGTCGAGCGACGGGGCGGCGGCGCTGCATGCCGTGAACCTCCTAGCGGAAAACGCGGTGCCGCGACACGAGATCCTGCAGCTGGGGGCCAAGTTGGGCAGTGACGTGCCGTTCTTTGCTGCAGGCGCCCCGCTGGCACTGGCCTGGGGCCGCGGCGAGAGGCTATTTCGGCTCACCCCACCCCGATCGGCTCCGGTACTGCTGGCAGTCCCGCCATTCGGCGTCCCGACCAAACAGGCATACGAGCGGGTCTCAAACGGTGGCACTGCGCTGCAGAATCGCGGAGCCGTAGTGCTAGACCACGATGCACTGACTACTTGGGGTGGCATCGGTCGGTTGGGTGGCAACGATTTCGAGCCCGTTCTGTTTGGCAGGGAGCCGGGGCTCCGAAAGCTGTTCGAACGCGTGGCCGGCACCCGGCCACTGCTGGTTAGAGTTTCCGGCTCCGGCTCTGCGGTCATCGCCATTTACAAGAACGAGCGAGAACGGGATGGTGCTGCACTCGAGATCGGGGAGCGGGATCAGCAGCTGATCAAGACCGAGACGAGACAGCAGGCGGCGGGAGGGGCGACTACCGACGATTTGTGATCTGCAGATCATCTGTCGTTCGGTCCTCCATTCGATTAGGTTTGTGTCCCCGCAGATGCGGGCCTAACGTGTTGCAAGTCAAGAAGTTGATGGCCCCTCGTCCAATGGCAGGACACCGGACTTTGGATCCGGGAATGGTGGTTCGAATCCACCGGGGCCAATGCCGTTAGCCACATCGACTTAGGTATTGCCTCTGACCCGCTCGATTTTGAGGGTGGGTCAGTTGTTGGGTCAGAATCGGCCCAGTTACGCAAGCCTTAACCTCCTGCCGCTGTTCACCACCTCTTCCAGCGTTTCGGGATCGGCATGCTGGTAGCATTTCAGCAGCGTCGTTGTGTCCTTCCACCCACCTGCCTCGGCAACGTCTTTGACTGAGAGTCCCTTGCGAGAAGTAGCCCATGCGCGGCGTAGGGGGTGCCATACGCCACCCTGCAGATGTTCGAGTTCGGCCTTCCGTTCAGCCTCTCGCAGCCATCTGGCAGCGGTCTGTTGGGTAACCGGTCGACTATGGTCCTTCGGTACCGGGAACATCAGCGCTTCGCCTACGCCAGGGTGCTCAGTACGAAAGCGCTCAAGCGCTTGCTTCACGTCAGTGGTCACGGGGATAACCGATTCCCGCTTGACCTTGTCGTGCTCGGCACGCCACCGCAGACCACCGTTCGATGTGTAGTCCGGCAACCAATCGGACCAGCGCAGTGCGAGGATCGCACTGATACGGCGCCCGGTATCGTGCGCTAGGACGAGCAGCGTCGGTAGGTACGTCGGCACCTTCTGGCACTTCGGTCCATACATCGTGATCTGGTCGGCCCGTTCCAGCAGTTTCTCGTACCGGTCATCATCGTAAACCGGCCGCTTTGGGTTCGCCTCTGTTGGTAGTTCGAAGCCTCGCGTCGGATCGGTTGCCAGGAGTCGGTGTTCGACAGCGACTCGGCACAGGTGACGCAATACCTTCAGCGACTTGGCAACAGCGCGCTTGCCTACTGGTCGCCGGTTCTCCGGCTTGACCACAACTAAGCCTTGCGCGTCCATGCGTCCCGATTCCCGGTCACGCCGGAACCCGTTCCAGTCGGAGATGCTGAACGCGTCGAGTACGTAACTTCTGCCGAGACGGTTCTCCCACAGCGTCAACTCGCGCTGAGTGTCCTCCTCCTGCCTGGCCAACTGTTCCGCGACAACCTCTCGCCGGTATAGATCGACTGCCTGTCCCAGCGTGGCCCGTGGATCCGGTACCTCGTCGCGCAGCAGTTCGGACGACTTCGCCAAAGCTTCCACCTCGGCACGCTTAACACGTTCCTTGATGAGCTCACCATCGGACCCGCGCACCCTGAACTTGAGGCTACGCTTGCGTCGCCCCTTGAGGGTGCCGTCCCACCACAACATGTAGACCGGTCCACCGACGACTCGTTCTCGCACAGTGACTCGGGCGCCGTGACGGCCC
The DNA here is from genome assembly GCA_039589275.1 of Gemmatimonadota bacterium. GTDB lineage: Bacteria > Gemmatimonadota > Gemmatimonadetes > Gemmatimonadales > GWC2-71-9. The sequence continues at coordinate 13,828 of JBDHHP010000050.1, read as the reverse complement.
ACGCGAGACTGCCATGTCTTCTTACGGCTCATTTAGACCTCGCTTTCCTGAGCGCGCGTTTTAGCTCGCGTTGCCCCTCGTCGCACCGCTCGGCCCACATGGCCAGCGCACCCATCAGACGTTCAACCACTGCGGGGCTGGCGTTGAGCGAACCGTCGCGGATGCGTACGAGGGTCGAGTGCGGGATCTCTGCATCCTCCGCCAACCGGCGCAGGCTACAGGGTGCCTTCTCGATTGCTTCGCGAACCGCGTCAGATAATCCGTTAGACATACTACACCAATATGGTGTAGCGACCCAACGGACGCAAGGCCGTCAAGCTGCTTCACGAATCGCTGCTCCCGGCCGTTTAGGTAGATCACACCGGCGTATGTGGATCGGTCCCGTACCGTGGATCCTGATGGGATTGACCTTCCCTTCGCGAACGAGTTGCCGGAGGTAGTCGGCGGTGTAACCGCTCTCAGTCGCAGCGCTCGCGACCGTCAGCGGCTGTGTCCACCACACACGCCATGCATTCTCAAGTTCATCGGCACAACGTCGCAACAGCGTTGCCGGTTCGGTGAACCCGTCGCGCTCGTACTCGGCAGCGCGATCCCGCCAGCTAGTGACTAGCTCCGTTTGAGGTTTTACCATGTGAGTCCTTCTGCTCTGTACCTATTCATTGAACGACGTCGACATGGGGGTGGTATTCACCTCGGTTACGCGGCTGCCTCGTCCTGCATGGCCTCGCGTTCCTCGTCCTCGTAGTTCGGTTCTGGTCCAGTACTCCAATAGCTGACGTCGAACCGCTTCATCGTACGGCCACCTTTCAGCGCTTTCTCTCCGACGAATCCGATCAGCACTCGAGCGCCCCTGTGTTCGTTTGTGATCTTGCCACGTAGATCAGCCGAACTGATGCCGACGTACACCAAGTCGCCGGGCTCCACCTGCACCTCGTTCTTGTCACCGTCGAACACGGGAGCGGCTACCTTGGTCGCCTTGATCGTGACGACCTGACGATCTTGCACCTCCCAGCACTCGACCACATCGCCTTCGATGTAGTCACCCTGGTCCTGGAACTTCACGAACCCCAGCCCTTGCCCTTGCGCCTTTGCCTTCTGCGCCCCAGCTGCGAGCGCCCGCTGGCGTCTTGCTTCGAAGCCCTTTGCTGTTGTCATCGGTGTACCTTACCTTTCATCTGCAGTTACAGCGGGGAGACTTGTTCCCCCCGCGGTTTTATGCGGGCGATCACCCTCAGTGGTCGCCCGTCTTTTTGAGGTGCATGCACCCCCGTGTCGACGATCTTGAGACCCCCCCGCCTGCAACCCGCCACAGTCCGCCACACGCCACAGATATTCCCCCTGTACGCCACCGTCCGACACACACTAAGTGCTTGTAAATGAGCGGTTTACGGCCATATCGCTTCATCTTGTGGCACCTGTGGCGGGTTGGGGGTGGGGGGCGCTTGTGTCACTCGGTGTAGTGAGCCACCTATCCCAAGTGTCGGTGAAGTCGGCGCGGATGTACCCGCGCACAGTCTGACCGCCTTCGCGCCACTTCTTGGGTGTTATGTCGAAGGGGCGGAGCAATGCCGCGAGCTGGTGGGGAGTGATGGGCTCCTGTTTCTTCCCGTACTCAGACCAGGGCCGATCCTCCATCGCGTGTAGCGCAACCAGAATCTGCTTGCTTGGAAGTCGCTCCTGCTGCCCGAACACGGTCCTGAGATCATCCAGCAGCGCCACAGCGTGATCTTGCTCCTCGCGCCGAGCGAGGGTCGACGATGCGGCCTCTCTTGCCTTGTGAGGCCACCAGGACCCGCCAGCATCGGCAACCGCCAACAGTGGTCGCCAATTGTCTGCCGCGCGATCGTCCAGCTCATCAGGTACGTCCGGATCGGACGATGCGATCTCGTCACGCGTGTCAGCGGCCCACCGTGCGAGCCGCCTGGCGAGTGGGTCCATCTCTACCATCATCCGATCGTGCCGGATGCGCTCGACTCGCTCTTCGGGTCGGCGGCGTCGCATCTGGATCACGATGCTTCGATCCTCAAGCGTGTCGGGTGGGCGCCCGATCATTGCGAACGCGATGGGTGTGAACACCTTGAACGCGCGCGGCTCGTTCTTGTCACCTTCGCACCTGTAGACCACCGCGCCGCTAAACGAATGCCCGGCATTCAAAATCCCGCGCAGCTCGGGGTCTTTCTCGATCCACGTGTCCGCCTCGTCCAACAGCATCGTGGGCGACATTCCGTCGATAACGCGGAACACCGCTGCCGTTGACGCGTTCGACTGGAACAGCGGACGGGGGACGACGTACTGGATCACTTCCAGTAGCCGTGTCTTGGCGCATCGCTTAGTCGCGCTGAGTACAGCCAGACGCGGGGAGATAAACGCGGCGGTGTGGATGTGCGAATACACCACCCACAACGCCGTCGCGATTGCGGCATCCAGCGGCAGCACGACGTAGCGGCTGATGGCTGTGACTAGGTCGTCGAGCACGTCGGCGCCATTCACCGGTTCAGGCCACGGCTCGATGTTCCGCAGCGCGAGTTTGGCGGGTGTCTGAGTCGTTGGTGTCTGCTTCTGTCGATCCAGTTTCCGCTTCATCGCGCTGGCGACAACGCTGCGAACCTCAGTCTCGGTAAGGGGCGGGCGACACAGGTGACCGTTCAAGGCCAGCACTATGGCGGCTGCTGAGTCGCTCGATAGTCCTTCGCAGAGAAGACCGTAAGCAATGCTGAAGACGTTGTCGTTTCTCGTCCCGTCGAGAATCGGTTGAGTCAACAGCGCGACCCAATCATCGCGGAGAGTCACGACCTCACCATGAGGACGACCGTTCTTCAACACATCGACATACGGCTGCGGCAGCGGCACGGGATCGAGATCGTCGATCCCGAGGCCGTTCTCACTGTCCCAACGGTACCGCACGCCGCTGGCGTGCAGACTTGGCGGTGCGACTATGTACCCACCGTCCCCGCGTGCATCGAGGCCGGGACGGAAGCGCACCGCGTTGTGAATTGGCGTCTCAGGCGTCGCGAAGATCAGATGACGCCCGCCACCCGTGATCGCGGTTACGGTGGGCGGCACGCCGAACTCCTTGGCGGATTTCTCACCATCGTCGCCGTCCACGTCGATCACCACAATGCCGCTCACCGCGCCGGTAGCGATGCCGACGTTGGCATCCGGATACTGTCTCCACCATTCCTCGATGATCGCTCTGTCGGTGGTGCTGTTCGAGACGCCGTTCGGGGCCGCAGCTCCTATTGGATGTTTGCCAGGGCTACTGCAGTCAGAATTACCGCACGAACAACGACCGTCGCGAACGGCATGGAGCGGCAGAACAGGCCAACCTCGGCTCGCGTAACCGAGAGCCTCGCTCAGCACGCAAGACGTCTCCACGTCAGGCATTATCTTCCCGTCGGCAGCCGTGGCTTGGCGGCTCATATTGCGCGGACAGTTTCATCGGCCCCGACCGGTGTGCTCGTGCAGTAGGGCGGCCATTCGCTGGTAGACCGCTGGTACTATCAGTCTGCGCAGTAGCTCACTGATCGACACTCCGTCTTTGGCAGCCGCAGCCTCTATCAGCGCGGATTCCTGCCGGCTCACTCGAAAGGACAAGACCTCGGGTTTACGTGAATGCATGACGGTCCCTCGCCTTTGTATACAATACCGATCGGCTATCGGTATGCTGCGTAAACTAGCGGGTTCCAATTGACCGTCAATTGGTTTAATATTCCGATAACGCCGGGTACGGCTGCGATCTAGTTTGCTGACAATGGAGGAAGGAATGAGCGACGTTCAGACCGTGGCTGGTCGCTTGCAGAAAGCTACGGAGGACAGCAGAAGAAGCATCCGCTCACTGCAACAGGAGCTTCATACTCAGGGGGTCCGTGGGTCCAGCTATGCAAGCGTACATAGCTACTTCAAGGGGCCTACTGAACCACCTCTACATTTCCTTCGATCTGCTGCAAAGGCCCTGGGCGTCCGTGAGGCATGGCTCGCCACGGGTGAAGGCGAGCAAACCGAAACGGCGCAGCAGATTGCGGAGGCTACGTCGGGCCGGGAAGTGAGTCCAAACGAGGCCGAGGCACGAGCGCACCTTGCCCGCTTGCTAGAGCGGGCATTTCCAGAGTACAAAGACTTCCCTCCCTCTGTTAGTGAGGCAGTGAAAGACGCATGGATGTGTTACGCAGCAGGGGTGCCGAGCGGTCGTGTCCTGTCAGCGAGGGACTTGGCGAATTTCCTGGCTGACATCAGGCAGTTCTTGATGGCACCGGCCTGGAACTGGGGTCTTCGCCACGATTTGAATGACCGAGAGTTCGCCGTTTATGCCCTTGGGATGTTGAGCGCCATTATTGGCGTCATGCCGGCTCCTGGGGCCGGAGATTCCCTGGACAGTTACCGACCTAACCGCGCACCCGGTCAAGCAGTCGACGGCGAACCGCTTGGGAGGGATGGCGAGCCACCGATGCCTCGACCGCGACGAGGCAGGAAGAAGCGCTCAAAGGGCACGAAGGCTCCTTCAAAGTCACGGAAGAAGGTCTCAAAGTGAAGGACGTTCTGTTGTTCCGCTTGACGGGCAGAGGGGAAGACGGATCGGACGTGAAAGCTCGCATCCGCACATACTACGCCGGGTGGTGAGGTGTTTTGCGTCATAGGGGCTGTCGCGATCCCTGGACCCCTTTCGCGCCAAGGAATGGGTCAGATACGACAAAATGCAGTATTTACGCGGTGTTTCGGGTGTCCTATGTCGTATCTGAAGTGGGGGAATACGACAGGATGTGGCGAGTTTTTACCCCACTTTTTACCCCACCCCTACCGCTTCACGGCGATGCGGAAGACCGCTAACAAGGGTTCGTGGCTGCAGCGACCTTGTCGGTGGCTATCGGTCTAATCGGGCTTGGAGCACTAGCTTTCGTAGAACGAATACGGGAACTCTTCATCATCAAGCTGACCGCTTTCGATGAGCCTGAGCTCTGCCTCTTCGCGTTCCATCTCGTCCTCAAAAGCATCAAACAGCAAGCGAATCCTCAGGAACTCATCTACGAGCGTGTAGTTCTCCGCGCCCGACGGAACAAGGATGTTGTGTTCAACGAGCCATTGTATTGACTCAGGATCGGCTGCGTCCCGTGCAAGAGCACGGTCTATCTGTGTCGGGAAACCGGGCTCCACGATCTCCTTGGGTGAATCACTCTCCATTCCAAGAAGGAGTCTCAGCGTGTCTAACTTCCCTTGAACTTCGAGCGAGTGCACGGTCGTATCGTATACATTGGCGCGATCATCGTAACAGATCGGCCGAAGTGCATTGAGAAGATCGGAGTTATCTATGATTCCATCGGGCTCCACGTTCTCGTGTTCCACTACATGCGACCCAAGGAGCTGAAGAATGTGTGGATGCCCACCTGACAGCGCAACGATCCGCTCAAGCACGATTGGGTCACAGATCAACCTAAGCCCTGACTGTTCAGCTTCTTCGATCAAGGTCTCGAACTTTGCAGCCACAAGCTCCTGCGCTTCCGTGTCCGGCATCGACAGTAGCGTAATGGTCCGATAGAAGAAGCGATTGATCCCCTGGTCTTCGTTCACCATCTCCTGAAAGAACGGGCTGACTCCCGCAACGACGAACCTCACATTCGTGACACCTTTGTGCTGCGTGTGGGTCAACACAGCGCGGATAAGCTGGGCGATGGGCACCGGGCACTTGTCAGCCTCGTCGATTCCCAAGAGCAGATACGCTCCATCTCCAAGGACCGTGCGGAGGTAATCCTTTTCCACAATCCGATTTAGCGCGTCAAGATGGCGCCCTTCCTTGAAGTAACGGACGATCTCAGTCGATTCAAGCTCGACGATCTTAGGGAGCTTGAATCGGATTGTGCTTTTTCGTTCGTCGATTCCCACAAACGCTTCAAGTAGCAGACGGGCAGCGTGGTCAAGACTCTCCACACCCTTATGCCCCACTGCAATTACGTGTTTTGAGTTGTGTGCGCTGCCGTATCCTTCCATCAAGCACATTCCCATCGAAAGTAGAGACGACTTGCCGATTCCTATCGGTCCTTGGATGGCGAGTGATCCTTGTTCAAGCGCACGTTCGAGCTCATTCAGCTCCTCGGTCCTGCCAAAGAAGTCGCCGGGGTGACTTGCGATTGAGGAAGGCGTGAAGGGATTGCGAAGTGCTGTCACGGTCTAATACCTCATTCAGTGGTGTCTGTTCTTCAGAAAATGTGTGCGTTTCCCCACGTCACGCCTTGGCATCGGTCCGCAAGACAAAGCCCCGAGCGCCGCGAGACGCCCGGCCCGGGGGACGATGCGCTTGCGGTGCTCGGAACAATCCAGGGAGCACGCAGCAGAGGATCGCCCGCACCGGCCGGCTGCAAACTCGGAAAAAGCCAACGACCGGGGAGAGACGCGCGGTGGATCTAAGGGTGCGGGGAAGCCGGCTCCTGCACCCCCGGGATCCCGCGACTACCTGCCCCCCTCCCTCCAGACCCCGATGCCGTCCTCGAAGGCGATGGCTACACCGTATTGCTCGGACATCTGCGCGATGCGCTCGATGATCCTTCTCGACATTTCCGGCCCTGCCAGGCGCGGTGTGCCCTGCCGAGGTCGCGGCATCCGGAAGCCCATGTCGACGGGATAGAGCTTGATCTCGACCACCCTGTCCCCCTGGAAATGCGGAACCGCCACCACGCTCTCCCAGATGTCCGCTCGCGCCGGGTAGTAGGCGGTCGGCAGCCCGGTCACCGGGTCGGGCCGCGAGCGGGCATCGTAGAAATCGGCGGCCAGGGCATCATAACCCAGGCCAAACCTCTCGTACATGTCGTCCGGCATCGGCTCGATGGTTTCGTTCTGCATGAAGAAGTTGCCCAGGCTGTAAAAGATCGGCTTCCCGTTGTAGATCTCGATGCCCCGCAACCTGTGCGGTCCCGACACGGTGAACACGTCCGCCCCGGCATCGATGCACTTGTGGACAAACTCCCTCAGGTGAGGGGGCGCCGGCGAGTCCTCAGTTGGCCCAGCCATGTCGTGCGAATGCGTGTGGACGATCACGTGATCGGCCTGCTTCGCGGCGCTGCGGATCGACCGAAGGATCCGATCCTCGTCCCGCTCGTTCAACGTGGAGACCTGTCGGTTCTCCGGTCCAGGATAGAAGGTCGCACCCCCAAACCGGAGCGGTTCGTTCTCGGACTCGGGCACCCTGCCCCTCGCCTCCTCCACCAGCCTGCGCAACGCGGCCATCTGTGCCGGAGCGAGCTCCGTCCTCCTCGAGGTGCGCAGGGCGTTCACTCCCGGCCGCCCCTTCATGTCCGGCCGGGACTCCCCTGCCCGCGACATCGGAGTGAAGGAGGTCGCCATCCCGATGAGGGCGAACCGTCCGTTCGCGGTCTCGAAGTACTTGGCCTGGGCCGCTTGGCCCGCGTTCATGCCGGACCCGGCGTAGACCAGCTTCAAGGAGTCCAGCACCTTCCAGGTCTCCACCATCCCTTCCACGCCGTAATCGGTGGTGTGGTTGTTGGCGTGATTGTACAGGTCGAAGCCCATCCATTTCAGGTCATCCGCTGCTTCAGGAGGAGCCAGTTCGTAGTTGCCGCCGTTTTCCGCCGCCGGATATCCCTGGAACTCCCACATCCGAAAGTGGTTCTGCTCGAGATTGACGACGGCCGCATCGGCTGCCCGAATAGGCTCTACCAGCCCCACGAACGCGGCATCGTTCTCGAAGCACCTCACCTGGCGGTTCATGATGGCGTCGCCGACCGCGGCCACCGACCACGTGAGTTCCGGAGCGGCAGTCTGTGACCCCGGGTTCTGCCCGGCTCCGAGCCCCGCTCCGGTCACGATCAGAAGCGCAATGAACCACACATGGCGCAGGTTACGGACGAATTTCATAGTTTCCTCCATCGATGGTGTTCGACCCCGGCGGCGGGGCCACGAAGGCCACCGGCGTTTACTGTCAGTTCACTGAGTCAGGTCAATTCTCCAAGAGGCTCACCGTAATCCCGAAGGGCAGGTGATAGCCACGTACACCGTCCCTACAGTAGGCAACGTCGTTGGGGGGAGCCTGTGTCTGAACGGTCCATGTCCCTTCGGCTTCTTGCCGCACCCAGACCTTGCTGGTGCGTGGGTCTTCCTCCTCGTCGAACACCAAGAAGCAGAAATCGCTGATCATGAACACCGCCCTTCGCAGCACCGAGCCGTCTGCAACGGTGATGGCCTGCACTGAATCGATGTTCATGAAGCTGCCTGGCAAGATCCCACCGGGCTCGGTGCCCACATCGGGGACGTTGAGATCCGCACACCTCGTGCTCGTAGGGTCCACGCCCGCCGCTAGTGATTCCGTCGTTGCCGTCGTCCCAGAACGTCATGCTTAATGGGACCCACTCTGGCTTGCCTGAGCCCTTGTTTCCTCCTTTGCCAAGCAGGGGATCGTCTGACGGTACGGTGGGTGTGCCCTGGTCGCAGCCTACGGCGAATGCCGCGAGCAAAAGGACCGCGAGATGGGGTTTGAGCTTCATCACAACCTCCAGAGCGATAATGAATCTCTGTGGCAGTCCTTGCAGTCTCGTCGTCGGGCGGGCGTCCTACTGTGGCGTCTACTGCGGCGTCCTAATACGGCGTCTGATACGGCGTCCAGCTACGGCGTCCAGCTACGGCGGCGGGGCCACGAAGGCCACCGGCGTTTACTGTCCAGTTCAGTGAGGGCGACAGCCGATTATGTGGCTAGGTGCGTGAGGTGGCAAGAGCGCCCGCTCTGACCATACAGATGGACTCGTCGAGGTCACCTGAGTAGCCATCGGACAACCTCATGTTGTAGTTGTCGAGACCCCTACCTGGCTTCGGTCTGGCTGGCAGCGGATCGGACGGTTACGGGGGGAAACTCGCCTTGGCACTACTGCGAATAGCCCCTCGGATGTTTGGCGTGAAATCCCCGCGGGTCATGCCGACGCTCCTACCCCTTCGGCGGCATCAGCTCCCGAAACGGCGAGTAGGCGCAGAGCTTGAGTTCCCGACCTTTGCCTTCAACCCTTCAAACCACTTTCTCGACCACGATCAAATCGGTCTGTGCCAGGGCTAGTTCATAAGCAGTCTGCTTCGGCGTCCTCCAACTGCTCTGATCGTCCTCTCCTCTAATTGATCGGAACCACCCACGTCTCAAACCCGAAGGCAAACAGCGCCTGATTGGATTCCGAGACGACGATCGTCTGGGGGACGTGAACAAAATCCCAGTGGCGTGTTTGGCTGAGGGTGGTGGGGTCATACTGCACCACGCGCCCGGGCAGGAAGTATCTGCCCTGCGGGACGTCCCGTGACTCGGAGACGTAGACGTGGGAGTCTGTGACGAAGAAATCGAAGTGCTGCTCCAGCACCTGAATCTGGCCCAGAGAGGTCAAGGTCTCGGCATCCCAGACGTCGACGAAGTTGGACGGCGGGCCGTACACGTGGCCGAGGTAGAGCCGGCTTCCGTCGGGGCTCAGCTGGAAGAACCGGATGTCATGTCCCGCCAGCGCGGTGTCCAATACCTGCGCAACGTCCGTCGAGACGTCGATCTTGTAGACCGTGTCACTCTGAGCTGCGTAGAGCGTGTCGTTGTCGGGCGAGATCGCCAGTAGCCCGTTCTCGACGTCCACGCCGATCTCGCCCATCTCCGCAAGGGTGTTCGCGTCGACGATCTTGATCACGCTCGTTTGGGTGAGAAAGTCGAAGCTCGTCATGTACAGACGATCCGGTCTCCCGGCGACAATCGCATTCACGCCGGAGCCCGAGAAGTTCAGTCGCTCGCTCGCCGTCGTGCCGAACGTGCCCGTATCCAAAACGTGTACGCTGTCTCTGTTGACCTGCACGACAAATAGCTTCGAGCCGTCTTTGCTCATGGCAACCCGGTTTGCGAACAGGAGCCAACGGTTGCGAAGTACGGCACCAGTCGCAGTCGATACGGCCTTCAACGTGTCGGAGGGATCCTCCAACAAGTACATCTCGTCACCTGACGGGTTGAGTATCGGCCTCACATCCGGGTTTCGAGCCAGCGCCACGGTCGATCCGAACTCGATGACCATCGAATCGCTCTCGACGAACTCGGACCCGTTGGCGACGAGGATTCGGTAGTTGAGTTTCATTCCGTAGATCTGAGACATCGTCGTATCCAGGTACGTCGTTGTGGCGCGATCGAAGATGGAGTCCTGGCCTTCCCCGATGGTGCTGACCCAGTCACCCCAATTCCCGTTGCGGTTCACGACGTACGCACACAGCAACGTGTCGGTGCTTTCGGCCCACGTGAGTCGCGGGTATCCGTTATCCCAGGTCAAGGATTGCATGGCGACCGCAGTGGGGGTCGCGAACGCGATGGTGAGCTGTGCCGAAGTGCTGGCGGAGTCGGTAGCCGCGGTCACGCTTGCCATTCCGTTGGAGAGGGGTCGCACCAATCCAGTTGAGTCGATGGTTGCCACGTTTTGCGGCGAGATCCCCCAGGTGATTGGCGCTCCAGCAATCGTGTTGCCCGCGGAGTCCTTGACGACTGCGGTGAACTGGCGCGAATCGCACAACCACACGAGCGTGTCTGCCGTCGGTGTGATCTCCACCGTCGGCGGAGCCGGTGGTGGCGGAGGGGGGGGTGGTGGCGGTGGAGGGGGAGGAGGGGGAGAAGGCGGCCCGCTCGGAGTTGGCGGTGCGGTGGGCTCCCCGCCACAAGCCATGTAGCTGGTCGCCAACAAGACCAGAGCGAGGATACAGATGCTGGTTGGTGACCGTATGACAGACGACTCCGGTCCGGTGCAACAACTACGTGGAATACGGAACGGGAATTTCACTCGCCACCTCCCAAAGGAATCGCTGGGCATCCTCGATTTCCTCACGAAGAGACACAGGGCAGGGGCACGGGATGTAGGTGTGTTAGCACGCACCGTCTTGCAGGAGACACGAGACAGCACGCATGGCAATACCTCCTGCGTCGGCGATAGCGTCGATGGTCTTTTGGTGCCATCGTCGGGCGGGCGTCCTACTGCGGCGTCTACTGCGCCGTCCAATATACGGCGTCTACGGCGTCTACCACGGCGGCGAGCCACGAAGGCCACCGGCGGTGTCATGCTTCGCCCCAAGGTGCGGCTCGCGCAAACGGATTGCAAGAGTTGTATGAACGCAACATCTGAGTCGTAAACTGCGCCCATGAAGGAGCTGTAAGAACACCATGAACGGAATCGGACAGAGAGGATGTTCGTCATCTACTTCACGTACTTTTCATTAGCCCTTAACGCAAACACACCGCCCTGAGACGGTGCCGATTCTGCTTTGGGGTCATGAGTACCCGATGAACGTTGCAGGTTAGTTGACCAAGCCACATCTTAGCGGTAGCCGTCAACCGGAGGGCACCATGAAAGGCACCATCCTCGATTTCCTGAAGCTCGCCGCTGAAAAGCCTGAACTGGTCAGGGAATTGGGTCAACTTGCCGCGAAGTACGACTTTGAGTTCACGCTGCCAGACGAGGTGAGTGACGAGCAACTGGAGGGAGTGGCAGGTGGTTCCGAGATCGGTGAGAAGTCGTTGTGGATGGATGACATGTCGGCTGGGGCACTTATGTACCGATCCATCACGGAAATGGCGAGGTCGTCGCAGCGTGATATGCAGGAGGCAGCAGACCTCAAGAGAGCGGCAAGTACAAGCACCAGTCAAACCAAGGGCACCAGCCCATAGAGGCGGATGGTAGTCTTGAAGCTCCAATGACCTGAGTGACAACAGACTAGGCAACGGGCCGGGCCGCTTGGCTCGGCCTTTTCGTAGTTCCCATCGGCCAATCTGGCCGTTACCAACCTCAACCCCTACCTTAGCCTAGTCGCCAATCGGGAGCCGTGCCTGTGGCTGACGTGCTGGATCGTTTGAAGGCTGCGTTATCTGACCGCTACCGGATCGAGCGAGAGCTTGGGTCCGGCGGTATGGCTACAGTCTACCTAGCTCAGGACTTGAAGCACGAGCGTCAGGTAGCCGTCAAGGTGCTGCGCCCCGAGCTGGCTGCCTCACTCGGTGCCGATCGGTTCCTGCGCGAAATCAAGATCACCGCCAATCTCAATCACCCTCACATACTGCCGCTGTTGGATTCAGGAGAAGCAGACTCGTTTCTCTACTATGTGATGCCGTATGTGGAAGGTGAGTCGCTCAGGGATAGACTCAATCGGGAGAAGCAGCTCCCGATACCCGATGCCCTCAAGATCGCAAGCGAAGTCGCTGACGCACTCGGCTCTGCCCACCGGCACAGTGTGATCCATAGAGACATCAAGCCTGAGAACGTTCTGCAAGAGGAAGGTCATGCTGTCGTGGCCGACTTTGGCATTGCCAGAGCAGTCTCACAAGCGGGAGGGGACAAGCTAACTGAGACTGGCATATCAGTGGGCACCCCGTCCTATATGAGTCCCGAGCAAGCGAGTGGTGAACGAGAGTTGGACGGCAGGAGCGACATCTACGCGCTTGGTTGCGTGTTGTACGAGATGTTGGCTGGTCAGGCGCCGTTCACGGGTCCTACTGCCGAGAGCATCGTACATCAACACATCGCGTCAGGACCGCCGTCGGTCACGGGACTGCGGCCATTGGTACCCGAGGCAGTAGCGAATACCATCACTAGGTCTCTAGCAAAGTCTCCGGCCGATCGGTATCAGAGCGCAGAAGAGCTTGGCACGCAGCTCAGTACTGAACAAGTGACAATCTCGGCTCCCACCGTCACAGCTCGGTCCAAGCCGCGTGTGCGACTCATGGCTCTAGTAGGAAGCGTGGCCGTAGTGATCGCGGTCATCATTGGAGTATGGGTGCGAGAGCGTCTGCGCACCCCGACTCACCCGCGCACGGCCATCGCGGTGCTGCCGTTCGAGAATCTCAGTGCCGACGGCCCACACGCGTACTTCACGGGCGGGCTGCATGGCGAGTTGCTCACTCAGTTCGCCAAAGTGGCGGAGATCAAGGTGATTGGGAGGACGTCCGTCATGGCCTATGAGGGATCGACGAAACGTCTGAGTGAGATAGGTGAAGAGCTGGAAGTGGGCAGTATCGTCGAGGGAAGCGTACAAGTGGTCGGAGACCAGCTTCGCGTCAACGTGCAGATAACTGATGCTGCGACTGAAGCCAATCTCTGGGCCGAGCGATATGACCGCACGCTGGATGACGCCTTTGCGATTCAGAGTGACGTGGCGCAGCAGGTTGTGGCGGCGGTGGGCGCAACGCTCACCGAGTCGGAGGAGCAGTTGCTTGCAGACGCTCCCACCGCTAACGCCGAGGCGTACAGGCTCTACCTGCAGGGGCACGAGTATTTCTGGCGCCCAGGGCTCACACGGCAGAATTTGGAGAGCGCCCAGCAGCTATACGAGCGGGCTTTGCTCCTCGACTCGACGTTCGCGTTGGCTCACGCGGGGCTTGCACATGTGCACGGTCAAATGTCGTGGCTCAAGTACGATCCTTCCCCGGAGCGGATCGACCGCCAGCGCGAGGAGGCGGAGACCGCACTGCGCCTCGCGCCCGATCTACCCCAGGCGCACGTCGCGATGGGTCGTGCACATTACGTCGGTCGACGGGACTGGCAAGCAGCACTGGATGAGTATGCCACTGCGCTTCAGGCTCTGCCGAATGACGCCACGTTGTGGCAACGGATTGGGTACGTGCACCGGCGGCTGGGGAACTGGGATGAAGTCGACGCGGCGTTTCACAAGGCCGCGCAACTCGACCCGCGAGACGTGAACTTGTTTGCCGATCTTGGGGGGAACACATACCTATTGACACGGCGGTATGCTGACGCAATCGCGGCACTCAATAGGGCCCACGCTCTCGCGCCCGACTACCAGTCGGCAGCGGTTCTCAAGGGACTGGCTTACCTGAACTGGAAAA
>JBDHHP010000049.1:0-25734 GCA_039589275.1 Gemmatimonadota bacterium | reverse complement strand
GGTGCCAGCTGGACACTCCCGACCGGGTGGATCCGCGGCAACGGCTTCTCGGCGGCAGACTTCGTGCGGATATGCAACGCGTTCTATGTGCGGCTGCTCGCACAAATGAACCGCACACCGGCCGAGCGGGATGCGGTGAACTGGGGTACCGTTATCAGCCGTGTGGACGCCGGACTCCAGCCGGGCATGGGTGGACTGAGGGGAGTCGATGGTGACTTCTGGATGGACGGAGACGCCACTGAAGTGTGGGCGCACCAGATGAACTACTTCGGCTCCCAGAGCAGCAACAGCACATGGGCCCGCGCCGATTACAAGACAATCGGGTGGACCGACCAATCGACCGGGTACAGCAATTGGCTGGCCACGCCGGTTGCGGACCGGCGGGAGTTCCCGATGAATGTGGCCGATGCGCGGATTCACCCACCGGGCGACGGCCTCGGTGTCGGGCTCGACTTCCAATACCAAGGTGCCTCGATCTTCCGGCCTGAGCGGGGTTACTATCACTTCTCCATGTACCAGTACTATCGCTACGGCGAGTACGCTAACGGTGACCAGAGCGCACCGTGGCCCATGATTCTGTATGAGGCCCAGCAGCTCTACAAGGCGGAGGGCCTGTTCCGTACGGGTGACCTCGCGGGTGCGGCTGCAATCGTGAACAACACGCGTGTTACGCGGGGCAATCTGCCGGCCGCCACAGCTGGCGATGCAGACCTGTACGACAAGATGATTTACGAGCACCTGATAGAGAACTTCAATCACTGCACCGGCTGTGCCTATTACAACCGGCGCGGCTGGGGTCCGCTCTCGTCGACTCAGCAACACCACTGGGGTCTGGTCGAGGGAAGCCCGCGGCACTTTGCGATCCCCGGTTCGGAACTGGAAGTGTTGCAGAGGCTGAACTACACGTTCGGCGGAGTTGGGAATGAGGGCGGTTCTCTTGCGTCCGTCGGCGGGTCGACAGCCAACATGGTCACTGCTGTGCCGGCTCGCATGGTGTATGCCTTCAACGGATTGGACAGCGTGAAGCAGAAGCTGGACTATATCTGGAGTAAGGATGATCGTATTCCCGCAGGTGTACGTTCGTTGATTCGGCACTAGGCGCCGTCTCGTTCAGCTGCATGGCCTGACTTGCCAGGCCGTGTAGCTGGGCACTACCGAAAGGCCACCGCTCGAGCCGAGTGGTGGCCTTTCTCTGGCAACCGGACATCTTTCTTCGGTGGGCGATTCAACGGACACAATCGAGGTCAAGGTCATGCGCCAATTCACGTCAACGGCGGCAACTTTCGCCTTAGCAATCGCGCTATCAGGCTGTGCCCCCGGCTCGGGTGGTGGTTCAGGTGGCGCCGAGATGTACCGCGAGACGTTGGGCCAGGCCTCCCCTCATGACTTCTCGCGCCACACACGACGCATTCTGGGTCGATTCAACTTCCTGCTCGAACGAGTGGATTCGACGGCAAGCCTTCATGGGGCGACGGGAGCCAGCAACCTCAGAGTCATCGAGCTCACGGCCGAGAACCAAGTCTTGATCGGCGAAACCAACGAGTGGCTCCGCGACATGCAGACGGACCTGTTTCGGGAGTATGTCAAGGAAATCGCCAATGCCCTGAAGACCGAGTTTCGTGGGATGAGGGTGTATTAGAGTGTGTTGCAGTGGCGATCTTGTAGCGCCGCCACGCCCACCCCGCTTGCACCATTCCATGGCAGGAAGAACGGCGCTGACGGAAATCGACGACCGTCAGCTGTTTGTAGCAGCGAGCAGCTTCTTCCACGGACGCGCCGTCAGTGACGGGGAGCCGAGCGACATGGACCCCCCTGTTGTGACCGTCAGAACCCTGCCGGACGGCTACAGGGTAACTGCACCTGGGAGGCAGGACTCGCTTTGCGATTCCCGTTCGGACGCGTTGGTGGTATTGGAACACGCTCTCACCGACGCTCTGCTCGACAAATGTGACGACGTGGTGCACATCCACGCATCAGGGGCGGTGATCGCTAACAAGGCGATTCTTGCGCTCGGTGGGTCTGGGGCTGGAAAATCGAGCCTGGCACTCGCCTGGACGCTCGCGGGCTACCCTTCGTTAGGTGACGACGTAGTGCTCTTGGACGAAGCGGGACGTGCCGGTCCCTTCGAGCGATACTTCAAGGTGGCTCCTGCGGTGTTGCAGCTGCTCGGCGTGAACCCGGACTCCACGCCGTTCTGGGACCCGTCTACGCAGGAAGCGTGGTATACGCCCGAGGATGGTCCTGGTTGGGCGCAGCCTGCCTCGATCAGGCTTCTGGCGATATGCAAGCGAGCGAAGGGGTCGCCCTTTTCGCTGGAGCGAGCCTCGCGCATGGAGGGCCTGAACGCGCTAGTGTACAGTCGCATGACGACCGGACTGAGTGCTACGAGCGCTTTCCCATTAATGCATCGTGTTGCCGAGGACGCCGACGTACTTCGAGTCCGCTTCGAGTCGGCACCTGAGGCGGCAGCCGCTATCGCGGCCAATCTCCAGTGAAAGACAGAGCCGGGCATCTCCTGGTCGGATTTCTGGAGCGCGCGGCGCTGGAAATGGGCGATCAGCAGCCGGGTGGCGCGGTCCGGTTGGCCACCGGCTTTGGCATTCGTGGCTACGTGTCGCGCATGGCCGGAGTCGGGGAACCGCTCGACGGGGCGCGACTGCTCGCGGGGTTGATTGAAGGCGCGATGATAGATGCCGCGCGCGAAATGTCGCGGGAGTTCATGCGGTCCCGCATTGCCCACTTCTTCGTCAAAGGCATCGCCCTGGCGGGTCGCGTGTATCAATCCGGCGACCGTGAGATGGCAGATATCGACGTGCATGTGACCCCGGATGCCCGTTCGGCGGCGCTCGATGTGCTGACGCGGTTGGGGTACGAACTGCTGCCCGACAGAGAACAGGGCGCCCCCGATACGATGCGATCCGGCGTAGGTTTGTGTCGGGTTGCCGCTGGAGGCGGCTGGGATCATGTCGCGGTGGATGTCAGATGGGGATTGGATCCGGTCGACAGGCTGTTGCCACGAGATGATACACCCGTACCCGATTCGGTCTGGCAGTCGATAGACCAGTCGGGGTCGATCCCGGTGCCGTCCGACCCCCAACATGCCGCCTTGATTGTGCACCACATGGTGCACCATGACATGCTGCATGTGCGAGGGCTGCTCGATCTCATCCTGCTCTGGGAGCGGTTGGAGAGCAGTGCCGGCGGCATGATGGAGGCACTGGCGGAGGAGCTCGGTGTAACCCGCGCATTGCGCCTGTTAGCGTCGGTGCTGTCGCATCGATTCGAGCTCGACTCGCCGGGTGTTTCCGACTGTCCCGATGACCTGCGCGGTCGCCGGGCACTGAAGATGATGGAGCCAGCGGACTGGTGTATATGGGCCGCCAAGGCACCGGGCTCCGAGTTCGTTGAAGTCTCCTGGCGTAGAATTGCACGGCGGGTGGTGTTACTCGACAATCTGCGGTCCGTTGCCACGCTGCTCGAGGACGCGATACACCCACCGGCGTCGTATCTCCGATGGCGCTGGCCCAGGGCGCGATCGCTAGCCGCGGCCCGAGTCAAACATCTGTCCCGTACGATTGGTAAGTCCGCGAGCCGGCGGACGGCGAGCGAGTCTATTGCAGCACCGACCGGCCGATCCTAGTTTGCTGGCATGACCCAATCAACGTCAGGCGCCCGCCCACAGGGAAGATCGGACGTCGTGTTCCGGCAGTTGGACCAAGAATGGGTGCTCTTTGATCCTCGTGCCACGATGCTCCATGCCCTGAACATCACCGCCGCGCTCATCTGGGCGCATTGCGATGGTCGAAACAACCTGGAGGGAATTGCTGAAGCGGTCGCGGCTGCGTTCGACCCGCCGGTACCGCCCTCACAAGTTAGAGAAGACGTAGACGCCACGCTGAGTCGGTTTCACGAGGCGGGTCTACTCGAAGGGCGCTAGGCCAAGTGGAGTACTACCGTGGGTTGTTGCAGCAGGCGGTTCGCATTGAAGCCTTTCGCAGGGCAGTACACCATGCGGTGGGCTCCGAAGACCGCGTGCTCGAGGTAGGCACGGGACTCGGCACGTACGCGTTCTTTGCCGCTGACGCCGGAGCGAACCAGGTTTGGGCCGTCGAGGGGCATCCAGTCGTACATGTGGCGGAGGCGATCGCTCGTCTCAACGGATACGAGGGTCGTGTCGAGTTCGTTCGCGGCTGGATACCCGATGTGCATCTCCCCGACAGGGCCACAGTGTTGGTGTTCGAGGACTTCCCACCACGCTTGTTGGAAGAGAAGGTCTATCGGCTGTTCGGCCAGCTGCAGGCTTCGTTTCTCGAACCGGGAGCCCGGGTCGTGCCCGCACGGGCGTCAATGTTCTTGGCACCACTGGCCACCTACCGTGTCGTGGAGAGAATCGGCGAAACCGATGACACCGCATACGGGATCGACTGGACACCGAGTCGTGACTACTTGGTGAATAAGCCCCAACATGTCAGCATGCCCGCCGATTCCTTGGCCGCAGAGCCTGTGAAGGTCTCTGAATTGGAATTTGCTGCTCCGCCGGAGACATGGTTGCCGGGTGGTCGTGGGACCTTCCGATCTGACTCAGATGTGATGGTAAGCGGCCTCGCCTACTGGTTCGATCTCGATCTGGGTGCGTCGGAGCATCTGTCAAACGCACCCGGAGCCAATCCGGCCTCATGGGGACAACTGCTTCTGCCGCTCGACCCTCCTCTGCGAGTACCTGCTGGGAGACAGATACGGGCGGAAGTCAGGCCCGATCCGTTGGCCGATGGTGCGCCGGGCTTGCTCAGGTGGAGCGCCGCTGCGGCCGGGAGGCGCGCCAGCGGTCACGAATTCCTGTCGCAACCGGCGTCGTTTGCGGACCTATGCGGTCGGTCACCCGACACGGTCCCACGGCTCAGTCAGGGCGGCCGGCTTCAGGCGGAGGTGTTGCGGCTCACAGACGGGACACGCGCAATTGACGAGATTGCAGAGGAAATCCGGCGTCACCGGCCGGACTTGAGTAAGGTCGCGGCCCAATGTCTTGTGGTTGGGACGCTGTCTGGCAAATTAGAGAGCAGATCCTTGCAGGAAGTCTGGCAGTCAGGAGGTTGAGCGATGTCGAACGAGGATAGGCGGGAATTTCTCAAGAAACTCGCCAAAGGTACGGCCTATGCTGCCCCCGTGGTCCACTCGTTGGCGGCACCGCTCGATCTGGTAGGGCAGGGTAGTTCGTCGCAACACAAGAAATACCCCAACGCGGTAGCGGCTCCCGGTAGCAGTGGCATCACGCAGCAAGAGCAGATTGGGGCGCCCTCGCCAGGAGAACGGCCTCCCCCGGGCAGTCGGCACTAGCCACTCGGACCGTCGGTCCCTTCAGCATAGCTGAAACTGCTTCCCCCCGGATCCACCTCAAGGGTGCGATCCGCCTTTCCGTGCGGCGGCTATTCCCGGGAACAACGCCCAGATGCGGCGCGTTGTGACTAACGACGATATGGACAGATTTGACTTGATCGCTGTAGGCGGGGGCACCGCTGGCTTGGTGACTGCGGCGGGGGCTGCGTCTCTCGGGCTCAAGGTCGCACTGATCGAGAGAGAAGCCTTGGGAGGCGACTGCTTGTGGACCGGGTGTGTGCCCAGTAAGGCGCTCATTGCTTCGGCGAAACTGGCGCAGCAGATGCGACACGCCGACAGGTTGGGTCTCGATGGCGCGGCGCCGGTACACGTGTTCGAGCGCGTGATGGAGCGTATGCGCCGCGCTAGATCGCGCGTGGCAGAGCACGACGACCCCGAGAGGTTCAAGCAGCTTGGGATCGACGTGGTATTTGGCGAAGCGCGGGTCACGGCGCCTGATACGGTGGAAATTGAAGGAAGGAAGCTTGCCAGCCGGCGCATCGTGATTGCCACCGGCTCGTCACCCACGGTTCCCCCCATACCCGGCCTGGACGAGGCGGGGTACCTGACGCACGCTACTGCGTTCGATGAAAACGAGCTGCCACCGCGTATCGCCATATTGGGTGCAGGTCCCATCGGTCTGGAGTTCGCGCAAGTCTACAGCAGGCTTGGCGCCCACGTGACCGTGTTTGAGATGCTGCCGCGGGTATTGCCGCGTGAGGATGGCGAGGCTTCAGCCGCCGTTGCCCGTGTGTTGGATGAGGAGGGTATCGATATCCTCGTGAGCACACGTGTGGAACGCGTGGACTCAGCACCCGACGGCGCGAAAGTGGTGCACGCGAAAGACGGTGAAGGAGGGACGATCGAGAGAGTTGTGGACCAGATCTTCGTGGCGACGGGACGCCGCGGTAACGCCGATGATCTAGGCCTACAGGCCTTGGGCGTTGATGTCGAGGGTGGTGCCGTCAAAGTCGATGCTACGCTGCGGTCCTCCGTACCCAGCATATGGGCGGCGGGCGACGTGGCCGGCGGCCTGCAGTTCACACACGTGGCGGACTATCAGGCCAAGCTGGTACTACGCAACTCGATCTTCCCGTTCTCAGCCAAGCAGGACTACAGAACGGTGCCCTGGGTGACCTACACCGATCCCGAGGTGGCGCACGTTGGACTCACGGAGGAGCAGGCAAGGGAGCGGTACGGTGACATAGAGGTGTACCGCTACGATTTCGCGGATCTGGATCGCGCCATAGTAGACGCCAATGCCAAGGGTCTAGTGAAGGTCAGTACCAGGCGCAAAGGTCGCATTGTGGGGGCAACCGTCGTGGCGAACGGTGCTGGTGATCTGCTCATGCCCTTGGTGTTGGCCATGAAGCACAAGATGCCCATTGGCAAACTGTCTCGCGTTGTGTATCCCTACCCAACGATGGTAGAGGGAATCAAGCGCACGGCGGACGGCTACTATCGCGAGAAGTTGACTGGACGGAGCGGCGCGCTGCTGCGTAGGGTGGTACGATGGCTAGCCTGACCCGTTCGAGCGCCTACGTCAAGCTGGCTTTGCTGGTACTGCTGTTGGTCGTGGCCGGGATTGTCGTGAGGGCCACACCCCTGGGCGTGTATCTCACGAGGGACGGTATCGTCGCCGCTTTGCAGGCCGCGCGCGGGTCGCTGTGGGCGCCCTTGGCTTATGTGATCATCTACACCGTTGCCACCGCCTTGGCGTTGCCTGGCTCGATACTCACCATTGCCGGTGGTGCCGTGTTTGGTTTTGGGTGGGGTAGTGTTCTCACGACTATCGGAGCAAACTTGGGTGCCAACGCCGCTTTCGGCCTAGCTCGGGAGCTGGGAAGAGATGGTGTTGAGCGGCTGATTGGCGCCAGGCTCAAGGGATTGGACGCGGCCACGCAACAGCATGGGTTCGTCGGTCTTTTGGTATTGCGGCTGATCCCGTTAGTGCCGTTCAACGCGCTCAACTTTGGCTCGGGACTGACAGCCATCAGATTGCGAGATTACTCGTTGGCCACGGTAGTCGGCATCCTGCCCGGCACGCTCGTGTACACGTTCTTCGCCGATGCACTGGTGCAGGGATCGACTCAGGCGAGTGCCGACGCGCGAACAAGGCTCTGGATCGCGGCAGGGCTGTTCCTGGCTCTCACCGTTGTACCCATCGTTGCGAGGCGCTTTGGATTGCGAGCGCCGGCCCAATCTTCATGAGGAGTAGACCGTTGCTTGCAGCTAGAACCATATGTTTGGCTCTTGTCGCGGTAACGCCGCTTGCGGGACAGACGTTGCCCGACCATGCTCCGTTTGACGAAGTGCTAGGAAAGCACCTTCACGGCACCTTCGTCGATTACGGCGCGCTAGCAGCAGATCCGGCGCGGCTCGACTCCTATATAGCGACCTTGGGCGGTACTGACCCGCAGGACTTGGCCGCCGCGTCCCGCGAGGCTCAGCTGGCGTTCTGGATCAACGCGTACAACGCTTGTGCGCTCAAGCTAGTGGTCGAGCATTACCCGATAAAGAAAGCGGGTTTCCCCAGATCCTTGGTGCGGTCCTTGGCCGGCGTGCCCGACATCTCCATTCGACAGATCCCCGGTACCTGGAGCCGACGGTTCTGCGACGTGGCCCGGGCTTCGCGCTCGCTGGACGAGATCGAGCACGAGATCATCCGACCGATGGGAGATCCCCGCATCCACTTTGCCGTGAATTGCGCTTCGCGTTCGTGCCCGGTGCTGGCGGGACGGGCATACCTAGCTGAGACTCTGGATGATCAGCTCGATGCTGCAGTTGCCAGGTTCATTGCCGATCCTGCGCAGTATCGACTGGAGCGGGGTACTGATCCAACCCTGTGGCTCAACAAGATTCTGGATTGGTACAAGGAGGATTTCAGTGGCACTGAGGGCGTGATAGAGTTCTTGCTGGACTACGTTTCCCCTGATGATGCGGCCTACCTACGGGACCATCCCGAGCTCGATGTGAAGTACGACGACTACGATTGGACCCTGAACGACACGGCGGTGTTCGGCACCGGACGATAGCGCCGTGGCTACGGTTGGAGTCGTGATCCCCGCGCTGGATGAGGCTGACAGTCTCGCGGGGGTGCTGACGGATCTCCGCAAGCTGAATGTGAACAATGATATCCTCGTCGTTGACGGCGGTTCCCATGACGAAACCGCTGAGGTGGCACGGCGTGAGGGTGCTCGGGTGTGCATTGCCCCCAAGGGGCGTGGGAGTCAGCTCGAGCACGGGGCCAATCAGGTCAAAGGTGAGTGGCTCCTGTTCCTACATGCGGACGTGAGAATCCCGGCCGCGGCGCGGACGGTGCTGGATGAGGCGCTGCAGGACCCGGGCGTCCGAGCCGCGGTGTGGCGACTCGCGATCGATGCCCCCGGAATATGGTTCCGGCTAATCGAGTTCGGAGCTCGAGTGCGTGACCAACTGGGTGGGTTGCCCTACGGTGACCAGGGGTTGCTCGTGAGTAGACAGGTTTACGAGGCCGTTGGAGGTTTCCAGCCGATACCGATCATGGAAGACCTGGCGCTGGTTCGAAAGCTGAGACGAGAGGTGCGACTGCACCGCCTCCGGGCACCCCTGCTGGTGTCAGCGCGACGTTGGCAGCGAGAAGGGCCCGTCCGAACCTGGCTTCGCAACATCGTGCTCGTCACGGCGTATCTGGCTGGAATGTCACCAGAGCGGCTAGCCCGCTGGTACCGTCCGGAGCCACGATGACGCGAGTCTTGATGTTTGCCAAGGTGCCCAGCCCGGGGCGGGTCAAGACGAGATTGGCGCAGGAGATCGGCGCAGAGCGGGCTGTGGCGATCTACCGGGCAGTCGGGGCCAGGGTGGCGGCCGCCGTGGGACGCAGATACGACCTGTCGGTCTGGTATGATCCGCCGGACGGACTGTCGGAGATGCGGTCTTGGTTGGGGGATCATGAGTATCTCTCTCAGCCTGTCGGAGACCTGGGTGCTCGGCTCGAATGCGCTTTCCGAACCCACTTTGACCGCGGTGACGGGCCCGTGATAGCGATTGGGGCCGACATTCCGGGTATCGATGCCGCGACGATTGCGGACGCGGAGGCCGCTCTCCAGCGTGCGTCGGTGGTGCTTGGCCCGGCGCAAGACGGTGGCTACTACCTGATCGGTCTCCGCGGCCCCGTTCCGGAGCTGTTTGTCGGAGTGCCCTGGAGCTCGGAACGTGTGTTCCAGGTCACTTTGGAAATCTGCCACAGGCTGCATCTTGAGGTGGTTGGGTTGGAGATGCTGCGGGATGTGGATACTGCGGCAGATGCTGTGGCCCAGGGATTGGTTCACTCTTGACCAACACAACGGGTGGGAAGCATATTACCGCCCCCTTCCTGGCGTTCGCAGCAGAGGATTTACCTGATGGCGTGGAGAATCATCGATACGGAGGGCGAAGTCTGGCACGTGCAGGCCGCCGCTGAACGGCGGGCTAACACACACCTGTGGCAGCTGAGCCTGGGGTTCCGGGCTAGAAACTCCGATCGTCAATCTCACGCTATCTGGGCCGCCTATCCCCTGGAGTCTAGTTCCAAGTCTTCTCTGCTTCAGGCTGCGGACCGCATCTCGGACGAGGCTATAAAAGAGGTACTCGTCCAACACATCTCCTAAGCCGGTACCCGACCGAGTTCGCCATGTCAATCGCGCCCGTCCAGGATCTCCGCCGCATCGTAGAGGCGGTCGGGCAGTTGCGAGGGCGCGTGGTTGAGGACGTTCAGGTGCGATCGGATTGTCGCCTGTTGCGGATAACGCTAGACGACGGTGAGATCCTCCTGGTGTCTGCGATGCTGGACGAATCGGGAAAGCCGCGGCTTGACGTCGATCTGCTACGGGCGCCTGCCGAGGTCGTACATGGGCAGCTTGAAGTGCCGTTCAACGTCGAGGAGTAGGCTTTGCGGGGGTAGTTGATGACAGCAAGCCCAACGCGGGATACGCGAGAGCGCTTGAGGTTCGCGGACTTCAGGTTCTCGGAGGACGCAAGGGGTCAATGTAGCTCGCGCGTAGTCTTGGAGTGGCCTCCGGACCTGTCCTACGTGGGCGAGGCTCGGGGCCTGGCATCGTCAGCAGGCGAGCTGAGGTGTGCGGCCGAGGCAACGGTAAAGGCGTTGGAGCAAGCGGTGGAGGGCAAGGTGACGTTGGAGTTGTTGGGGGTGAAGGCGGTAAGGGCGTTCGACTCGGTTGTTGTGATCGTCTCACTGTCCTGCCACAACGGCTTCGCTCAGCGCGTAGTGGGCTCCTATCTGGCAACGAAGGAGGTTCCTCGCGGCGCGGCCCTTGCAGTTCTGAATGCCACGAACCGGCTGCTGGGAAACATCGTATTCACGAAATGAACCGGATCCTTGGTGTGACTCGGAGGTGCCTGTTGGTCGGCACCGCGACGCTGGCGGTGAACGCCTGTGCGTCCGGTGGTGCGATGAACCCCATCGAGCCGGTGGCCTCCGGCAGGCTGGTCGCTCGCCCGGCCGCGGCTGTGGTGCCCGCTGAAGATTCGGCCGCCGACCTGGCGGCGCTGGAGGCTCTGAGGGACCTCGAGTACCAGAGTGTTGCGAAGGGTGCGAACCACGTGCGAGGTACGCTATCGGCTGCTGATCTGGCAACGGCCGCGGACGCGCACAGAGTTGGAACGAGTTCGCGAGGAGGTGCGGCGAGTGTTGCCGGACCAACGTACGACCTCGATGTGGAGTCGTTTGTCGAGCACGAGCGCGTGGCGTACTTCATGGACTTCTTCCTCAACGATTCGCGCGATCGATTCGCTATCTGGTTGGGACGTCTGAATCGTTATGAAGGCTTGATTCGAGCTCGCTTCCAGGCCCACGGGCTGCCCGGCGACATGGTGTATCTGGGGATGATTGAGAGCGGTTACTCCAATACGGCGGTCTCACGGGCCAACGCTGTGGGCATGTGGCAGTTCATGTCATACACGGCCCCACGCTACGGTCTAGTGCTGGATGATTGGGTGGACGAGCGGCGCGATCCGTTCAAGGCGACCGATGCCGCGGCGCAGTACCTGGCCGAGGCGAAGGATAGGTTTGGATCGTGGTACCTAGCTGCGGCCGCGTACAACGGCGGCCCGAACAGGGTCTCGCGTGGTCTACGCAGGCTGGGTGAGACGGCTGCGACTGACGAGACCTTCTTCGAGTTGTCGGATCGCCGCTGGTTGCGGCGAGAGACCAGAGACTATGTGCCGAAGCTGATCGCGGCGACGCTGATAGCCAAAGCTCCCCTGCGCTACGGGTTTGACAGTATTCCCTACTTGCAGCCCCTGGTTTTCGACGAGATCACGGTTCCAGACGCAACCGGCTTAGACGTACTCGCCGAGCTGGCTGATACGAATGTGCGGGCATTGGTGGAGCTCAACCCCCACTACTATCGAGGGGTTACTCCGCCGGGACGCCGCTCGATAGTCAGGATGCCACGTGGAACCGGTCAGATCGCTTTGCAGCGATATGCAGCGCTGCCCCTTGAAGACCGGGTGAACTTCTTGCAGCACAAGATCAGGCGAGGCGAGACACTGGGAGAGGTCGGCAAACGCTACGGCGTGAGCGTGCAGCTGCTGATTGCTGCCAATCCGGGAATCCAGCCGCGTCGGCTCAGAATCGACCAACGGGTGGTCATACCGAACAGCGCCGCTGCCCGTGCCAATCCTGGCAGGGCACCAAGAGTGCTGCGGTCGGGAACTCGATATCACCAAGTCCGCTGGGGTGAGAGCCTCTGGCTTATTGCCAGGCGTTACGGTGTGACGGTGCGTGACCTACAGCGTTGGAACGGCATACGCAACCAGGACGTGTTGAAGGCCGGGACGCGGCTGCTGGTGGCTCCCTGACGAAGCTGAATCACGAAGTGCCCCTCATGATTTAACCCCGGGCCAGCGCCCGGGGTTAGGTGTTCCTACGGGTCTCTGATGCGGTAACAGCCTACCTACCTACCAGCTACCGGTATATCCCTCCATCAACACGCTGGGGTACCCGTTGTCCGGATCCTGACCCTCCTGCATTATCGTGTTGATTTTACTGGGGCCTCTGTTATAGGCCAACAGCGCCAGGCGAATGTCGCCGTAGGTCTCGAGCAGGTCGCGCAGAAAGCGGAACCCAATCTCTAGGTTCAGCTCTGGCTCATACAACTGATCCACGGTTATCTGCGGCTCGTAGAAACGTGCTGTAGCGACTTGGACCTGGGCTAGGCCGTACGCGTTGGCTTTGCTCTTGGCGCGGGCATTGAACCCGCTCTCGATGTTCACCAGGCGGAAACCGAGTTCAGGGTCGATTCCTTCGCGCAGGGACACGTCGTAAACCAACGCAGACAGGTCAGCCGGAATCCGGTAACGGCTCGAGTACCTGATCAGCGACTCGGCGCGCTCGAGTCGGAGGCGCACCAATTCCAGCTCGCCATTCGTTGTGTCTAGTGATGCCCGGAGCCGTTCGAATTCTGACAGAACGGCCGTGCCCGTGTAGGCGGCGGTGCTATCGGAAGCGATAGCGGCGGGAGCCCAACCACCGATCAGCGTCGCGCCAATGGTTACCGCCGCGAACAGAGTGGCGCCACGCGTCATGATCTTCTGCGTGGCCGATAATCGGTTCCATCCTTGCCGCAGCGCGGCGAGTGCTTCGGCTGTAATCCGCTTCATATCGATCATGTATCTGTTTCCCTCTTTACTTTCAGCTCTCGTCGTTCGTGACTGGGTCCTCGTGACGCCAGTCACCCTTCGTGCCGCCGGTCTTCTCCACCAGCCGGATCTCTCCTAACTCCATGTCGTGGCCGGCAGACTTGACCATGTCGTATACCGTAAGGAGTGCCACCGCCACAGCGGTGAGCGCCTCCATCTCCACTCCTGTTTTGCCCTCGGCCCTGGCACTGGCCTCGATCCTGACGCCGGGCATCTGCGGATCCAATGACGCGACGACACTCACGTGGTCTAGTGGAACCGGATGGCACAGCGGAATCAGATTGCTGGTCCGCTTAGCCCCGCCGACCCCCGCTAGTTCCGCTGCCGACAGTACGTCGCCCTTTGGGCCCGAGTTTCCGGCCACCAGCTCGAACGCAGCGCCCCCCATCCTGATCCAACCCTGGGCCCGGGCAGTCCTCACTGAGCCCGGTTTGTCACCCACATCAACCATCCGAGCCCGTCCGCCTTCATCGACGTGCGACAGCTTCACAGCAGTCGCTCGAGGTCGTTCGCCAGAACCGCCAGCGCGAGCTGAGGGTTGGCGTTCCCCTGGGCCTCGGCGCGCGTCTCCTCCACGCGGCGTAAGGCGTGCAGACATCGCTCTACCCCCACCCCTGTTCCCGACTCGGTCTGGCTGGCCAGTCGGTCCCGCAGCTTCACCGCCAGGGCGTCGAGCGTGGCGCTGAAGTCACCTCGCGCCGCCCAGGGATTCTGACCCAGAGCTATAGTAGCCCAGCCAGATGGCCCGCTTTCGATCGCCTCCAGGAGCCGCGTGGCAGCGCGGTCGGCACCGTCACCTTCTTCATCGTCAGCCCAGAGTGCCTTTCCTACGCGACCCTCTGCCAGCAGCGTTCTTCGCTTTAGAGCCGCGCCAGCCACCGGTGGGTCGACCTGCTCTTCGAGGAACGCTTGTACCTGTTCATCTTTCACACGCCCGATCCGGGTCGGTACCAGTCGGGACCGGATCGTGGGCAGCAGCGCCTGCGGCTCCGAACTGGTCAACATGATCACCGTGTCAGGTGGCGGCTCCTCGAGCACCTTTAGTAAGGCGTTTGCCGCCTCCTGACTGGCCTCCTGTACCACTAGCCGCTCCGCGTCTCCCACGATCACCACCTTGCATTCCGCCTGAAACGGGGTGACCGCCACCACTCGTTGTAACAAACGGATCGAGGCCAGCGAGTGACTGGTCATTCCATCCGGCCGGCGATAGAGCGGCTGGTTGCGCCGCTCCTCCATCACCTCACCCAACAAGTCAGCGGCCTGTTCGACCTGCTTGTCGACCGTACCCCCCTTTGGGCGCGGGATGGGCACGAACCAATGCAGGTCCGGATGCCGCAGCCCCAACACCTGCCCACACGGCCCACAATTGCCGCATGGCGTCCCCCGTCCCCTCCCACAGAGCAACCCCTGTGCCACCCACAGGGCGATTCTCTGCTTGCCAGACCCCGGCGCTCCGGTGAACAGAGCCGCTTGCGGGAACCGGCTGGAGGCGAGAGCGCCTGCCAGCCGGTGCAACAAGGCTTCATGGCCGTAAATTGGCCGTAGATCCATGGGCTACAAATGTAGTGACGCCTTCGATTTTTGGGTAGTCCCCGTCAGTCTAAATCATTTGGCCCCAACAATTTAACCTATTTGACCTTGTGCAAGGTGAACCTATCTCCGGTCGGCCCAATGATCTGCATATCGGTTGTGACTGCTTGCTCTCACTCTGCGTGAGAGTGAGTGTATACTCATATTGATGCCCCAAGACCACAATCCATCTTCATGGCCCACGATGGCACAATGATGTCACGTTGCTGTTTCGATGGTGGCGCTATATTTGCGACTCCGGCTCCTGTCCCCGCGTTGGGGCGACTCACTTACCGCCCTGCTGCCCTACCGCCCTATCGCCCTACCGCCGTACCCCCTAATTATTACCGCTATTATGCAATTCTCGCGTTACCGTCTCGAGGTCCAAGATGCGTCACACCCGAATGAGAATCACCGTCCTATTGGAGGCCACGACAATACTAGCGCTTCTGTTTTGCGCGGCGTGCGGAGACGGCAACGTGGCTGATTCGATTCTGACCGGAGGTCTCATCTGGAGCGGACCTGCCTCCGTCGTTTCGGGTGAAGACGCCCCGACAGCGGTCGCGGTGAAGGATGGGAAGATCCTCGAGGTGGGATCGGACTCGAGGGTTGAGCAGATGGCGGGGCCGCGCACGGAGCGAATCGAGCTCGACGGACGGCGCGTGGTGCCCGGCTTCATGGATGCGCACACCCATTTCATCGACGGTGGTTTCGCATTGGCGAGCGTGCAGCTCCGGGATGCAGCGACTCCAGCTGAGTTTTCACAGCGTATCGGTGAGTATGCGGCGGCTCACTCAGGCGAGTGGGTGATGGGCGGTACGTGGGACCACGAGCTGTGGGGTGGAGAGCTACCGCGCCGTGATTGGATCGATTCCCTGACGCCAGGCACTCCGGTATTCGTGACCCGGCTCGACGGCCACATGAGTCTGGCAAACAGCAAGGCGTTAGAGTTGGCGGGAATCGGGTCTGCCACGCAGGATCCGCCGGGCGGCACCATAGTGCGTTACTCCGACGGTCGTCCCACAGGCGTTCTCAAGGACGAGGCGCAGGGACTGGTAGGCAGGGTGATTCCGGAGCGAACTGAGGCAGAGTTGGACCGCGCGCTGCAGGCGGCGGCGGCGCATGCGGTGGAGCGCGGCGTCACGTATGTGGCAGATATGGGGTCTTGGGCTGGTCTCGAGACCTACCGGCGGGCGCGCGCGGCCGATGGATTGCCCCTGCGGGTGTTCGCAGTGGTGCCGTTGTCCACGCGGGCGAGGCTGATCGAATACGTGGAGGATCACGGTCGGGGCGATCACCGACTGTTTTGGGGCGGTCTCAAGGCGTTCGTAGACGGATCTTTGGGGTCGACCACGGCCTGGTTCTACGATCCGTACACAGACGAACCCAACACCGCGGGGCTCATGGTCACCGACACGACGGAGCTGCGGCGGTCGATCCTGGAGGGAGATGAGGCAGGCATGCAGCTGATCGTTCATGCGATCGGTGATCAGGCCAATGATTGGCTGCTGGACGTGTTTGCCGAGTGCAGAGCGACACATGGTGACGACGGTAGGATCTTTCGAATCGAACATGCGCAGCATCTGAGCCGGTCCGCGATTGCTCGCTTCGGGGCGGAGGGCGTAGTGCCCTCGATGCAGCCGTACCACGCGATTGACGATGGGCGCTGGGCCGAGAAACGCATAGGGCCCGACCGAATCAAGACCACCTACGCGTTCCGTGACTTGTTGGATGCCGACGCGCGCGTTGCCTTCGGGAGCGACTGGACCGTGGCTCCGATCGATCCACTGCTGGGTATCTATGCCGGAGTGACCCGACAGACGATAGACGGCGCCAACCCGAGTGGCTGGATTCCCGAGCAGAAAGTTTCCGTTGTCGAGGCCGTGACGGCGTACACGGCGACCAACGCCTATGCCATCGGGTTGGCAGACGTGCTAGGTACCCTGGAGCCGGGGAAGTACGCCGATCTCGTGGTATTGTCCGACGACATACTCACGATCGATCCGGTCGCGATCCCAGACGCAACGGTAGATATGACGATGGTGGAAGGAGAAGTCGTGTACCAGCGGCAGTGATACGGAGACCGGATGTGCGAACGGGGAAGGGCTGTGTGGGCCTTTCCCCGTTCCTTTTTCCCCTTTCCCCTGTCAGCTACCCGCTAACAATTGAGGGAACCGCCCGATCACCCTCTTCTTGCCGTCACCCGAGATCGGCTTTTCTCCTAAGTAGACATCGAACAGGGCCCAGCAGAGTGCGTCGGACTCGATGGGCGTCTGCTCCTCTTCTTTCACCGAGGTCGTCAGAAGTCCTTCGGGCGAGCAGGAGAACACTATCTCGGCGGACTTGGTCATTTCATCGAGGCTGAAGTAAGAACGGAACTGATCCAGCGCGGCCTCGCCGCCTGGCATGTCCATCTCGGCGGCCGCGCGCTGGACCCGCGGACGCAGTGCTCCGTCAAACGCATCGGCCATGTCGTCACCACCGACGTCACGAGTCATGACTAGCCGCAGAGTCATTGCGAAATCCCGGTCCAAGATGCGCCGATAGAAGGCGTCGTTTCGTTCCAGGCTCGACACAGACTGGTCTGCGTATGATGCTAGAGTGGCCTTGGCAGCAACAACGTCCACGTACAGACCGTACGCATATACCTTGACCTTGAGGAAGGTCTTGGTGCGGATTGCCGTACCAGTCAACACGTGTTGTGCTGTACCCCCAGGCACAGTCAGGCGGGTGGGGAAAGGGACCCCGCTACTTCGTTCATTCACGATCTCCGGTCCCGCCTCCTGGGCGTCTAGCGGGAGAGCCGTGACTGCCAGCAAGGTTAGACCTAGCACTGAATGCTTCATGCCGCGCTCCGGAAGAGGTTTAGTCGACGTCATTAGAATGGAGGCAGGAGAGCGTCACCGCAACAGCAACCGCCCGAGCGCATTGTGGGGGGTGATCCCGTACGTGCGCTAGCTGCGGTATCTTGTTTCAAGCTCAGGTACCACCAGCGCCGTCCACGGTGCACCAACTAGACCAACTCGCTTGAGATGAGCAACGAAACGGACCCTAACCAAGCCGGCCCACGCCCGCCCGGCGACCACAATCCTCGGACCGATCCACCGCTCGATTTCTCGGACCGTGAGATTGGCGAGATGTCGGCCGCGGATTATGAGACCTTGGGGTTCATGTCCGGTCTGGAGGTGCACCAGCAGCTACTCACCCGTTCAAAGTTGTTCTGTCGGTGTCCCGCTGGGCGTCGCGCGAGGAGCTACGACGCCGAAGTGCTCCGCCATATGCGTCCCACTCTCAGTGAGCTGGGGGAGTACGACGGGACCGCGCTAATGGAATTCAAGACGCGGAAGGAAATTGTCTACCGGTTGGAGCGCGGCTCGGTTTGCACCTATGAGATGGATGACACGCCGCCTTTCGAGGTTGATGATGAAGCAGTGCGGATCGCCATTGAGATGGCGCGACTGCTCAATCTCAATTTGGTGTCGGAGCTGCACGTGATGCGCAAGCAGTATCTCGATGGCTCGATTCCAACCGGTTTCCAGCGCACGGCGATGGTCGGCTTGACCGGCGCGATACCGTTTCGGGTTTCGGAACTGGGTGTGAGTCGGGATTTGAAGATCCGTCAGTTGTCGCTGGAAGAGGATTCGTGCCGTGAAATCGCCGATGTCGGCCATCGAGTCACCTTTGGAACCGACCGCTTGGGAATACCCCTGACCGAGGTGGTTACAGAACCGGAACTGCTTACACCACTCGAGCTGCAGGCCGCCGGCCGGCTGCTCGCGCACGTTGCCCAATCGACTGGGAAAGTTCGGCGGGGCCCCGGGGTGGCACGGCAGGACGTCAACGTGTCCGTTGCCGGTGGACGACGCATTGAAATCAAGGGAGTCGACAACCACCGCGGACTTCCTCTGTTGGTTCATGTCGAGGCTTTCCGACAGTTGAACCTGCTTCGGGTACGGGCAGAGCTGGAGCGGCGCGGTGTGCGGCAACAGATGCTCAGCGTTCCCGATGCTGGACTCCCCTGGGAGGTTTCCCCCGATGTTGTTGACGCCAGCGTGATCCTGGCGGACAGCGAGTTCGCTCCGATCCAGCAGGCCCTTGATCGTGGTGAGACCGTTTGCGCGGTCAGACTGCCGGGGTTCGGAGGCCTTCTCACGCATCGTACCCAACCTGGAGTCACATTCGCGCGCGAGTTTGCAGATAGGATTCGCGTGGTTGCGTGCCCAACCCATCGCCCTTTCATGATCCACTCAGACCTTGGGGACTACGGGCTCGACCCGCGACAGTGGCGCACTTTGAAGAAACAACTGAAGGCCGGCAATGGCGACGCGATGATGGTGGTGTGGGCAGATGAGCAGGACGCGGCAACGGCCGTTCGTGAGTTGTTCATCCGCGCACGGGATGCGGTGGTTGGAGTCCCTGCAGAGACGCGACAGGCGTTCCGCGACGGCACGAACGGTTTCGAGCGCATCCTTCCGGGTCCCGACCGGATGTATCCCGATACTGATACCCCTCCGTTGCCGATACGCGATGCAGTCGTTCATGAAATCACGGCTCACATGCCGGAGGCTCCTTGGGAGCGAGAACAGCGTTACACGGAAATCGGGCTCGATCCCCGTATGGCTCGCCATCTCGCGAGATCGGATTGGGCCGACTTGTTCGACCGCCTTAAGCCTGCCTCCGCTCCGGTCGCTCGACGTTTGGCCGCGGTACTGGAGAAACGCATACCGCATTATCGGAGGAGAGGTCTTCTTCGAAGGCTGCCGAGCGCCGTGCGTCTGACATCTATCGTCCGCTCAGTGGAGTCGGGTGAGATGCGCCTGGAGGCGCTGGAGCGCGTTCTTGACACGCTGATTCAATACCCCGGCAGTGATGTGGCCGAAGTCCTAGGCTCCTATGTCAAACGTCCCGAAGATGAGTCCGCGCTGGATGCGCGGATCGGCGAAGTCGTTGAGGCCAGTTCAGCGCTGGCGGGCAAACCACACTCCGTGGTGGCCGAATGGGGAATGGGAAAACTAATGGCGCACTTCCTCGGCAAACTCGATCCAGCAGTTGTCGAGGCGCGACTAGAAGATGCTCTCAAAGCAGCCGCTCATGAGGTGATTCCGTGAGCAAAGTCGACGATCGCTACAAGGGCTACCGGGGGTCGTGCCTCGAGTTGATGCAACGGTTTGATGTCACAGTTTGGAGTGACGTTAAGGCAAGAACGTCACGCGGCGATTTCGAGGGTCTGGTTCTGCCGCGCTCCGAGACCAGCGACGAAGAGCATATCGTGCTCAAACTGAGCAGTGGCTACAACGTCGGACTGCGACACGACACCATCATCTCACTGGAGAAGACGGGCTATCGCGAGGCACACTACAAAATCCCGGAGCAGGAATTTCCCACAGATCCAAGCCACCCCAGGGTCAAGCTGCTGGGTACGGGTGGTACCATTGCGTCTCGGTTGGACTATCGAACCGGTGCGGTCATCCCCGCGTTCAGTCCGGGAGAACTGTATGGGTCGGTCCCCGAGCTGGCAGACATCTGCAACCTCGAGACCGAGAAGCTGTTTGGCGTCTTCTCGGAGAACATGGGGCCAGAGCAGTACCTGATGCTAGCGGAGAAAGCGGGGGAGGCAATAAGGGAGGGGTATGACGGCATAGTCATAGGCCACGGTACCGACACCATGCATCACACAGCGGCTGCATTGAGCTTCATGGTGCAGCGACCGCCGGTCCCAATCATCATGGTCGGCAGCCAGCGCTCGTCCGACCGACCGTCTTCCGACGCGGCGCAGAACCTGATCAACGCGACCTGGGCAGCCGCACACGGCCCGATCGCCGAGGTGCTGGTATGCATGTTTGGCCCGACCTCCGATCGCTACAACTTGCTCCATCGGGGCACACGCGTGCGCAAGATGCACAGCTCGTATCGCAGTACGTTCCGGACAATAGGGGACATACCCTTGGCTATGGTGGAGCAGGGGAAAACCACGCCGCTCAAGTACGATTTCCTGCCGCGCCGTGATGACCGGGAGGTTGAGGTCACGGCAGTCTTCGAAGAGAAGGTCACGTTGGCTTACTACTATCCTGGCATGCAGCCCGACGTAATCGACTCGCTGGTTGACTGCGGCTACAAAGGGATGATCATTGCGGGGACGGGTTTGGGTCATGTGAATCGCAAGATCTATCCGGCCCTGGAGCGGGCCCGCGACGCTGGCGTTCAGGTGTACATGACCCTGCAGACGTTGTGGGGCTTCGTGCAGATGCACGTGTACGAGACGGGACGCGAGATCCTCGAGCTGGGGGTCGTACCGCTCGACAACATGCTTCCCGAGGTCGCATACATCAAGCTGGGCTGGGCGCTGGGCGCCTACCCCGACGACTCGGACGCCGTCCGACGCCTAATGACAGAGGTCATCGCCGGTGAGGTCACCGAGCGCGAACCGCACGACGGTTACCTCGTGCTGCAAGGTGGCGTGCCTGAGGTCCAGGAGTTTTTGGAGAAGGTCTGGAAATGAGTGCACAAGAGAGAAGTGCAGCTCTGCCGAGCCAGAGCCTGGAGCGGGAGTTGGGGAAGCCACGCTCGGAGTGGACGGTCGACGACCTGGTGGGGATCTACAGTAGCCACAATACTCAGATAGTCAGCTTGATGCATGTAGGTGGTGACGGCTGGCTCAAGACGCTCGACTTCGTGCCTCAGAGCGTTGGACACCTACGTGACATCGTGCAGGGCGGCGAGCGTGCCGACGGATCATCTCTCTTCCCCAGAGCCGGCATCAGGCCAAGTTCATCGGACATAGTCCTCAGTCCCAGAGTTGAAAGCGTATTCTTGGATCCGTTTGCTGCGCAACCCACCTTGGTGCTGATGTGCGGTCACGCGGGAACGGATGGTGGTCCGCTGCCTCAGTCACCCGACACCATCCTGCGCCGGGCCTCCCACATGTTGCGGGAACAAGCGGGGTGCGAGCTCTGGGCGTTGGGTGAAGTCGAATACTTCCTTGGGAAGCGCCGCGACGAGTCCGATATCTACGGTGCCGATGATCGTGGATACCATGCCAGCTCACCCTTTGTGTTCGGTGAGGCGCTGCGGCGGCAGGCGCTTGCCGTCCTGGCCGATCTCGGCGTCAAGGTCAAGTACGGACACAGTGAGGTCGGGTACATCGAGGCGCGTGAGACAACCGGCGTCATATGGGAACAGCATGAGATCGAGCTGTCCCTGAGCCCGTTACCGGAAGCCGCCGAAGCGACGCTGCTCACGCAATGGGTGCTGCGCAATCTGGCGCACGAGCGCGGCATGCGCTGCAACACCGACCCCATGATGCTGGAAGGCCACGCCGGCAATGGGCTGCACTTCCACTTGGCTCCCGTGAAGGATGGAAAACCAGTCGATATCTGGGATGATGCCGGTACCCTCACCGACCCGGCGCGTTGGTTGATTGGGGGGTTGGTACAACTCGGTGGAGCGCTGATGGCGTTCGGCAACAGGGTCGAGGGCTCGTTCGCAAGACTCGCTCAAGCGAAGGAAGCACCTAACAGCATCTTTTGGGGTGAGTTCGATCGCTCCGCGCTGATTAGGCTTCCCGCCGTGCCCACGGATGAGGAAGGCAATCCGGTGGCACCTAGGACTATTGAGTTTCGACTACCTGACGGTTCTGCGCTGCCCCATCTGCTGCTTGCCGGTGCGGCACTGTCGATGATTCGCGGGCGCGATACCGCGGATCTCGATGAGCTGCTGGAGCGCACGTCGGCGACCAGAGCTGCGGAGCATGCGGAGCGGATCGAGCGGGTGCCACGCAACTTCGTGGAGGTTGCAGACGCCGTTCTGCGGTACCGGGATACGCTACAAACCGGCGGCGCGTTTCCCGAGGTCTTGATCGATCAAGTAGTCGCAAGCCTGAGGAGCTGAGCGGCAGTGGCGCTGCCGTACATGACGACAGCGCTCCTGTCTGCGCGTTAAGATGCATGGGCATCTGTGCGCCTACACCGGCTCGAACCTCCCCTGGAAGAACCTGAGCTTCTCAGGTTCGTACACAAACTTGAGTCCCTTTATCGACTCCCTCCGATCGAAGACCCTTATTATGGCGTCGGCCACTGCGCGCATGTGATCGTTGGTGTAAACCCGCCGCGGGATCGTGAGTCGCACCAACTCGAGCGCCGGCCGGTAATTCTCTCCGGTTTCCGGATTGCGCCCCTTCGATACGTTACCGCGCTCCATCACTCTTACGCCGGCTTCGACAAATATCTCTGCGGCCAGGCGTTGCGCTGGATACTCGTCCTGGTCGATGCACGGTAAGAAGCGCTTGGCGTCGATGAAGATGGCATGGCTACCAGGCGGTGTGACGATGGGGACGCCGGCGTCGAGCAACAACTGCCCGAGGAACTGCGTCTGCTGCACTCTCGATCTGATGTAGCGATCGTCCACCATCTCCCTGAGGCCGATCGCGATTGCGGCCAGGTCGGCAGTGGCTAGGCCTCCATCAGTGACGTTGCCTTCGTAGATGCGGAGCAGGTCTTCGGCCTTTTGAGTCCAGTCGGTGTTGTCACGAAACGCCAACGCTCCGCCAATGTTGATTAGGAAGTCCTTCTTGCCGCTGATGGTGCACCCGTCACCGTAGGTCATCATCTCACGTGCGATGTCGGCCACACTGACATCATGGTAGCGGGAGTCCCGCCATTGGATCATGTATGCGTTCTCGACAAAACGAGTTGCGTCGAAGAACACGGGTATACTCGCCGCGGTACAGTACTGATACACCTCCTTCATGTTGTCCATGCTCACCGGCTGACCGCCCGCCATGTTCACCGAGTGCTCGAACGACACGTAAGCGACCTTGTCGGCTCCGTGCTGGTCGACCAACGCCTTCAGTTTGCCGAGATCGATGTTTCCCTTCCACGGGTAGTCGAGTTGGGGATCGTGGGCCTGGTCGACGATCACGTCGACAAATACACCGCCCGCCATTTCCTGGTGCAGCTTGGTGGTAGTGAAGTACATGTTGCCGGGCACGAATTGACCCTTCTGGATCATTATCTGGCTGAGTATGTGCTCGGCGGCCCGTCCCTGGTGTGTCGGGATTATGTACTCGTAACCCGTGATCTGCCGCATCACATCGACCAACTCGTGGTACTCGTCGCTAGTTGTGGCACTGGCGCGTGCGCCGTCGTACGCAGCCCACTGGTCCATGCTCATGGCGGACGTTCCGGAGTCGGTGAGCAGGTCGATGGCCACGTCTGCCGAGCGGAGCAAGAACGTGTTGTAGCCAGCCTCACGCACGGCCCGTTCGCGCTCATCGCGGTTGAGCACGCCTACCTTCTCGACAGTGTGGATCTGATACGGAAAGCACTCGAACTCATAATGGTCCAAGTGCGGGAATACCCAGCGGTATTCCATTAGGTCGCGCCAGGATCCGGTGACTGACGGCTGGAGGGCCGTTATCTGGTCGCGTTGATTGTAAAGGCTAATGATCGCGGCGGCCACTTGGTCTAGCTGCTCGTTGGTCATGGCGAGACGGGGTATCTGTACCGGTACCAGGTCGTCCCGTCCCACGAGTCCTTGAGCGAGGGCGCGAACGCCCGAAGCTATGTAGAGTGCGGCGGATAGCGTGTCTTGCGCTTGCTCTCCGGCGTGGGGCAGGAACTCAGAGGCTTTCAGGTATGCCCCGTCACAACCGCGCTCCAGGGGAACGCCACCGTCTCGCAACCGCTGGGTGAATTGCTCGGTCTGGTGCATGACCCAGTGGACTTCGGCTTCGTCGCACATCGTGAGCAGGCCACGCGCTAGGACTTCCATAGTCCGTCCCGCCATGCCGCCGTACGTGTGCAGGCCTTCGTACACAACCACTTCGTTCATCAGCCGTTCGTGGTCGTCAGGGTTGTCGGTGGTGAGGATCCCTCCTGTGTTTGTCTTGGCGTCTTGGGCACCGTCGAACAGGAAGACATGAGTCGTCTTCACGATCTGTCGTACTATGTCAGCAATTGACCGATCAGCCTGACCGGCCTCGTGCCGCTGGATGTACCAGGCGTTCTCTATGATACGCGAGCCATCGCATACCAAGCGCTTTCCGTACCGGTCGGCTAAAGCCCGGATTGCTCGCAGGTTTTCCAGGCTCAACGGATGTTGTCCGTCCGCAAAGGCCTGTAGACCAACAATCGCGACGTTGCTGTCCTCGAGCACTGCCTTCAGTTTCTCGAGGTCCACGTTCCCTGTGAAGATAGGTTCGGCTTGATGCCGCACGTTGGGGTAGTTCACACCTAGCGGTTTCAGCACATCCAGGCGCGTGCGCGCGTTGCTGGGCACTACTGAACCGCTCGGCACCATGGTTGAAACGACGAGCTTGGTACAACCAAGGATATTGTGCGCGGGGCAGACGTAGGTATGTCCCAATACCGTACGCACAGCGCTCTCGAGCGCCTCAAAGTTGCGCGAGCCCGCATATGCCTCGTCGCCAACCAACTGCCCGGCAAGTTGTTCCTGGCTGACCGCGCTGGTACCCAGGGAACACATGTCAAACGTGACTTGTGTCGGCGTCAGGTTGAAGACGTTGAATTTGGATTCGGCCAGGTATTGTTTGCGATCCTCCGGGGATGGGAAGGAGTGCAAGCGTACGGTCTTTATCTTGTGAGGTTCATGCAACACTGTTGATTCTCCCGGAAATTCTCGGCTATCTGCTGCGCCAGATCTTCCAGCGGTCTACCAACTCATCGCCGCGCGCAACATGGAACTCATCGAACTGGGGCACGGTGAGGCAGGCGTGATTGGGGAGGATCCTCACCTTCGAACCCACCGGCAGTCGGGTGCTCACCTTGCCGGTTTCCTGGCTTACCGAAGCGACGCGAATCTCATCGCTCAGAGTGCCGCCGGCGTAGTCCTCGAAGATCTCTCCCATCGTGCTCCGGCCGTCTGCGGGCCCGGTGTCCTTCGACAGGGCGAGGGCGCCGGCGTCCGTCACTGAATGGGTCATCCCTGGCTGTGAAGAGATGATGCTCGCCAAGACGGTAACGGCGCAGTCCCGCACCGAGCAGGACCCGATTACGCTTTGGCTGTAGTCATACAATGCGTAGTTGCCGGGTCGCGTCTCAGTGACCCCGTCGAGTCGCTCGACGAAACTCATGGCCGGTGTAGATCCCACGCTGA
>JBDHHP010000048.1:0-24943 GCA_039589275.1 Gemmatimonadota bacterium | reverse complement strand
ATGGACTACCCAGAAATGATCACGCGCCTGCCAATGGCAGACATCTCGTTCGACGGAGTAGAAGGCTGGTTGCTACAAGGAGATGATCAGCAAGCGGTCTTCATGGACATCGCATCCATCGGCGAAGTGCCCGAGCACTCGCATGGTGCTCAGTTCGGTGTGGTACTCGAGGGAGAGATGACGCTCACTATTGGTGGTGAGAGCAGACTGTACGGCAAAGGTGACAGCTACTTCATTCCAAGTGGGGTGATTCATTCGGCCGTGTTTCACAGTCGGGTCAAGGTCATCGACGTGTTTGATGAGGAAGCGAGGTATCAAGCGAAGACCGGGTAGTGCCCTTACCGCACAGCGTGCACCAGCGTTCCCGATCCGGTCAGCTCCATCATCTCAGACGAACTGCGTCGAGTCGGCTGATGCAGGGCCCACCACTTGGCTGCCTCATCCTCCGTCCAATGCTTCTTGAACGAGATTCTCTCCAGCGATCGCTCCAGCTCGCGCGCCGACTGCGGACGTTCCTCTGGGTCCTTTGACAGGGATTGCAGAATCAGCTGATCAAGCTCACTTGGCACGTCAAACGGACTTCGTTCCGCGGGGCTATCAGGCGGCGAGGACACGTGCTGGGCAATGAGTTCCATCGGAGTGTTGGCATCGAATACCATTTCACCGGTCAACATCCAATACGCGACGCAAGCGAGGCTGTAGAGGTCGGCTGCACCTGTGATGTCCCTGCGGCCCGACGCGACCTCCGGTGCGACGTATCCAGGAGTGCAGGGTGCAAACCCCTCACGCGTGAGGTTCACATCTTGGAGCACGTCACTCTCGAACGCCGTAGTCACGAGGCCAAAGTCGAGCAGCTTCACGAAGTCGGTGATCCCACCGCTACGACACAAGAACAGGTTTGCCGGCTTGATGTCGCGGTGGATCAGTCCGTGCTCGTGAGCTTCCCGCAGTGAACGCGCAGCCTGCCGCAATATGTGCACGGTCCGTTCAGGAGAGATGGGGCCGTGCCGCTTCACCATGGTCTCCAGATCGACACCGTCCAACAGTTCCATTACATAGAAGAAAGTGCCGTCATCGGTGGTGCCAAAGTCGTAGATCTGAACGGTGTTGGGTGACGTGAGCTGCGCAGTGGCCTGCGCCTCACGCTCGAAGCGCTGCACTACTGTCGCCGCGTAGCTCCGGTTCTTGGAAAGAACCTCCGGCCTTATCAGCTTGACCGCGGCGGGCCGGGCAAGCATGCGGTGCTCTGCCCGCCACACTTCGCCCATACCCCCTTTGCCGAGTGGCTCCGTCAGAAGATAGCTGCCCAGCTCCTGTGCCTTGGTTGCCTCGGACCCGAGCTGGTAGACTATGCGCGATACGAACGGAACCAAGAGCACTACCACCAGATTGGGCAGGAAGCGAGCAACGGGGAAACCGTCTGCCGCAAGACTGCCGGTCGCCACCAAGGTCAAGTAGCTCAGCGGGTCCATCGCGGCGATCGAGAATGCGATCAACAGAGCCTTCCAAGGCCGAGCGGGAATAATCACCGGGAACATGAACGCCCAAACGGCTACGGGTGACCATGCCGGAATCAACACCTCGGGTAGCGGTATCTTGTTGACCGTGATGCCCAGCGCAAACGCGCTTACCACCGCATACACGTAACCGACGTGAAGCAGGACCCAAGGTGTAAAGCGTTTGGCCCGAGACCAGTAGAAGATGAGTAGGCTGGCCACCACCCACCCCAAGAGTATCAGGTAGTCCACACCGGCCATTGGCAGGAATCCGAAGTAGACCGACAGCGGTAGCGTGAGCAGCTCCACCCCGGCCACCAGCAAGGCAAGCGACCCTAGTCGCTGCGCAACTGCTTGTTGCAGTTCGGGTGACCAAGACCGCATCGTAGACACACTCATGCGGCCTCCCGGCTTGCCGGTGGCTCCAGCATTCTCTGAAGCAACGACACAAAGAGCTTCGTGATTCGCTCGCGTTCGGCAGGATTCATCGACTTCCAGTGCCTCCCCAGCCAGTGGTCGTGCACTCCGTCCATCATCCAAATCAGTTCTATCAATAGGCCACGAGGAACATCATCGCGCACCAAACCCAACTCCTGCCCTCTCATGATTAATCCCGCCATCCAGTCCGTTGCTGCTTCGGCTACCGACTTGAGCGGGCCACTTTTCAGCATGTGGCGCGGCAACTCCCACACTGCTCGACTCAGTCCGAGCAGCCACGGGCGTTCTTCGGCATCACCGAAAGGGTGAAGGTATAGACCTGCCACCGTGCGCCAAAAACCCTCCTTAGTCAGTTCTTCGAGAGCACCCTGACTACCAAGCAGCGACTCGAGCCAGAAGCGCTGAACAACCGTCGCCACCAAGTCTGCCTTGTCGGTAAAGTAGTAATACGCGGCGCCTTTGCTGATACCGGCTTCGGCCAACATCAGGTTAAGCGAGGCTTTCTCGTAACCATGCTCAGTGAACACCTTGGCCGCCGCCTCGAGGATCCTCTCCTGCTTTTCTTGTGGCAGCTTTTCGAACCGTGGAAGTGGCATTCCCTATCTCCGTGACACGCAGACCCTCTCTCACTGGCCTTCGACCATGCATTATATACGGCAGGGTTGAACCTGTAGTTTCAACCAGTTGGTCTAACGTCCGGATACTCAGTAGACGCGAATCTCCACCTTACTCACGGCGGGCCCGTGGCTGAGCATCTGGACACAAGTCATTGATTTGATTGAGCTTAGACCAAGATCAAATAGAATC
Organism: Gemmatimonadota bacterium; assembly: GCA_039589275.1. Classification (GTDB taxonomy): domain Bacteria; phylum Gemmatimonadota; class Gemmatimonadetes; order Gemmatimonadales; family GWC2-71-9. The sequence goes on along the minus strand of JBDHHP010000048.1, from coordinate 22,202 downwards.
GGACTATTTAGGCTTTCCTAAATATTGAGACACCAGCTCGACTGCCCTCCCTACTCCGTCCTCGTTCCCTACACGCGTGCCCATGGCCGCCGCCCGCTCTCGCATCTCGCTGTTCGATACAGCCGTCTCGATCGCTCGTGCTAAGCCGATTGCGGTGAGCCGCTTGCGGGGAATCGGACGGGGGCCGACCCCGACTCTATGGATGCGGCGGGCCCAGAACGGCTGGTCTCCAAAGTGCGGTACGCTTATGGTGGGAATACCTGCGCGGAGTCCCGCGCCAGTCGTCCCCGCTCCGGCATGGTGAATCACGGCCGCCATCCTCGGAAACAGCCAGTCATGCGGCACCGATTCGACCGCGAATACGCTGTCGGGAAGACGGTCACTGGACAGCCCGCCCCATCCGGTGGAGACGATGCCGCGCTGACCAGTCATGCGTAGCGCATCCAACACAAGCGCCGTAGTCGCACTGGATTGCCGCGAGTGCATGCTGCCAAAGCCCACGTACAAGGGGGCTGGACCGTCGTGGAGAAACCGGAGCAAATCATCCGGAGGAATCCAATCACATGACCGATGCAGAAACCAGTAGCCGGTTGTATGCGCGAAGTCCGGCCAGTCGACCGGTTCTGGAAGGAGCGACGGACTGTATCCATACATGACGGGCTGCCGTCGCCGTCGTTGCTCGGAGAACGGGGCCTTCCGCAGCATCGGTGGCAGACCGAGGGCCTCTGCTCGCGCCCCGTTGACTGACTCGCGGAAGACCTGCCAGTAGACCTGTTCTCCGACACGGTACAGCAAGCGGTTGTACCATCCGAAGCTCGCCATCGATGGCATTCCTACTGGTGGGAACGATGCCGTTGGCGTAAACGGCTGCAGATATGCTGCGATTCCTGGTATTCGCTTCTTCTCGAGGATATGGTGCGCCGCCAACCAACCGAGCACCGAGTACACGACAGCGTCGGTATCTTCGCATGCTTCCCAGAAGTCACTCAGTGCTCCTACCATCATGGAGCCCATCACGTTGGCCATCTGGCGCACGAACGCCAGCACGTTCTCGCCGGTCTGTAGCCATGCTTGTCCGGCGTCACTCTCGACTGCCTCTCGAGGATCTCCGCGGGCAGGCGCGAACTCGAGACCGCGCCCAACGATCAGTTGCTCGTAGTGGGCGTGTGTAGCAATTCGGACCTGGAAGCCCGCGTGTTGGAGACCGACTCCCAACGCTACGTACGGGTGGACGTCGCCGGTTGAGCCTACAGTGATGATGGTTATGCGCATGGTGCGTTGTCGATCCAGGACACATAGTATAAGGAGTCCCTACCTGGAGCCAGGACCGATGTCGCCTAGATCGACCTCGACTACTCGCATTCTCAGTCTGATGTACCTGTGCACCACGATTTGCTCATGCACGCTCGTCGCCCAGGACTCCACAGAGGCTCGCGAGCATGCAGCCGCGATGGCGGCCCATCACCTCTGCGCCGGAATGTGGGTCGTGGGCCGCGACTACCAAAGGTCGGCCGAGCAAGTCCTGGCTGAAGACATCGCACGCTTCCCCGATTTCGCGTGGAGAGACGAATTCGACTTCGAAATCGATGGTCGGGCTCGTCGCGCGACCGTTCACGGCGACGGTATCACGCCGCGCAGCGCTCAGTACAACGGAGACCAGGGCTGCACAATTCTACCCGCGGGCGAGGACAACGTGTACTTCACTCCGGTGGACATCCCCACGGTACTGCCGGATCCGACAACACAGCCGTGGCCAACCGGTGACGTCGGCGCCCACGCACCCATCCCTGATGGAGTAGACCAACCGAAGCTGACAGCAGCACTCGAATGGGCTATGGCACAAGAAGACCAGAACACGCGCGCGCTCGTTATCGCATATGAAGGCAAGATCATCGGCGAGCGCTATGCGCCCGGCTTCACCAAGAACACTCCCCAGATCAGTTGGTCCATGGGCAAGAGCATCACGGCCGCATTAATTGGTGTGTTGGTCGAACAGGGACACTTTTACATAGATGACCCGGCGCCAGTCGAAGAGTGGCAGGGCGCCGATGATCCCAGAGCCGAGATCCGGATCAAGCATTTGCTCCGCATGAGTAGCGGGTTGGATTTCCAGAATTGGGGACTCAACCGACCGAATTCGTGGTCCAATGAGAACGAACACTTCCGCATCTACTTCGACGCCATCAACGTGTTTGAACACGCAGTGAATCAACCACTCGACATCGCTCCAAACACTCAGTTCCGCTATCGCAACAGCGATCCGCTCACATTGGGCAAGGTCGTGCGGGAGACAGTTGAATCGATGGACGAGGAGTACCTCACGTTTCCGCAGTGGGCTCTATTCAATCGCATTGGCGCTCGGAACTTCGTGCTCGAGACCGACGCGTACGGCAACTTCATCATGACCGGGTACGACTTCGGCAGTGCGTGGGATTGGACTCGCTTCGGCCTGCTCCACCTCTGGAACGGTGAATGGGAAGGAGAGCGAATCCTACCCGATTGGTGGTCCGAGTTCGTAAGCACGCCGGCACCGGGGGACAAGAACCTGGGCTATGGAGGTCTATTTTGGCTCAACCGCGGCGGTGCGATGAGCCGAGTCCCTGAGGATGCCTACTGGGCCGCGGGCTACATGGGCCAGCGCACCTTGATTATCCCGTCGTACAACATGGTAATCGTGCGACTGGGACCGAGTCCAAGCGGGTTTGGTACTTTTTTCAATGAAGTCGTGGGGAGAGTATTGGCGGCTGTAGCCGGCCCGAGGTAGAGCGGCTGCTGTCAGCGGTCAGCCTCTCCCTTTGCTGTCCGTCTTCTAACGGAGCCCTCCACCCGAACGAGCAAGGACGACTCGCTGCGTATCGGTCGCAGTCGTGGATACCGTCAGTTCAGCGTACACCCCCGATGCATGTCGCATCACCAGGTTGTTGCAGCGAGCGTAGTGGCACCCCGGGCTGTGCTGGGTCTCGATACTGAACCTCACCAATCCAGCCTCGTCGCTCTGGGCAACTGGTTCGGTCTCTCCGCCACAAACAACCTCCACTCCCGCGATGGGCTGATCGTCTTCATCGACGACCGTGGCTCCATAACTCAACTTGGCATCGGTCCAGCAGCCACAGAAGCTGCGGACGCAGTCCGTAACTACCTCGTCGACCTCCTGCTGACCAGCGCAACCAATGAGGGATAACCCCACCAGCATCACGATAACCAAGGCGACTGTCCGCGCCGAGCTCATCACTGTCACCTCCGCGACTTAAGTCCCGTCAATTCACCGAGCAGCTCGAGATCAATATCGCAAGCCGTGCTCCACATAGAATTTCCACAGCGCCAAGGCCTCTCCCCAACCGGACGCATTCTCGAGCAGCTTGCGCCTGCCGCTGGGGGTGTCTTCGAATCCATGCTCGCGGGCCTTCACTACGGTACCCTTCTCGTGTGGCTCGATGTCGAATTCAACGGTCGTCGCGTATGAGGGATTATCGGTGTGCCATTGGAACACGAACCTACGCGGCCGCTGGGCCTCGAGCACCGGGCCTCCGTCTTCTCCCTCGTACGAATCGGGCCCCCAATCCTTCCAGCGCAATCGGATCTCACCTCCGGGATGAGCTTCAACCGTTGATCCGTGAGTGAACCAACCGTCGAGCCCTTCGGCGGTGGCAAAGGCATCGTAAACCTGTTCCGCCGGCGCGTGGATCAGTATGCTGCATTGCACTTCATCTTCCAACAGTCTCGTCACGCGGTCCTCCGTGGATGGTGTCCTGCGGTGAGCCTTAATCCCTCGGTCCTCCCTCTGCCAGTAGGGCATCGATCTTCTCATCCGGGTAGCTGAGTAGCGCTCCGAATGTGCGCGCTACTTCGATCCGCGATTGTTCATCGTAAGCACCGGACTCCACCAATTGGGATTTCAGCTGCTTGAGAAGCGAGTATTCGCCTCTCGTTGCGTCGCGGTAGATAAGTAGCACGTGCTTGCCCGCAGTCAGCTCAGCCGGGAACAGATCGGTCACCAAGAAATCGGTCTCGCGATATAGCTCCACACCGTGATCGGCCGCGATCGTCGCAGCGTCTTCCATGAGAGCATCCATCTCTTCAGGGTCCATGGGAGCGCTGAGGGCGAGCTTCTTGACTCCGGCGCCCACCATCTCGGCAAATGCTCCGATGCCGCCCAGGCGATACGAGCGTTGATCGATCGTTCTATCAGCCTCCAGGTCAACCGATTCATCACCCCGGCCGCATCCCACGAGCATGAGCGAAAGGACCACAAGGCCCAACGACGTCCCGCCAAGGAGTCTTGCCTCAGTCGTCATCTCTCTCACCCTCCTTCTTGGCCTCAGCAACGCACTCGAGCAGCGTGTCCAGCCTCGAACGCAGCAGCTCCATCTGGTCATCGCTCAGCCGTTGGCCTACAATGCTTGCCGCGTGCAACAACACGATGACGGCAATACCACCGGGCACAGCAAGCAGCCCCCACGGAGTGGATCCGAGCAGCCACTGCACGTATCCGTACGCCGACCCGAACACAACCGCGAACGCCATCAGGAAGTAGACGAACATGATTAGTGTCCATACCTCAGGGCGTGGTGAGAACCTTCCGCTAAGTACGGAGCCTTTGCCCTGTTCTTGTACTTGAATCGACAGATGGGGCGACCAGAATCGACGCTCGGATTCGTCAACGAACAGCTCGGCGCAGCGACGTGCCGAGGTGCCGCCATATCCTGGCCCCTCGGTCTCGAGCATGGAGCGGATACAGTCCATTACCTCATCCGCAGTAGCAGGGAACTCGAGCGCGAATCTGGGCCGCATTCGAGTGGGCTGTACCGTCATGCGTTCCCCAACGGATCTACCTTACTCCGTGCAATCATTGTGGTCCCTCACCAAGTGCGACGGCTTGGCTACTACATCACCTCTCTCTTCAGCGAACGCTGATACGCCTTCCAGCCGGGACAAATGTATGTGTGCAGTTTCCACACGATCCCGATAAGGGAGCGAGGTCGCGCCTCGGCCTTCTTCATCACGGGGCAGTCTTCACACCGGTGTCTCTTGCTCGGGTCCGTCATAAGTGCTCCCCAATCCGATGTTAGGAGTCAAAGTCCACGCTCTACTGCCTGAGTTGATTCTCTCCACAAACGCAGCGGCCACGTCAGTTGGTTTCATTGGCTAATCATGGTTAGCGACTGCGCCCCAACACCCTCAACCTGCCCTGTAACAACCCTGCGATGGTAATCTACCTGGCCCAAATGGTAGGCCAGATGTGTGGCCAGATGCGTCAGGAAAACCCCGGTCTTCAGGCGCACACCGCCTACCTCGAGCGGATACTGTTGCTCCAATTCGCCTTCGTCGAGAGCGTCGAGTCCTTTCTTAACCGCGTCAATCGCATTCGCAATTCGATCTTCCAGTTCCGCCAAGGGAATGTCGCGATCGGAGAACTCGGCAGGCCGATCGCGTTCGTATTCGACACCGCCCAGTTGCGCCCCAACGTAGAGCCGGAGGTTTCCCGCCATGTGAAGCACCAGCGTGCCGGTCGAATTCGCGATACCCGGTGGACACTTCCACATGTCTGCCTCATTGGGATAAAGCCGTATCTCCTCACCTAGTGCTTCCAGGTCACGAACCATGACTCGCCGCAGGTAGTCACAAGTCATTCACGCCTCCAATTCTTCACTAAGGTCCAGCATCGTGCGCCACCTTGCGCGCCAGCGTTCCCCTTCACGGCCAAACACCCACAGGTCTCTGCCCTTGCTCCGATAGGTCCCACCTCCCCTCTCGTAGACAATCTCAAACCGAAAACTGGCCACAGCGGTGCCGCCAACAGCATCTACTTGGTGATCCGATTCCGAGTGTTCGATCACCCGTGCGTTGGCGCAGAAATCCTCGAAGCCGGCCAGCACCGCATCTTTGCCTTCAGCCCTGCCCCCGAAGCCGGGATACACCATCACAACGGCATCGTCCAGCAACTCTGCCAGGAGCGATAGGTCACATCCGAATCCGGCTTCGTTGATGCGATTGAGGAGTGATAACACCTGCTGCGCTTCTTCCCTGACGGTCATAGTGTTACCTCAACGCTGGTCGAGTATCATCTGACTACGCATTGAACCGCAGGTCGTTTGGCGGGTCAGCCCTTGAATCGGCCGCACCGAGTCTACCTCTAGGGTGTCCGCAGCCGTTACAGCTCTGCCATACAGCTGCACGCACTCTGCGACTGCAAGCGCGTCCGACCGTCGGGACCGAGTAGTCCACCAGGCCCAAGCTCCCAAGAGAACCACGATGAAGGCGATCAGAGCCAGCCGGCGCTTCTGCTCGGTACTCATGTCAATCGTTTGTGCATCACGATCGCAGTGGAGGGACACAGATCGCCGAACTCCCGGGTCTGCCTTATCGCATCTGGTGTTTGTTCGCGGTCTATGATCGCGAACCCCAACCGAGCGAAGTACCCGTCGGCATCGGTCGTGAGCAAATACAGGTCTGCCACACCCAGGCGCGAGGCTTCATTCAGAATGTCCTCGCACAGTCTCCGCGCCACACCGCGTCCCCTGAGCCCGGGCACCACCGCCAGTGAGCGAAGCAGGCCAACAGATCCAAACCGCTCCAGTGCCACGGTCCCCGCTAGAGTGGACCCGTCGTAAGCAAGCACGAATGCGCTCATGATGTCTGGTACGTCCTCGGTCGGAAGCTCACTCGTCTGGAGGAGGCCCACGATCGCCGGAAGATCGTCCCGGATGGCGGGGCGAAGCTGCAAATATCCTCCAGTGCGTTTGCCGCCGGCCCGCAACGTCAGCCGCCGCCGGCGGTCAGTTTGGCCAAGTACTCGCCTCCCTCTTGCTCCGCGACGACGTCGCACTCCCATTCGAACTGCTGCGCCTCTACCCGAAGCGTCTCGGCGTCAACGTGGAGCCACCCACAATACGGGCCGCACTCCCCCGCATATTCGAGCTGGATCCGCGTTTCACCGATGTAGCGTCCCGCCTGACGGTTGGCCTCGTGATATGCCAGATGCACCTCGTCCTGAGTCTGACGCACGTCCATGGAGTGCAGCAGCAATTGACCATTGACTTCCAGTAGATCGCGAGCGTGTACCAGGAATTCGCCCAGCCCCTGCAGGTTTTCGAAGATACCTACGCCATGGCCGAGCAACAGAATCGTATCGAACGGACCATCATCACACCGGAGGACATCAGCGCAACGGGCGTTCAGGACGCCGCGCCGCTTCATCACCTCAACAACCGGCGCACATATGTCGATTGCCGTGACGTTCGTGCCGCCCGCCTGTAAGACCAGACTGTGCAGTCCAGTTCCCGCGCCGACGTCCAGCACTGAACCGGCGCAGCGATCAAGCGCAGCCCTCTCAATCGGAGAGAACTCCGATGGTGGTCGGAAAAAGTGATCCACCGGAAGCAGGGTCTCGAAGCCATCGTCCCGTCGGATCACGAGTTGAGCGTCCGAGTCACCCTGCAAGTAGGCGATTATTGCGGCTCCATGCGGAGCCATGGCTTCTGGATTCACTCGGCCTCCATTACCCGTCTAGCTGGCAACCGTACCCAATATGACTGACTGGCGGAACCTCTCGTCGACCCGCCGCAGATTCTCGAACCCAGCCTCCCTCATCAACATCATGACCCGATCTACCGAGATCGCCAGATAGCGAGTACTGACGCCAAACGAGGGTGTCGCAGCGCCAATCTCCGTCAGCTCAAACGCTCTGTCGTATTGCTCATCGTGCCACGTTGTGACTTCCTGAACCTCGTACCATTTGTCGCCTAGTGGTCTCTCCCCCATGCGGCGCACGTGACGAGAGCCACTTGGGTAACGCTGAGCACAGTCCGACATCGCAATTACGCACCCGCCGCCGCTCCTGACGCAACGGTGCCACTCCCAAAGCGCCCCACGCACCCCCAGCTCCGTTTCTAGGCGAGGCAACGCATCATCACAAGCGACGAGTATGTCAGCTACCCCAAGCCTAACCGGCAGCTTTGACATCTCTGCCAGCACCGCGGAGAACCCCAGGCCCCGCCTCTTTCTCTCGGCCACACTCCGCTGCAGGGCCGGCCGAGAAGTGTCGCTCGCAAGCATCCTGTGTCCGCAACTCTCTAAACCTATCGCTTGAGTGCCGATGCCAGCGGCGGCATCCACAATCCTCTTAGATCCTGCGCCCCATTGCTCTTCTATCAGTTGGTGTAGTACCGTCGCACCCCGATGGATGTGCGCATCCCAATCCTCGAAGATGAAATGGTACCACGGAGCAAGGTCATCTAGAACGGGCTGATCTGCCACGGTGTCTCACCTATCTGGTATCACCGGCCCCAGTGCCCACCACGAACCGCACTCCCGAGCAAGCACGTCGACTATTCGAGACCAACCTCAGTATCAACCGCCCGCAAGTCAGGGAACGGAATCAGTGCCGTGAGATTGCTGGCAAAACCGTCCAAGCCGGGGAACAGCGTGGCAGACGTCATGTTCATTGCCAGCAGCTCTCGCGTTGCCTCCTGTAGAAAACCCCTGTCTGGCGACAACCGGTACTCAATCAGCAGGTTCTCTGGCTGTTCCACCGCCCTCAGATTATCCATGAAAGATCTCGTGATGTCCCCCGGCACCAGGAAAACGCTCTGCTGTAATATCAGGCGCCGATTCATCTTCCATGGGTTCAGGGGGAACACGAGTGGATGGCGTGGTAGATGGTCGATGATCGCCTCGACGGTTGCCGCTTGCTTTGCGTTGGGATCACTTCGCAGCAGTGGTTGGAGGTGCTTGTATCGTTCCACCTCATCCCGCAGAACGCTAAGGTTCAGAGCCCAGATGCTCGACGGTTCGTCGGGACGCGCGCGCTCTATGGCGAAGTAGACGGCGACAAAAAAAGAAAACGTCCAGTCCAACAAACGAGTCGGCGCCCCATGGTGTCGCATAAGAGCAAGCCAACCGATCTTGTCGCCCTCAGCCGGCTCGTGAGTGAGATATAGGTGTGCCTCACGTCGAAAGCGCCGCAACAGGCCGTCCTCGATCTCCGGAAGCTCGCTCCAGCTGCGGCCCCACTTGTCTACCGCGGCCCGTTCCAGACTCGTCTTGAAGCCATCCTGCCCGTGAGAGTCGCCGCGAAAGCACCACTGCCCCCCCTTCAACCCGTCGTAGCGGCCAAGTAGGTCAGTCCAACTCTCAATCAGATCAGGCATGTGATTTCCCTGAGTTCCTCCCATCGGCTGTGATCGTGACCCCATCTTGCGATAGTAGCGCTACCGCGGTGACAACACCATACCCAGGATCAGGAACACCCATCCCAATACCATCAGCATTGTCATCTGGCGCCGCATGCGTTGTCCCGTTGGCGTGAATTGTCCCGGCAGCCAGGGAAACCACTCGTGCGCCTTGCTTGCAGGCGGCCCGACACGCTCCTTCTTCAACCGCACAGCGAGCAAGAAGAACCGCGTGAATGCGACGGCTCCCGACACGTAGCACGCGAACACGACAGATGCCAAAGTCAACGTGGTCTCCCCATCACTGTCCGGCTCTGGCTCCCCTGCCCCAAGCTCAACCTCCACCTTCCGACCCGAAGCTCAAGACCGGTTTGCCAAATACGATCATACTAGCCACAGCAGTCCCAACACCGGGCAGAAAGACCAAAGCGAACAAGAGCGCCTCGCCAAGGAACGCTGCCTCGTGTAAGACGAAGTACGTACCGGCTGGCACAAACAGCAAACAGCTCAAGGCCACGATCAAGAGTCCCGCCGTCTTTTGGAAACACACCAGCAGAACTCCGAGTAGGAGAGCGAGTAGCAGCAACAACATGACGAGGTGGTGCCACTCAACTCGGTAGTTGTAGGCGACCACGAAGAAGTACAGCACCAGGACCGAGGCCATGTTACAGATCGCAGTCCAGCGAACCAATATCATCCGCGGTCCGCTCCAGTCTACAGCAACGCTGCGACCCTCAAAGTGCTGGAACATGCCTGGGCCCGTAAGGCTCAGGAAAAGCAGCACCGACGCGGCCAACGCGAGCCTCGGCCGTATCACGGGGATTGCATAACCCGTGGTGAATACGAAAGCACACGCCCACGGCAGCACGGCCAAAGCGGCGGCTAACCCAAACCATCGACACCAATGAACGCCCATCACGATTCCCACTGCTGCAACGGCAAGGGGCAACAACAGCAACAAGATGGGGATGGAGAAGTGGGCCGCGCTTCCCAGTGGACCCGTGCCGCTCGAGGTCACTATCAGCAGACTGAACGTGGCCAGACAGATAACCGCAACTGCCTTTCGAAACGCTATCATCGACCGACTCCACGACCAAGCGCTCTCATTCGCTGCTCAGCGCTGTCAGCCGCTCATCGATTTCCACGATTCGTTCTGTCGCCTCCGGAAAGCCTGTCGGAAGTACCCAGTTGGGTTCCATCATCCGGTATAGAGTTGCCGCCTTCACGTAGCTTGCCATCGCGGCCGGTTCGTCACCTTCAGCTTCAGCGGCAATTGCATCGAGATAGAGCGTCTCTGCAGCCAGCCAGGCGCGCGCTGGATCAACTTCGCCACTCAGCGCCACTACGTGCCAAAGGCCCTCAGCATCACAGATTCTCAGGATGTCGAGATCGAGCCCTCCGAGCTGGGCCGCTCGCTGCAGGTCGGAGGTTAGCTGGTCTCGGCTCAGGGTCTGACTGCGAACCTGCCTCAGCAGGTGCTTCAGGATACTGCCCGCCTGCTCGATGATCCGCAGGATGTAGTCGCGCTCAGTCACTCTGTCGCCGTTTCAGTCGGCCCGGGTCGTGGCAGCTCGGTGGATCCACCAACGATTCGCTACCGCCCAGCACAGGCTACCCGCTCATAGGAAAAGTCGATTCTGCGTGCTTCACCGTCCGAAGAACCCCAGATCCAAGCGACCAGCGAGTCCGTACCTCGCAGTCTGTAGCCAATCCGCTGGGGAAAATCGTGGTCGGGATTCTCGAATACCACCATTGTGTCGCTCAGCGTCAGTTGCGCGAAGACGGCAGAGGCTTGACCCGAGGGATGAGCCTGGAACAGGAGTCCGCTGGAGTCCTGGCGTATCACCACCAGCTCGTAGCCCGCTAGTGCTCCGTTGCGCAGGACGCGGTTCATGCCCAACATGCTGTTGCCATGGGGTGCCATCCACTGCTCTTCGGTGACGTGCGTTGCTGACCGGGCTTCCCAACAACCTGACATCCACGACAGTTGATCAATAGGGCCGCCGCCGGACGATGGTGGCGCCGCCGAGCAGGCGAAGAACGCGGGTAGGGCAAAGAGCAGTCTCTGCGTCAGTTCATGCATCGTATTCTCAGGCTCGAGCGAGGACTCGCATCGTCAACGGCGTGCTAACCGCTTGCGCTGGATGCCAGGGCAATCACTTGAGTACAACGGTACCCGCTGGGCACTCAAGAGTCACTTCATATACAGGAGTCGCACTGTCGCTCATCGACGCGGCAACCCCCAGCTGCAGAACACCGAACAGGCGCGTTAGCTCGCCGCTCTCGGCGCCGATTACGGCGAGCGACGTTAGTTCACAGCCCTCGGGCGACGTTGTGGCGGGATGCGCCGAGCCGGAGTCCCAACTGATGAAGAAGGGAGCGCTGCCGAGCGCCGGATCCTCGATGAACGTTGTGTTCCAGCTCAGTGTTACTCCATCAGGCCGCGCCCTGGATCCGGCCTCAGGATCCGATGTTGCATACCCGCTTTCCTGCAGAGACGCGATGGTGCTCTCAATGTCCGTCGTGGAGACAGCAAATCCCATCGGAGTGACACTATCCAGATCCACGAGATAGCTCACCTCGTCCGGTAACTCCGCATCGGTTTGCGGCGCCAGGATCTCCAAGTACTGTCTCGGACCCAAAGCGATAAGCGCGTTCTGTGTGCCGCGACCGGGGTGCTCGCCGCCAATGACCGGTCGGACACCGGTCATCTGCTCGATCTGCTGCATGCCCTGCTGCAAATCCGAGACGGCAACTATGACGTGATCGATCTGCACAGCCGGCTGGTCCTGTCTGGTCACCTCTCCATTCTGGCCGCAGGCTATCGTGCAGAACTGCCCGATGGCGACACTTGCGACGACGGCATATCGCATGTTTCAGACCTCCTTACTGGATCACAGTCGATGGATCTATATGGCGGTCGGGTGGCTCGGTTCGTACAGGCCGAGCACGCTCCCACCAGGTAGCTCGAGTGCGGTGACCCTGCCCCACGGCTCCTCGGTAACGGGCCGGGCCAGGCTCACGCCCTTGCTTTCCAGGTCAGCGACGGTGCGCGACAGATCGTCACACATCAGGTAGAGCTCGTGCGAGCTTTCCTCAGCAGGATGAACCGCGAGTTCAGCAGGTGGTGCAGCAAATATCAACCATCCGCCTCCAGCATCGACAGATTGCCATCCAAGCACATCTCGAAAGAAGGCACGCACATCATCGGCCTGCTTCGAGTAGATCAGGGCGTGAACACCGTTTATCATGGGCTCCCTCCGATCGTTCGCTCGTGGCGTGGATGAACCCATCGGGCCGGCCGCGCTTCGCACCGGCTACGACGCTGATCGTTCTCCTACAAACCAGGCAAACCCACCCCAAAGTTCCACGGTGTCGACCGACGTGAGCCCAGCCGCCTCAAGCGCGCTGCTGAACTCCTTAGCATCAAAGCGGTCAGCTTGCGGATGCCGCAACAATCTGCGGACCAGGGGGTTGCAGACAAATCGGCCTAACACTTCTTCGGCATAGACACGTCCCCCAGGCTTCAACACTCGTGCAATCTCCATCACCGCCTGTCGCCAAGCCGGAACATGATGAACGATGCCGAAATCGAACACCGCATCGTAGGTGGCGCTGGCGACCGGGATTGCTGTGGCGTCGGCGGTCCATACGCGACCACTCACACCGCGCCGCAGCAGCCGCGCCCGGGCAAGTTTGACCATGCGATGATCCAAATCGAGCGCATCGACCCTAGCCGCGCCGAAAACGCGCCGCATCAATTCCACTCCCACGCCGCGGCCACAGCCGATCTCAAGCGCCAATCCACCTTCCATCCGGCCACCCATCCGGAGCAGACGTCGTGCCTCGATGTGCTTTTGGACTGCGGCACGAACTGGGTTGTTCATCAGGGCGTATTCGAGGCGATTCAGAATCACGGCTTACTCAACCGTCGCCAGAAACCTCTCGTAATCACGAACAAACATCCTAGCGCCTTTCGACACGACCTTGTGACCCTCTGACTCCAGTCGCTTCCGCTGACCCTGAAGCCCACCCGGGTACTTCGCATTCAGTTCCCCACCCGATTTCAACGTCCGCCAGTACGGCGTCACACGCTTCTTGCCAGCGGCCTCATCTTCCCCCGCAGCTCCGGCTGCAATCCTGGCGTGAATGCCCGTGACGATTGGGCAGGCAATTGTCGCCCCATGTCGATGAGCCAGTACCTCTCGGATCTGGTTGATCGTGGTCAACTTGCGTTTCCGCACTTTGCGCATGATCTCGTCGACCTCCGTGGCAGCCGGAATGACGATGGTGCCCTTGCCCCACTTCCTACTCATCCCCTCCGAGATCGGCTCCACTCGCGGCAATTCCTTATGGTCGGCCAACTTCTCACGAAACGTCTTTTTCTTGCCCATGGGTCACCTGCACATGCCTTCAATTATTACTTCGGTATGCGTCAATGGCGTCCGAGACCGACACGCCGTCTATGGTCATCCCTGCGACCTCCGCCCCGACTATCTTGACCCCTGCAAAAGAGCCGCCCTCGAATATGCAGTCGTCGAGCTCGATGTCCGTGAACCGCACAGGCACTCGCGGCCGATCCTCACCGGTATTCATGCATGAGAGCCGGGCACCGCCAAAATCGATGGCACCGATCTTAGCACCCCGGAGGTTCATGTTGAAGAAAGTCGAGTCGCTGAGATCAACGTCTTCGAAAGTGGAACCCGCCATGTTCACCGACTTGAAACTCGAACCGGCAATGTCCTTGCCCTCAAATACAACGGCGTTAGCCATCAGTTGCTCCTCATCCTAGCTGTTCTCGAGATCGAGGTTGCCATCCGCTGTCAGCTTCAGCGCACCTCCGACTGCGCATCCCTCGTCGCCCGGTCAGACAACAGCTTCACTATTCTCGCCCGCGTTCTACGGTGGTGCAACATGGGATAGAAGTTGATGACCAGATTGATGCCCAGATTCTGCAGGGCGAAGTCGACTCTACCGGCAGCGAGACGATGGATCGCCAACACAGTCAGTGCGAGGAAGAATGGCATGTGCAGTGCTTCGAAGACACGTCCGGTAGTAGAAGGCACGCGCACCCCCCTCCTGGCGTCGAAAGGAAGAAGAGCACGAGGCACACGGGCCATCCGTTTCGCACAAACTCAAAGCAGCGTCTAGAAGTCATCCGTTCCGCCGTCGTAGGGCTCACTGGACCTTACCAGAAACGTGGAATGGTAGCAATCACTCTACGTTGATCGGGCTGAGAACCGTACGAGACGCTCACAGGGCCTCCACCCGTAATCAGGTCATCGTTGAACGTGATCGCCACCAGGCTGCTCAGGTCAGTGGACTCGGCAGCGGTTATCGGGGTGTCCCCGATCCAGATCATCCAAGGGAGCGCACGCGACGGGAAAGCGTCCTTCTCACCCCGAACGGTGACACGCCAGGCGGTGTCGTGAAGGACAACACTGCCTTTGGCAGACCGAACTGCGACGGGAGATGGAAGCTGAACCTGCTCGACGAGAAGGACTTGCTCCTCGAACATCGTATCGCCTGGCAGACGCCGCAGGTCGATGCGGACGGCTCCCTCGGGAAGGGTCGAAATGAGACCGCCTTCAGTATACTCGGGCGTGGGCCTGCGAGCGCAGGAGGAATGGGCAACGAGGAGAATCGACGCGAGCGATATCCTCGCCAAGCGGCAAGCTTGCGTGCAGATCATGAGTCAACCTCCAGACTACCTCGGACCACCATGGGCAGCCTCACTTGAGGCTCGCGCTCCAGTAGGTAATCGTCGTCTGCGGGCTGTTACCTGGCACGCTCAAGCGCCTAGAGGCGCGGCGTATCGACTACAGCATCGGGCGTCGGATTCAGTATGTACCCTTCGCGCCACGTACCCTGCACGACGAACGGATCCACACCAGCGAACGCGATACCAGCCGTGTTGCGTCGTTCGAGAGCCACACCAGCCAGGCCCGCTACTGTGGCCTGTAGTTCGTCATGATTGAGATCCCCCCGCACGTCTAGGTCAAAGAGACCTCGCAAGGAGTCCAACCAGGCCGCAATATCCGCGGAGTTAGACTTCCGCTTCGCCGGCAGCGGGGTGAGACCGAGCGATCGCCAAGCCGAAGTCGGAAACGACTCAATAGCCACGTGGGTGGGCCAAGTCCCCGTGGTGGCAAGCCTTGGAAATGACAAGTCGTTCAAGTCGTCAAACAGCGCGATGCTGAATACGGCGAAATCGTGGTATGTTGCCGGCTTCGTCATGCCTGGCAGACCCATCTTTCCCGGCGTGTTGAGATCGCGTTCGCAGCGCCGTGAATGCTCCAGTTCGCTATCAGGTGCCATCCACGCTTGCGGTCCGTCAATGAGGATGGAGCAGGCGCCGAGCTCACCTGCAATCGACGCCAAGAAGGACCCCAATTCTGAGACGTTCGGTGTGCCTGCCAAGCCGACGGCCTCGAGACGCATTGGCACAACCGCGATCATTCGACTGGAGGCCTCGAGCACCACAACGCCAACATCGCTGTAGTGCTTGTACGCCAGGTCAACAGAGATGACTCTCATCGGAGGTCCTCACCGGTGACGCCCTTACACTGACGCCTTAATCCAACTCAGCATCCCTTCAAGTACTTCGGTCGGAACACTAGGTGCCCGTCGGAGTCTAGGAGTTCTGCTCGAGAAAAGCGGGTCGACTCGCTGGGCGTGAGGGCCGGCGGATCGCCCTCCTCACACCAGAGGTCTGCCGGTTGCTCGACCCTGAGAACCAGAGCATCCGGCTCCGCGGCCACCACATACCAACCCGATCCACTCATTTCAATGATATCCCCAGACTGCACCGCAATGACGGACGAATGCGTACTCTCGCTCTCGCGGCGGAGCCAGGCTGCGCTGTTCCACGGTCCGCGCGGCAGCTTGTACCAATCTCTCGACTGCGCTGATACTGTCTGGTGAAAGTGAGGCCCGTAACCCCAGTCTTGCAGGAACAGATCCGGCGTGAATAGCGTGGCCTGACGCGACCCAGCCGCTCGGAAAAGCGAACTGAGCCCTCTCCCTGGTACTGCAGCCACAATCAGGTCACCGATTCGACGCGATGACTCATCCGGTTCGATGTACAGTGAATACACCGAAACCGAGGGAGCGAGATGCTCCGAATAGCACTCGTTGAGTGTGGAAGAGTCCTTGCATAACTCGCCAATACGGTTCTCGTTCTCCAGCCACCCGAGGTGAGCGCGGTCGTAGAGGCCCACCCAGGCGCGAAAGCCCTCTTGCGAATGGACCGCTGGCGTCGCGCCGACCAGAAGCGCAACGAGAACGAGTCTCATGCTGACTGAAGTCCTCATGGCCCCTCCTCGGTGGGAACGAGCATGTCGCTAATTCGCTCGAGGTCCGGAATCATTGGCACGTCCACAGCCGGTGCGGCGTCATCGCGCGACACCAACACCGCCTGCATCCCGGCGCCGCGGGCACCTTCAATATCATCCACAACGCTGTCACCGACGTGCAAGACGCGGTGACAGGGAGTCTCCAAGCGGCTACATGCATCACGGAATATCCTTGGGTCCGGCTTTGCACAACCGACCTCGGCCGACGCAAAGACGTAATCCAGCAACTCACCCAACCCAAGCTCCGTGCAGAAATGCTGCAAGCCGCACTGCCAGTTGGAGATGACTGCCATCTTGTATCCCGCGCGCCGCAGCGTCTCGAGGCAGCGCAGCGCATCCGGAAACACAGCCAGGCTCGTCGGTCCGAGCACACGCCACACGTTCGCGACGTGATCCGCTATCGCATCTTCAGACACGCAAACGTTGAGCCGCTTGAAGAGCCTACGGGTAAGCCGCGTCAGATAGCGCTGTGTGTCCTCCGCCGAGAAGTGTGGTGAGTAATCCGTCGCGTGTTGCTCGAACACGTCGTATAGCACCTGATGCTCCCACGGATCGGATTCCAAACCATGATCCTGCAAGTACTCCATCAACATCGCTCCCCGGCCCCTGCCCTGTTTGTGGTACACAAGGGTGCTGTAGAAGTCGAGCGTGACGGCATCGATGTCGGTGAGGTACACGGTCATGATGCGTCCCCCTCAGGACAATCTTAGGTTACGACTAAGCTGCAGGCCACACGGAATGGCCTGGATCTGTGCGCTTGCTGGCTGTCCTAACGTGTTCCCCCAAGACTAAAGAAAACAACGAGGAACCCGTAAAGTGCAGCTACTCCGAAGTTGACCAACAAGCTTACCACACCGAATAGTCGCGCCCCGCGGACTGCCATGTATGCGCCTGTGACTAGGCCGGCCAAGGCCAGGGTTACCACGACCCACAGGTTGAGCAAGTAGGCATCTCCGAACAAGTCGATCTGGCCCGATTCGTACAGCCAAGCGCCACATGGACCAAGCACGGTGCTGAATGCCGCGATAACTCGCATTGCCCCAAGGGATAGGGGTGGCCTCGAAACGTCCATCACTGCTCACAATCAAAGGGCATCACGCGCTCCCAGCTTCAATGCGCCTGCAAGCGAGCAGCGCTCGGCCCGTCACCGATGTGGTCCAGGCTCGAGGTCATCGATCCGACCAGACCGCCAGCTCATTGCCACTCGGATCGGTGAAGTGAAAGCGCCGCCCACCTGGAAACTCGAATGTATCCCTGGTAATGCGCCCTCCGCTTTCAACGATTCTGGCTTCGATGTTCTCCAAGTCCGTGGCAAAGAGCACAACCAATGGGCCGCCCTTCGCAACTTCCGTTGCTACACTGAAACCGCCGCCCAGTCGGCCGTCGGTGAAGCTAGTGTAATCCGGACCATAGTCAGTGAACTCCCAACCGAAGACCGCTGAGTAGAATCTCTTGGTCTCCTCGAGGTTCGTGGCTGGAAACTCTATGTAGTCCACACGACGGTCTTGTTCTGCCTGGCTCATAAGTCAGTCTCTCCCAAGGTTTTCGCAGATTCAGCCGCTGGATAGCCGGTCGTCGTACTCGGCTCGTACGCGGGCCCGATCCTCTTTCCGGAGTGAATGCCACCGCACGGCGCGAACCGCGCCTTCGAGAGCATACAGAAGATTGTAGCCGGTGTGGGGCCGCCCTCGTGTAATCCGAACAGCGGCTTCCACGCTGCCCAACTCGACCAACTGCTCCGCACTGGTGATCCCCACCCTCTGCAGTTCAATAGCGAGCTTGTTGCCGATGTTGGGCAAAGTCGTCAGATCACTCATGACGCACCAGGTTTCTGACTGTCAACTGGCGTCGCATAACAGCAGTCGCGACAGCCCCCTTTCTACGAGCGTCGCAATGACAGTCAGGTCGATCGCTAGGAGATTCAGTAGAACCCTACTTGGCGAATAGCACCACGTAGTTCTCACCGTAGGCCTTTGCACACCTTGGACACGTGGTGTACCAGAAGAACAGCTTCTCAAGCGGGTGGCCCTGCTCCTTGAAGAGCGTCCTCATGTTCTCGGCCCATCTTCCAGCGCGACTGTAGGGCCCTTCGAACACCTTGGTGAAGAAAGTGCCAGACATACGTTCCATCCGTGCGCCCGGAACAGCCTTCGATACCGCAACGTAGACGTCTGCACCCCACAGGGAGTTCTCATCGGTAAGCGTCAGATGGTCAGGATCCAGCGCCTCGGCGGCCTCGATCGCCTGCATGTTCCTTCGCATCACGCGACCAAAGTTGAGGGGTATATGGAACACGCTTCGGACCCGGTCCCGCACGAAGAGCTTGTCCTTCCAAATGACCTCCTTTTCTTCCCACGGGGCAGGGTTGAATCGCGGACAGCAACCGGTTTCAGAGCTCTCATTCATTGTCGCCTCCCAGCGAATTGGCGGAGGTTCCGGCACCTCCGCACCAGGACTCGTGAACGTAGCTAAATCGTCGGACACTCCAGTTCCCGCCTGGACGGGCACCATGTACCGCTCACACTTCATGCTCCACCTAGGCAGCTGCCCGGTGCCGCCTGGCTACCAGCACCTCGGAGGTAACGCCAAATGCGACCACCTTCCGGTGAAACCGGACCTCCCAGTCGGATTCGGGCAAGAAGGGCACCAGATCGATAGGTCTGCAGCCGCCGACGGCCGATGGCCGGCGAGCCTGAAGCCAAGTCCATGCTTGGGCCACAGCTCGTGAGAACGGACCAACACCCGTCGAAAGGCCCGTCAGGCACAGCAACCCGTCGGAGCGAAGTGTCCGCCGGGCGCATTGTACGACTGATCGGATATCCTCTTCTGAGAGGAGATCGAAGACGTAGTTGGACGCGAAGCGATCGCAGGAGTCGGACGGCTCACCGTCGGGAGCGCCACCCTCTGACAGGCGGACCGAGACGCGCTCGGAGTACGGTTTGAGGCGCTCTTGTGCGAGACCAACCATCTTCGGGCTGACGTCCACGGCTCGGTAACTCGCCTCGGCCGGCAGGAAATCGGCAAGCAGCCGCTGCGCAAAGCGGCCGGTTCCACAACCGAACTCGAATACGGCCGCAGAGGAGCGGAAACGCCCGTGCTGCAACAGCAACTCCGTGGCCCGGTTCTCGTAGAAGGCCTGAGAATCCTGGAACGCTCCGATGCGGTCGTACACCCGACGCGCTTCTTCATGCGACAGCATGGCCGCTTCCTCTAGTCCGGTGCAGCAGCCTAACGGCTCGGCGTGTAAGCTGCACGCTCGTCTTCACGAACGACTATCTCACTTCGCTGATCTCGAGCAGATGCCCATCGGGATCTCGGAAGAAGCAGCGGATCTCGCCGCCCCGGTCAGCTGGCGGTGTGAGGAACTCCGCCCCACGGTTACGCAGGATCTCGTATGCTGCCCGGCAGTCTGGCACGCGCAAGGTCATTTGGTGGCTCACCGTGTTCACATCGGTGGGAGGCGCAAAGGTGACTCCCGGCTTATCCTCGGTCGGACCACCGCCCGTGACTAGCAACAACCAGTTGCCCTGAAACTGGAACACAGCAGAGGTACCTCCGTACTCGCGATACAGCTCGGCGCCAAGGACATCACGATAGAACTCGCAAGCACGGCCGAGATCTGCCACGACAAGCAGTTGGGTTACCTCTACGCCCTCGACCGGGAACTCGTCTGCCATGGTCCTCCCTCCAAGCGGGCTCTTTTCGCCGCCAAACGGCTCCGTGCACAAGCTGCGGGCAGCTCCTCACCAGCAACTCCGATCTCTGTTCAAAAAGCTCTGATTCGCTTGCCTCAACCCAACGGGCACCATGTGCCCGCCACGCTTCATGTGCCTGTTGCGCTACGGCGTCGAACGACAGTGCGCCTAAGACGCGGCGTAGAGATCGGTGGAAAGGTACTTCATTCCGGAATCGCATAAGATCGTGAGGACAGCCCGATCTCCCCCCAGCTGCTCCGCTTCGCGTAGGGCCGCAACGACATTGGCCCCAGAAGACGTACCCACGAACAGAGCTTCCTCGCGCGCGAGGCGGCGACTCATTGCCATCGCTTCATCCGTCGTGACCTGGGTGATCTCATCTGCGATATCGTCCCGCCACAACGGCGGAACGAAACCCGGGCCGATGCCCTCGATTCGATGCGCGCCCGGCTCCCCACCGGAAAGGACCGGCGACTCTGCAGGCTCCACGGCCACAACCCTCAGCCCCGGACTATGCACTCGCAGCACCTCCGCGACACCAGCGATCGAGTGAGCGGTGCCAACCGAATGCACGAACGCATCGATGCGCCCATAAGACTGCTTCCAGGCTTCTTCCGCAAGTGGTCTATAGCCCGCGATCGCGTCCACGTTATTGAACTGATCGGCAAAGAAGGCGCTGGGAGCTGAACTCAACTCCGTTGCCCGGTCAATCATCTCTTCGATCAAGCGCTTCGTGATTCGTCCGTTATCGCTTGGGATCTCCACCACTTCCGCTCCGAGAGCGCGCATATGGTCTCGCTTCTCCCGGGAGAACGCATCAGAGGTGACCATGGAGGCATTGAAACCGTATGCCGCGCAAACGAATGCCAGAGAGGTACCTGTGCTCCCTCCCGTGTACTCCACCAGAGTCCCGCCCGCAACCAGTCTTCCTGATTCGACTGCCCTGTCCACCACCGATAGAGCCATGCGGTCCTTCATGCTGCCGGTCGGATTCTGGGATTCGAGCTTCGCAAATACGCGCGCATGCCCATCGGGCACGACTCTGCGCAGCTCGATCAAAGGGGTGTCTCCAATACACTCGATCACCATCGGAACCTCGCTAGATGTCGAACCGGATCAGCGCTCTGCGATGAGGCGCGTCAGTTGCTCGCTCGTCGCATTGCCGACGATGCGCCGGTCACCCACCTCCACAACGGGCACAGACTTGATCCCCTTTGATACCAAGAGCGCAGGCCGAGCCGTCACATCCACATACTCCAAATCGAAGCCCATCTCGCCACGCAGCACTTCAAGACGATGCCGCACAATCGGGCAGAAGGGGCAGCCAACTGAACCGTACATCGTCACATTCGCCATCTCCGCATCCACCGGCGAAGCAGGCGCATCGTCAACCTTGCCATAGCCCAAATACTCGGATATCCACGGAAACATCCGGACGTATGCCCACAGCGCCACTGGAACCGCAAATGTCCACAGCACTGCGAAACCGTACTGCCCGCGAATCAGGAGATAGGCGAGGCCGGCCAGATACAAACCCCACGTCATATAGAGGAACGCCATCGGGCACTGCTGCGGCATCAGCTGCTTCATGAGACGAGTCTAACTCCTGTCGGCCACCGAAGGCACATGCGGAAAGACCAGAGGTCCTACGCCGAGACAGAGCGCGGCACTCAATCGGGGGTCGCTCTCAAACGTGCTGGTCAACAAGGATCGGGTTTCCGTCCGGGTCAACTGCGACAAAACTGGCGGGTCCCTTGGTGGCCTCATCGGCCTCGGCTATTAGTTGCACGCCTTCCGCTTTCAACTGGCGCTGAAGATCGCGCACATCGGTAAAACTGTCGAGCTTGCCAGCGTTGCTGTCCCAGCCTGGATTGAAGGTCAACGTGTTCTTCTCGAACATGCCCTGAAAGAGACCGATCGCGTGCTCGCCGTTCTTCATGATCAGCCAGTTTTGGGAGGCCTCTCCGGCGAAGACCGTGAAG
>JBDHHP010000047.1:0-25078 GCA_039589275.1 Gemmatimonadota bacterium | reverse complement strand
GCTCGTCGGGCGATACAGAGGCTGGCGGAGAAGGAGTAGGCTTAGACCAGATGTCCCAAACCGATCTCGCGGAGCACGCGGTCGTAGCGGGGGTCGGGCTGCCAGCCGATCACTCGTGGAACCGCCGACATGTAGAGCAGGTTGGGATCGCGATCCCGTTGAGCCTCGGTGATGTACTCGAACGCTTGGTCCATCTCGCCCAGTGCAGCATGAGCTACCGCGAGCCAGAACGGGAACACGTAGTCGTGGCGCGCCCGCTCGGTTAGTTCCTCTTGCAGCGCCCGGGCCTTCTCAATCTCGCCGCTGAACGCGAACACAGTCACCGAGACACCGACCGCGGCGGCGGTGCGTCCCGACAGGTCCATAGCACGCTGGGCGGCAGCCATCGCCTTGGACTCTTCACCATTACGGCGGTACGCGTCCGCCAGTTCGAGATACGAGACCATGTGGTCCGGATCGATACGCAGGATGCTCTCCAGTCGATCGATGGCTTCTTCAAACCTGTCGAATAGGAGTAGGACCTGCGCGAGACGTGAGGAGACGTTGAGATCGAGGGGATCCAGTGCCTGCGCACGCTGGTTTGCCGCCACTGCCCGCTCGAAGTCCCGCTCCACGTATGTGTAGTAGAACTCTTCCCAGAAATGCGCGTCTACGAAGCTGGGGTTGATTGCCACGGCTCGGTTGATCCCGGCCTTCGCCGCCGGGTAGTCCCACTCGTAGTACATTGCCACGAGTGCTCGTGCCAACTGTGCTTCGGCTAGGTCCGGGTTCAGAGATAGTGCCTTTTCAGCGGCCTGTTTGGCTTCGGGCATTAGCTCGCGACTCGGCTGGGTGGCGAAGCCAATGGCGAGCACGACGTGGAGTTCGGCGAGTGCACTGTACGCTAAGGCAAACGAGGGGTCTCTTTCGATCGCCTCGCGGTAGCTAGCGGCCGTCTTGTCGATCGCGTCGCCACCTCCGAACATGCGCTGTCTGTGATAACGGCCGCGTAAGTAGGCGTCGTATGCTGCCGGATCGGGACTTGTTTCCGGTGCCTGTGTAGTGGCTTTCGGTGCAGCGGGAGCGAACTCACTCTTCAACCTGTCGGCAATGGCCAGTGAGATCTCATCCTGAATGGCGAAGACGTCCTCGAGATCGCGATCGAACCGTTCGGACCACAGGTGGTATCCATCGGCAACATCAATAAGCTGCGCGGTCACACGCACCTTGTTGCCGGCCTTCCTGACGCTCCCCTCCAACACGCTGCCCACGTTCAGTTTCCGACCGATCTCTCGGATGTCGTACTCCTTACCCTTGAACTGAAATGCCGACGTTCGGGCCGTTACTCGCAGGTCCGGAATCCCGGCCACCGCGTTGATCACTTCTTCGGTGATTCCGTCGCTGAAATACTCGTTTTCAGGATCGGCGCTCATGTTGGCAAACGGGAGGACTGCTATGGCGGATCGTTCGGCTGCGCCAACAGTGGTGCCGCTGTCACGTGTGAGGGCTGCCGAAAAGTCCAGAGCAGTTGCGTAGCGGTCCGCTGGTACTCGGGCCAGCGCAATTGCGATCGCCTTCTCCAAATGACGCGGCACGGTGTCCCTGACGGTCGAGATCGCCGGCACCTGCTCGATTGACTTACGCGCGAGCATGGCCTGCGCAGTCGATGCTGAGAACGGCGGGTCTCCCGCTAGCATCTCGTAGAGCATGCAGCCGAGACTGTAAATGTCACTCCTGGGGTCGACGTCGCGATCGCCTGTTGCCTGTTCGGGAGACATGTAGGCAGGTGTCCCGATGGCCAACCCGGTTTCGGTGAGTCGCTCGCCCCCTGCCGCGGAGACCGCACGAGCAATCCCGAAATCCGCGACCACCGCGTGCCCTGCTTGGAACAGCACATTCTCCGGTTTGATGTCGCGGTGCACCACGCCCAGGGAGTGCGCGTGTGCCAAAGCATCGGCGACCTCTTGTGTGATTCCTACGGATTCATCGATTGCCAGCTGTTTCTCCCGTTGGAGACGGTCACGCAGGGTCTCTCCAGTTACATAGGGCATCGTGTAGTAGAGGATGCTGTCGGCCTCTCCACAGTCATACAGGGCAAGGATGTTGGGGTGGGTGAGTTGCGCGGCGATCTCGATTTCGCGCAAGAATCGCTCGACTCCGAGTGCGGCAGCGAGTTCCGGTCGCAGCACCTTGAGGGCGACCGCGCGGTTGGTTCTCCGATCCTGAGCCAGTAGTACCACGGCCATCCCGCCGCGACCCAACTCCCTCTCGACGGTGTAACGATCGCGCAGCGCGGTATTGAGGTGCTCGAGGATCTCGGTCACGAGGTCGCTATGCTCGATTGAAGCCGTATCAAGGATACGGTTCTGGGAAGCGCCGAGCTAGATCGGGCTTTGACTCAACGACGGGCGGTGTGGTCCAGGTAGTCGTCTAGCGGCTGTGCGGGGCTCGTCGCGAGCGACTCGATGTAGTCGATTGTGGGTTGATGGTAGCCGAGGCCGGTGGGGTACGGATTGTCGTCGAGAGCCTGAAAGCAGTAGTCGTTGCGGGCATGGAGATAATCGGTGGTCAACACACTGTAGACGCTGTCTGCCACGATGGGGGTTCCATTTGCGTGGAAGTAGCCTCCGACGGCGGTCATTCCGCCGAGGATTAGATCTCCGCCCACACAACCAATCACCTGATCGCCGGTCAGTTGGAGTGCCACCAAATTGTTCTGAAACGGCAACACGCCCACGATGGTGCCGCGAGTTACGTCGCCCGCCGGGATGGACTGGCGGATACCCCCCGAGTTGGTCATCACGATATCGGCGGTGGGGTAGGCATACAGCCAGGAGTCGGTCACCAAGTTGTGCATTGCGGGAGAGTAACGATCAATCACCTGCTCAGCGTAGCCTACTGTGGCCGACAGCTCGACAGCTGCGGCATCGTCCCACTGAGCCACCACGGCGGCGACAGCAACATCGGCTGTCCCTCCCTGGTTAGCGGCGTAAGAGGGCGACAGTCCAATGACGTCAGCGTCGTCAAGGTTGAACTCGACTTCCAGCTTGGCGTAGTGGGCGAACCTCCATCCAGCTTGTATAAGCGCGACTCCCTGTTGAGTCTCCGCCACCAACTGGTGGCAGTGGCCACCGCCCATCATGCTGACACCTAGGTCCCGTGCCACCGGTGCCAGAGCGACCATCTCGTCGTAGCAGATGTGACCCACTACCAGGATCACATCTGCGCCGGCGTCCCAAACCTGTGGAACCCATTGCGTCAGCGCATTTGCGTAAGGAACGAACTCGTAGTCGCTCAGGTAGGTCGGGAAGGTCGTATATCTGGTGGAAACCGTGGTCAAGCCAATCAAACCGACCTGTACGCCCGTTACCTCACGGATGACGTAGGGAGTCGCGAAGTCGGGCACGGTACCGCTTCCAACTAGGCGTATGTTTGCCGATAGATACGGGAAACTCGCCTCGGCGATGCGCTCTCGCAGAGCGTCTACGGTGAAGTCGAATTCGTGGTTGCCGATGGCCGTCGCGTCGTAACCCATGGCGTTCATGACGTCCACCGTCGATTCACCATCAAACCAGGTGGAGATGGCAGGACCGGTCCAGTTGTCGCCTCCGCTTAGGATGAGGAATGCCTCGTCATCGTCGTATCCTTCAGCTTCTCGCCACAAGCCCCGCAGCTTGGCGGCTCCTTGGGTCTCGCCGCTTTCCTCGATCCAGCCGTGCTCGTCGTTGGTGTACAGGACCGTGAACAGGGCCGTCCGGGGATCGTCGGGAGATGCGGGACCGCTGTCACAGGCGGTGGAGACGACTGCGAGCGAAACAACAAGAGCCCGGGCGTGGTGGGCCCAAGCCCTGGCTAGGGCAGACATGCGTTTCCGAGCCGCTAGTCGAGTTATGGTGTTAGGAAGACTCTGCGGATTCTAGTCAGCCCAAGGAACACGTCATGTCCTCGCCACAACACATCGGGGACTTGATCTTGCCGTGCCCGTCGGGACACTGGGCGACTTGAACGTCGGTCCCGTTATCCAGCGTTATTGTGCCATGCTCGAGTTCCTTGCCGCATTTGCCGCACGTCATCGTGCCCACGCTCATACCGCATTTGTCACAGGTGTAGAATGCCATGGTCAATTGCCCCCAGTTGGATGTCTGTCGCATTGCCGAGGATTCGGCCGGTCGTGACGGTTCGTTGGACTGCTAATTATCAAACCTAAGCGCGCTGTTGCCTGGTCCAACAGGCGGCGCACAGGGCTTTACCTTGCTAGCCCGAATGGAGCTCAGGTGGTCGCGGCAGGAGCTGCGGCAGCTCGCTGCCGTGCCACCGTCAAATCTGATTTCAGTTCGTCGTGTGAGCCAACACCGGAACGAATGCGCAACAGGTCCAGGCGAATCGCCTCGAGCGCGGCGATGGCCTCTTCGATCTGACGATTAACCGCCGTTCGGGTATCGCGCACACCCGTCAGCGTTTCGCCACTGGGCCGATCCCGCGTGGCGTGCGGCGATCCCGGCGGTGTCACGGCCACGTCCCGTAGGTTCAACACGAGATCGACCGAGTCGCGCTTGGCCCGGAGCGCCCCGATTCTTGTCTCCAACTCGCCGATCACCGCCAGCGTTTCTTCGCGTTGCGCCAGGCCATCAAGGTCAGCCAGGGCAGATCTGACCGCTTGACCAAGGAGCGCCTCGGGTCGCCGGATGCTCGGACGCTCTGCAGCGAGGACCCTCGTAAGCCCGGTGGCGGCGAGTCGGAAGAACCGGCGAGCAAACGGACCCAGCCACACACCGTGTCGCGTCGACCGACTGGCGCGGCTGCCCATCAGGCTGAATACAGCCCATCCCACTGCTCCCGAAGCCAGGATGATTCCGCTCACACCGAGCGACATGAGTCCCAAGCGCCACGCTTCCGGTATGGAACGCAACCAAAGAGCGATCACCAAGGCGCCAACCGCCAGCGCCAGTCCGCCCGTGCCGAGCAGAAGCGCCATTGTGGGGGAACCCACCCCGGTGCGCCAGCCAGATGCCCTGGGGGTCTCAGAACCCTCAGCATCCTGCATCTTCACTATCTCGCAGAACTCGTCATAGCTGATGCCCTGCACCATGACACTCCGTGCGGCCGCGAGGAGCACAGCGACGGGCACGAGGAGCTCAAACACCAGAATCCACGATCCGAAAAGGAAGACTAGAACGTGTCCGATGCCGAATCCGCCGAGGGCGCCGAGCGCGTATGCGAGCACACCGCCCAAGGGGGCCAGCACCATGAGCCGCCAGCCGGTGGTCTGCGCCAACTGTAGAAATCTGTCGACGACCGCAGGTACCCGACGCACTGCGCCGGCGACGTCGCCGACGGCCGCCGCGAACTCCTCCGCAGTTGCGAAGCGGTCGGCCGGGTCCTTGGCAAGACAGCGATCAATGATCTCCGCCAACCTCCCGGGGACGCCAGCTCGCAGCCCGATCACCGATGGTGCCGGCTGGATCTCGTGCAGCATGAGGACCTGCTCCTCCGTGGCCGCGCGGAACGGTAGCTGGCCGGTGATCGCGTAGAACGCGATTACCCCGAGCGAGTAGATGTCGCTCCGGGCGTCCACGGGGCGGCCCGCCGCTTGTTCCGGGCTCATGTAGTCGGCCGTGCCGACGATCTCGCCCGCGTGAGGATCATCGGTGTGCGTGGCGATGCCGAAGTCGGTCACGAGCGCTCGTCCGCCATCTCGCTCGATCATTACGTTGTCCGGCTTCACATCCCGATGCGTGATCCCGCGGGCATGGGCGTATCCCAACGCCCACGCTACCTCGCGCAGCACCCGCGTCGCCTCGCGGATCTCAAGCATCCCCCTCCGTTCGATCCGCTGCCCGAGGGTTTCGCCCTCCACGTAGCCCATGACGAAGAAGACGATGTCCCCATGCTCCTCGACGGCGTGGATGGGGACGATATTCGGCTGAGAGAGCAGGCCTGCTGTTCGGGCCTCGCGTAGGAAGCGCCGGCGAGTGGTCTGATTATGCGCCACGTCGGGATCCAGTAGCTTGATAGCCACCGGCCGGCCGAGGGTTACGTCCCGCGCCAGATAGACCACTGCCCCTCCGCCACGTCCAATTTCCCTCTCCAGCGAGAACCGGCCCGCGACTACGGTCTGGAGCGCGATGAACTGCGGCGTGTGCCTCACTGACTCAGTCGCCGTCACTCACCCTCGACTCCTGGCATTGCAGGTCACCGTTCATCCCGCTGCTACCCAACACGCTTTGCCACAAGCCGCCCAGCGCGAAATGCGTCAGCGAGGGCTAGCGGCACCTCAGCCTCAGCCTGGACCACCTGCGCCCGCATCTCTTGAGTTCTAGCCGTCATCTCCTGTGCCTGTGCGACAGCCATAGCGCGCCGCTTCTCGGCCTCGGCCTGCGCGATCCGCTTGTCGGCTTCGGCCTGATCTGTCTGTAGCTCGGCGCCGATGTTCCGGCCGACGTCCACATCGGCTATGTCGATCGAGAGAATCTCATAGGCAGTGCCGGCGTCCAGCCCTTTGCCAAGCACCGTTTCGGTAATGTGGTTGGGATTCTCGAGCACGGCCTTGTGAGAGTCCGCTGAACCGATGGTGGAGACGATCCCCTCACCGACGCGAGCTAGGATAGTCTCTTCGCCTGCCCCACCCACCAGGCGCTCGATGTTCGCCCGCAGGGTCACGCGCGCGACCGTTATCAACTGAATGCCATCCTTGGCCATGGCCGCGACCTTCGGTGTCTCGATCACCTTTG
Organism: Gemmatimonadota bacterium; assembly: GCA_039589275.1. Lineage (GTDB taxonomy): Bacteria > Gemmatimonadota > Gemmatimonadetes > Gemmatimonadales > GWC2-71-9. The sequence goes on along the minus strand of JBDHHP010000047.1, from coordinate 18,368 downwards.
GATTTACGGAGACCTGGACCGCCTCGTGGACGTCCCGTCCGGCGAGGTCGATAGCAGCCGCAGTCGGGAACTGAAGCTCGATGCCCGCCTTGTCCGCCGAGATGAGCGCTCGTGTGACGTGGTGGACGTTCCCGCCCGCCAAGTAGTGCGCTTCCAGCTCGTTGACGTGCAAAGCGAGTCCGGCCTTCGTTGCCGCAATCAGGGGGCGTATGATGGCCGGCGGACTGACCTTCCTGAGGCGCATGCCAACCAGGGTCCCCATGCCGATGCGCACGCCCGAGAACCATGCCTCGATCCACAGCCGTACCGGAATGAAGGAGAACAGCACCCCTAAGGCCACAAGACCCAGGAGAACGAGCACTGGAAAGAGCCAGGTGAGTTGGACTACGTCATTCATTGTGCGTTCCCTTCGTCCGGGGGCGTTATGCCGCTAGAAGACATCTGCCATCGATGCCCGAAAGCAAGCCTCCGCCTGCACCTTGTCAACTCGCAGCACGCCTATCCGAGCACTACTTGGACACGGTGCTCCAGACGGTCATCGGAAAGGGGAATGAGCGCATCTTCCGGAAGGGGTGTTCCGTCAAGACTGATGCTGGAAACACCGCGACAAACTGCATCCGGATTCTCGACCGCAATCCGATAGAGCGTGTCGCCATGACGATAGACTATCGCGAAGTGTTTCCAGTCTCGAGGAATGCACGGATCGATAGCGAGGGCCGAACCGCGCTTGCGGAATCCGAGGATCGACTCCAGTCCCGCGCGGTAGAGCCAGCCCGCGGCACCCGTGTACCACGTCCATCCTCCACGTCCGACGTGCGCGGGGGCGGAATAGATGTCGGCGGCGACAGCGTAGGGCTCCACTTTGTAGCGGTGAGCGCTCGCGCGACGGCTCGCATGGTGAATCGGGTTGAGTAGGTTGAAGAAACTGAAGCTCTTGTCCCCCTCCCCTAGCCGCGCGAATGCAATGACCGACCAGATCGCGGCGTGCGTGTACTGCCCGCCGTTTTCCCGTATGCCGGGCAGATAGCCTTTGATGTAACCAGGGTCCCTATCAGTTTGGTCAAATGGCGGGGAGAAGAGTAGCATTAGCCGGTCGTCCTGACGGACCAGTCGTCGTTCAACCAATTCCATCGCCTGGTGCGCACGGTCCGGATCACCTGCTCCGGAAAGGACCGCCCAGGACTGGGCAATCGAATCGATCTGGCATTCGTCGTTCTGAGCCGATCCGAGCGGTGTCCCGTCGTCGTAGAAAGCTCGCTTGTACCACTCGCCGTCCCAAGCTTCTCTCTCCAACGACGTCAGCAGTGCCTCGGCACTCTCCCGCCAGCGCGTCGCCCGCTCCTGTTCCGCGCGGCCGTCTGCGATTTGAGCGAACTCGCTCAAGTTCACATGGAGAAACCAACCCAGCCACACGCTTTCTCCGCGACCCTCTCGCCCAACACGGTTCATCCCGTCGTTCCAGTCGCCCCCGCCGATCAGAGGGAGACCATGCCTGCCCACGTCGAGACTTCGATCCAGGGCCCGCGCACAATGCTCGAACAGTGTCGATCGCTCTTCGGATACCTCGGGTTCGAAGTAGGATTCCTGCTCGTGCTCCTCGAGAATCGGACCCTGGAGCCACGGGATCGTCTCGTCGAGCACGCTCCAGTCCTCGGTCACCACTAGATACTGAGCCACAACGTAGGGCAGCCACAGTAGGTCATCCGAGATTCGCGTCCGCACGCCACGCCCGGTGGGGGGATGCCACCAATGCTGGACGTCTCCCTCAGGAAACTGCCGGGCTGCCGCTCGCAGGATGTGCTCGCGCGCAATATCGGGCCGTGCCACCAAAAGCGCCATGACATCCTGTAGCTGGTCGCGGAACCCGTATGCCCCTCCGGACTGGTAAAAGGCGGAGCGGGACCAGAGGCGACACGAAAGCGTCTCATAGAGCAGCCAGCGGTTGAGCAGCAAGTCCATCGAGGCGTCCGGCGTCCTGACCTGTACCGTGCCGAGCACAGTGTCCCACCGGTCCTCGACCTGGCGGAGCAGCGCGGTGCAATCCTTCCCACGGTATCGTTCGATCAGCGTTCGCGCCTGTTCGGGGCTATTCCCCTGTCCCAGTAGGAACAGCACTTCGGCCCGTTGCCCTGGCTGCAGCTCTACCTCCGTCTGCAGTGCGGCGCACGGGTCCAAGGTGGCGCCCGTCTTTCCCGATAGCTCGTCACCCCGCTCCAGCGAGGCCGGGTGATCGAGGCTCGCATTGCGTCCCAGGAAATCGAGCCGGTCACAGGTCCAAGACGTTTGCTGGCCGCCCAGGTCGGCGAAGGCGACCCGACCTGCGAACTCACTGTTCCAGGCGTTGCGCGCGAACGTGGCGCCGGTCTCTTGATCGATCTCGGTGACCACGTAAGGTGCGGAGCGGCTGCGCGTGACACTCAGTACCCACTCCGCGTAGGCCGTGATCGAAAGTCGGCGCTTGCCACGGGATTTATTCACCAGCGCGAGACGCGAGATCTTGATCGGGTCGCCCGGTGGCACGAACTGCAGCAGATCCAGCGCGATGCCGTGGGACGTGTGCTCGAAGCGACTGTAACCTTGACCGTGCCGGATGACGTATGGCCGGGCGTCTTCGCGGATTGGAAGACATGTCGGTCCCCAGAGCAGACCACTGTCCAGATCGCGCACGTAGAACGCCTCACCCGGCGTGTCGCTGACCGGATCGTTCGACCACGGCGTCAGCTTGTTCTCCCGGCTGTTGACGCACCAGGTGTAGCCGGAGCCCGACTCGGAGACCTGGAATCCGAAGTCTGGATTCGCCACTACGTTGATCCAGGGAGCCGGCGTCCACTGTGCCTGGCCCAGCACCATGACGTACTCGCGGCCGTCCTGCGAGAATCCCCCCAGGCCGTTGAAGTACTTGAGATCGAGAGTTGGGGGGGGAACCGGTTCCGCTTCTTCGCGCGACGTGCGGAGCTGGGGCGGCACCGGTCCCGGCCTCAAACGCTGCAGCCGGATCACCTGCTCGGATAGCGTGCCCGTGTTCGCCAGCGCCACTACGCGCGCCGCCGAACGCAGCAGGACCGTGTCCTGTGCGGGCAATAGGTCCTCCCGCAGCACGAAGACGTTGCCCAGTTCCCCCTCTGCCTCCCCGCCAACCGCGGACAGACTCGCCCGCACCATGGCTTCAAACGCTTCTTGGAGATCCTGTGCGTATGAGGTGCCCTGCGCGTTCAGTATCACAAGGTCGGCGGCGATCCCCTTGAGGCGCCAGTACTCGTGTGCCCGCAGGAGTTGCCTCGCCACGTCTCGTTCTTCGTCGCGCTCGACGCGTACGACTGCGATCGGGAGATCGCCGGAGATGCCGTAGGCCCAGAGCCCGGAGGGACCCCGACGGTTGGCTGCCAGTTCTTCGGGGGTGGTGCGCAACGTGCGGTCGCTGTACAGCATACGATTGGCGAGACGCTGGAAGAGATGCGCCTCGTCCTGGGTGATCCGGAGGTGGTGCAACTGGACCTGCGCGTGCATCCAGGCCAGCGAACTCTCTCGCTCGAACGTTCCCGGCTGGCGGTACTTCTCCGCTATGTTGAGGGCTTCCTCACGCGAGGGCGCCACCAGCGTGGTGAAAATGAGACGAACCGAGCCGCTGGACGGAATCGCAACCCGATACCTGAGACTCACTATTGGATCCAGAATCGCCCCCGCCGTGTTTGTCAGCGGTTCGCCCTCTATCACCGAGACCGGTGTCCTCACTCCGCGGCCCCGGCCCAGAAAGCGGGAGCGGTCGCTCTCATACTGATATGTGCCGACCAGCTCCCCTTCGATCGCGGCGAGATGAGCCAGCCACGGTTGTGGCTCGTCAGCGGAACGGGGGCGTCGGGTTGCCAGCAGCGTCTCTAGCTCAGGAACGAACTCGGTTTCCACAAAGAGATTCGAAAAGACAGGATGGGCCTCGTCCGCTGCCTGCGGGGCAAGGACGACTTCTGCATAGGATGTGATATCGATCTCACGATCACGGTTCTCGAGATTGGTCACCGTCAGCTGCCGCAGTTCGGCGTCGTCTTCGGGTGAGACCACGATCTCGAGCATGATCGAAAGTGACCGGTCGCGCTGCATGATCTTGGCCCGGTCTTCGGCATAAGCGACGTTGTACTTGTCCACTTCAGTGCCGCTCGGCTGGAACCCGGCTGACCAGACGTCGGCGGTTTTCGTGTCGCGCAAGAAGAAGAAGGTGCCCCAGCAGTCACGGGTTGTGTCCTCACGCCAGCGGGTGACGGCGAGGTTGCGCCACCGGCTGAAGCCGGAGCCTGCCGCGGTGACCATGACCAGATACCGACCGTTCGAGAGGAGATGGGTGCGCGGCGGGATGTCGTGCGGCGATTCGAACCGCCGCAGGGTTGGTGGTACGAGGTCACGAATGTGGACGGCCACCTGCACTTCCTCGCCGCGCGGTCGAGTTACGGCCACAGCACGCGGCGTACGTTCCTGCAGCAGCAGCTCCGATGCCTGGATCATGGGATGGGCGTGAAAGCGTCTCTGGGTGAGGCCCTGGTGGACGACGTTGCCCAGGGAGACGATTGTCATTCCCTGATGGTGCGCCATGTGTGCCCGAACCACAGCCACCTGCTCGTCTTCGGGAAGCCTCGATGGCGTGAAATCCAACGCTTCGTAGAATCCGTAGGCGCTGTGGGCCCCGGCATCTTCGAGGCGGGCGAAGTTATCGATGGCGGCCTTGGGATCGACCATGGCCGCGAGTGCGGTGGCGTAGGGAGCCACCACTACGTCCTCGAACAGCCCGCGCTTGAGTCCCAGGCCAGGCACGCCGAAGTCCGAGTATTGATAGGTGAGCTTGACATCGCGCACGTTGTAGGCCGACTCGGAAACTCCCCAGGGGACACCTCGTTCCGTGCCATAACGTACCTGGCGCCCTACCACGAGCCGGCTGGTGAGATCCAGCAGGCTGCCGGCGGGCTGCTCCATGACGAGGAGCGGCATCAGGTATTCGAACATCGATCCCGACCAAGAGACCAGAGCCGCCCCGCGCCCCACCGGCGTGAGCGACCGGCCGAGCAGAAACCAGTGCCGCGGCGACACATCTCCCTTCGCGATGGCCACCAGACTCGCCAGCCTCGCCTCCGAGGCCAGCAGGTCATAGCAACTGGGGTCGAGGGCATTGTCGGCCACCCGTGAGCCGATGGAGAACAGCTTGCGCGAGGAATCGAACAGGAATCGGAAGTCCATCGCCTGGACCATCTGTTCCGCCTGGAGTGCGACGGCCAAGAGGCGGAGCTCGAGAGTGATCGCGGCTGCCGCGGAGGCGTCCTCGGCTTGGAGCATCTCTAGATCACGTGCGTGACTGCGCACGGTGTCCCGGACGGCGGTTGCCCAGGCCAGAACCTCCGGGTCGGACTCCAGCCCCGCGTCGGCTGAGAGTGTGCGCACGATGTCCAGCAGGTTCTCCGTGCGAGCCTCCAGCTGCTCGAGCCGTGAACTCCATTCGAGAATCGACGATGGCGGATCATCCAGAACGGCCGACATCGCGTCCAGGGCCTCCTGCACCTGCATCGCAGTGACCATCTCGGTGCGCGGGCCGAACGTTGAGTTTGCCACCGAATCGAGCACCGGCTCGAGCGCGTCGCGGATCCCATCCAAGACCTGGGGGCCCAACAGCGGTTGCCGTACGAGCTGGCGGCATCCTTGGGCCAGCGCGACGAGATGCCCCGCGAGGTTGCCACTGTCGACGGTGGAGATGTAGTGGGGATCGAGCGGCCGGAGGTCCCTGGTGTCGTACCAGTTGAAGAAGTGACCGTGGAACCGGCGCATGGTGGTCATCGTCCCCAGGGTGGTCTCGAGTCGTTGCACCATGTCCGAGATCCCGATCCAGCCGAAGTCGTGGGCCACCATGGTGCTCAGGAGGTACAGCCCCATGTTGGTAGGTGAGGTGCGGTGGGCGACCACCGGCTCGGGGTCTTCCTGGAAGTTGTCGGGGGGGAGAGAGTGCTCCTCCTCGTTCACGAACGTCTCGAAGAACCGCCAGGTGCGCCGGGCAATGAGGCGCAAAGTGCGCATCTCTCTTGGCGAGAGGCGCTGTTTTTCGGCGAGCTTCATCGGCACGCTCAGCCACCAGGCCAGAATTGGCGCCAGGCCCCAGAGGAGAACCAACGGTGCGGCAACCGGCCACGCTCCCGGCTTGAGCGTGACGAACAGAACGCCGACGCCCGAGGCTAGGACTACACTCCAGCGAAGGTGCCGGTAGAAGGCACGAAGCCTCAGGTCGACCCCGTAACCGGCCTGCGCGGCCGGGACCCACTCGAGGAGATGTCGCTTGGTGACATAGCACCGCCCGAGCGAGCGTACCACGGCATCGGTCATGTATCGGGCCTGGTGTGCCAGTGTAGTGATCGCAAGCAGCACCTGCAGCGAAGCAACCTGGATGTCTCGGCCCGTGCCGCGCAGGTGATTTCGCTTGGAGAACCCTTGCCGACGCGGGATCAGACCGTCGAGCACCGGCATGAACGCGGGCACTGCGATGGCTGCCAGGAATAGACTGGTCCACAGCAACGGTGAGACGGCGGGCAGGGTCCAGGCGGCTACAGCGAGCAGAAACGACGAAGGCGCGGAGAGGCTGCGGCGCAGGTTGTCCAGCATCTTCCATCTGCCGTGCACGGGAATGCGCGTCCGCTGCCCTCTCCCAGGCTTGCTGCTCTTGCGGTCTAGAATCCAGGGGAGGAGCTGCCAATCACCTCGCACCCAGCGGTGGTTACGGCGGACGGCCACCTCGTAGTTGGTGGGAAACTCCTCGAACAGGTCGATATCGGTAACAAGACCGGCGCGCGCGAACAGTCCCTCGAATAGATCGTGACTCAGCAGCGCGTTCTCCGGAACCCGGCCCGCCAGCACCGCCTCGAAAGCGTCGACGTCGTAGATCCCTTTTCCCGTGTAGGATCCCTCTCCGAACAGGTCCTGATAGACGTCGGATACCGCTGCCGCATAGGGGTCCACGCCCCCGGGACCCGACACGATCCGCTGGTAAGTCGTACTCCGCGGTCCGGTCGGCAGCGACGGCGTGATCCGCGGCTGGAGGATCCCGTACCCATCGACCACCCGGCCTATCTCGGGGTCCATGCGCGGTCGATTCAGCGGGTGGGCCATTGCCCCAACGAGGCGGTAGGCGGCCCGTCCAGGAAGTCGGGTGTCGGCATCCAATGTGATGACGTAGCGCACGCCATCGGGCACGGTGGGCGGTTTGCCCTTGATCGGAATGAACGTGGTATCGGTGGCGCCACGCAGCAGCCGGTTCAGTTCGTGCAGCTTCCCCCGCTTTCGTTCCCAGCCGATCCACCTGCCTTCCTTCCCGTTCCAGAGGCGTCGACGATGCAACAGGATGAACCGCTCCTCTCCTCCGGGCGGACTCCCGTATCGTTCGTTGAGACTGGCAATCCCGTCGGCCAGCGCGGCGAGGAGATCCTCGTCACCAGGCATGTGCTCGTTGGCGGCGTCCTTCCAATCGGTCAGGAGTGCGAAATGGAGATAGCCCCCAGGGTTCGCCAAGTAGTGCACCTGGAGCCGTTCGATGGACTCTTCGATGTCCGCGTGGCTGGTGAGCAGTGTGGGCACTACGACCATGGTTCGCAGCTCTGCCGGCACGCCGAGAGCGAGCTCGAGCTTGCAGAGCAACCGGGGTGGAACGCCAAGAGCGACCAAGCGATGGACCAGGCACACCGCGACATCGGAGGCGGGCACGAAGGCGAGGATCCCCAGGAGGATGAGGATCGGTACGCCTACTCCCGCGCTCCAGGTCAGGAACAGAGGACCGGAGAGAGCGAGAGCAGTGAGGAAAGCGATCAGTCCGAAATATCCGGAGACCGCCCGGGTGCGCCACGCGCGTCGGATCCGGATTCGTATGGGGACGCGAAAATCCAGCCGCCTCTCGAAAGCAAACCTGCCACGTGAAACCAGGTAATACCCCGGGTCCTCCTCGCGACGCTGGGGAACTGCGAGAACCTCTGACTGGTCTTTCGATGGGGCGGCCTCCCCGTCCAGGCCGGATTGCGGTGAGGCGCGCTCTCTTTCGTTCCGTGCCTCGCGGGCCAGTGCCACAGCTTCGTGCGCCACTTCTAGTTCCGATCGCTTCGAACCCCGGGACAACTCCTCGACGGCCGCCCGATACTTGTCGCGGGTGGCAAAGTCCATAGCGGCGAACCCAGGAACAGCTCGGAGGGTCTCGTCGACCAGACTCACGCTTTCGAAGAAATCCGGCCAACTAATGGAGGACATCCAGCGCATGCTGGTGACGATGTTCCGGACGGTGATGTTCGCTGCGGCCTCAGCCTGATGTACCTGAGCCACTACCTCGCTGGGGGAGGTTCCCTGGGCGGCCAGCTTCTCGTTCAGCCAATCGAGGGCCGGTGTGATTGACGGCGCTTGGTCACGAAGCCGTTGCAGCAATTGCACGGCGAACGAGCTGGCCAGGGGAACGTTGTCCAGACCGCCCAGCACATCTTCCGCGCGCTCGGCCGGCTGGCCACTGAGGCCCAGCAGACGATCCGCCACCTCATCTGCGCTTGCGCGACCGTGGCGGGCGCGGATGATCAGCTGAGACAACCGTCGCAGGTTCTCCAGTAGGGCGACCCGCAGGTGGATGGCGACCGCCCAGAGTTCACCGATGCCAAGGGGTTGAACGCGCTGGTAAGCCCGAACGAATGCCCGCAGCTTCTCCAGATCGAAGCGACTATCCGTATGGGCCACAAAGGCCCACGCGAGGCCATAAACGCGTGGATATCCTGCGAGATGCGTGCCCTTGGCGATCTTCGGCAGGAGTCTGTAGAAGCTTTGCGGGAGGTGATCCCGGACCTCCCGGAGCTGGCCGTCCACGACGTGGAAGTTGTCGAGCAGCCATTCCTCGGCCTGCGTGATCTGGTGCTTTTGTCGCACCGCCTCGACGATGTTTCGGTACCCGGCGACCAGCACGCGCCCGTTCTCGCGCACCCGCGGAAGGAGTGCTCGCCCTTTGAATCGTTCGTCGGCAGTAGGCTGGGCTGCGGCTAGGCTCTCTGCATGTTGCTGGAGTCGCTCGATGCCGAACACCTCGGCGCGGATTGGCAGCTCCACTTCGGAGAGAGCCGCGGCCATGCCGTCTATGGTGTTCATTTGGTGGGATGTGCGGACATTGTCACCACTGAATTCGTGTGTTGGGAAGGCTGCTAAGCCAGGCCTCGCTTTCGGGAACGCTCGTTACCCGACGATCCAGTCGGCACTGTCGAGATCCTCCATGCGGATGCAAGGCGTCTCGGGCACGTCCGGTCAATCATAACACAATGTGATCAGGCGGCGGCGTTGGGTACGTGCGCTCGCTGCCGCGCGGTTCACAGTGATCGGAATTAGGTTTCTGCGCCGGCCGTGTGAGGCGTTGACAACCCCAAGCCGGTTCGTAGGTTAGCGCAAACCGGCCGGTGAGCTGGTTCTTCTCTTTTTTTGGAATGACGTGCCATGACAACAACGCTGCGAAACTACGTCGGCGGCGAGTGGGTTGAGTCATCCACCACCGAGTTTCTGCAGATCACGAACCCCGCGACGGCTGAGTCTCTCGGCCGTGTGCCACTTTCCACCGCGTCGGACGTGGATCACGCTGTCGCCGCCGCGCAGGAGGCGTTCCAGTCGTGGCGGGAGGTGCCCCCGGTCGTCCGGGCGCGCCACCTCTTCAAGCTCAAGGAGTTGATGGAGGAGCAGTTCGACGATCTCGCCGCGACGGTCACGCGGGAGAACGGGAAGACACTCCACGAATCGCGCGGGTCGGTTCGGAGGGGCATCGAGAACATCGAGCACGCCTGCGGTATCCCCACCCTTATGATGGGCAAGGTGCTGGAAGACGTTGCGACGGGGATCGACTGTGAGTACATCCGCCAGCCGTTAGGTGTGTTTGCGGGTGTTACGCCGTTCAACTTCCCGGCGATGGTACCCCTCTGGTTCTGGCCCTATGCCATCGCGACCGGCAACACGTTCATTCTCAAGCCGAGCGAGCAAGTTCCCCTTTCGCCCACTCGGGTCGCCGAGCTGACACATGAGGCCGGGCTTCCACCGGGCGTCTTGAACGTGGTGCACGGTGGCAAGGAGGCAGTCAACGCTCTGCTCGCTCACCCCGGTGTTGCGGGGATCTCGTTCGTGGGATCCTCGCCGGTGGCCAGTTACGTGTACCAGGAAGCGGCGACGCGAGGTAAGCGCGTCCAGGCGCTGGGCGGTGCTAAGAACCACATCGTGGTAATGCCCGACGCCGACTTGGACCGCGCGACCGAGAACATCAGCGAGTCGCTGTTCGGGTGCACGGGCCAGCGCTGCCTCGCCGGGAGCGTAGTGGTCGCCACGGCGGACGCCTACGAGCCGTTCCGCGATCGGCTACTGGCTTCGGCCAGTGGACTCAAGCTCGGCTATGGCCTCGACAAAGGTGTGGACGTAGGTCCATTGGTCTCCGCGCGTGCCAGGGAGCGAGTCCTGTCGTACATCGAAGCTGGGGAGAAAGAAGGCGCCGAGTTGCTGCTGGACGGGAGGGGGGCGAAGGTCGAGCGCTACCCGAAGGGACAGTTCGTGGGGCCCACGGTGTTCGACGGCGTCGAGCCCGACACGAAGATCGGGACCGAGGAGATCTTCGGCCCAGTGGCATCCATCACACGCGCCGCCAACCTGGACGATGCCATCGAACGGATCGGGCGCTGCGGCTTTGCCAATGCGACCTCGATCTTCACGACGAGCGGCAGAGCGGCACGCGAGTTCCGCTATCGTGTGGGGGTGAGCATGATCGGCGTCAACATTGGGGTTGCGGCACCGATGGCGTTCTTCCCCTTCGGGGGTACCAAAGGCTCGTTCTTCGGTGATCTGAAGGCCCACGGGTCGGATTCCATCGAGTTCTTCACGGACAAGAAGGTGGTCATTTCGAGGTGGTGAGCGTCTTTCAGTCGAGGTATCGATGAGAAACGTCGTCGGCGGCCTAATTCAGATGTCGAACCCCATCAACGATCCCGAGGCCCCCGTGGCCAGGGTTCGGGAGGCGATGGTCGATAAGCACCTGCCGTTCATCGAGCGCGCCGGGAAGCAGGGCGTACAAATCCTCTGCCTGCAAGAGATGTTCAACGGACCCTACTTCTGCCCGAGCCAGGATGCAAGGTGGTGCGACCTTGCGGAGCCAATCCCTGGCCCGACGATCGAACTGATGCAGTCCCTCGCCAAGAAGCACGAGATGGTCATGGTCGTGCCGATCTACGAACGGGAGATGGCGGGGGTTTACTACAACGCCGCGGGAGTCATCGACGCTGACGGCACGTACCTCGGCAAGTATCGCAAGAACCACATCCCCCACACCGCGGGCTTCTGGGAGAAGTACTTCTTCAAGCCCGGGAACCTCGGCTATCCGGTTTTCGAGACCCGGTATGCCAGGGTGGGGGTGTACATCTGCTACGACCGCCATTTCCCTGAGGGCGCGCGGCTGCTGGGGATTCACGGCGCCGAACTCGTCTTCAACCCGTCTGCTACGGTGAAGGGACTCTCGCAGTACCTCTGGAAGCTCGAACAGCCGGCGCACGCCGTGGCCAACGGATACTTCATGGGGTGTAGCAATCGGGTTGGGAGCGAGGCACCGTGGAACATCGGCCAGTTCTACGGCTCGAGCTATTTCGTGGACCCTCGGGGCAACTTCCTCTCCGAGGCTAGCGAACAGGACGACGAACTTGTTGTGGCGGAGATGGACCTCGACATGATCGAGGAGGTGCGGCGCACGTGGCAGTTTTTCCGCGACCGGCGGCCGGAGACGTATGATGATCTGGTCGCGCAGCTACCGTAACCACGTCGAGCAGCGAATTTGAGCCGTCCACGTCCATTCTGACTCGCTCCTGCCGGAGTCGAGGGATTGTGACAGAAGGAACATTACGATGCCACTGTTGATCAAGAACGGCCGCATCATCACGGCTGAGGATGACTATGCGGCGGACGTCTACTGTCAGGATGAAACGATCTCGCGGATCGAGCCCACTATCGACCCCCGGACGATCCCGACCTCCGACGACATCGAGATTGTGGACGCGTCCGGCAAGTACGTCTTCCCAGGGTTCATCGATCCGCATGTGCACATCTACCTGCCTTTCATGGGGACGTATGCGGTGGACGACTACGAGTCGGCGAGCAAGGCGGCGCTCGCGGGTGGGACGACGACACTGATCGAGATGATCTGTCCGGGGCCGACTGACGGGCCGTTCGAGGCGTTCGAGACGTGGCGCTGGAAGGCCAACGAACTCGCGGCAGTCGACTACACATTCCACATGTCGGTCGTCCGATTCGAGGAGAGCGTTCGGGATCAGTTCAGGCGAATTGTCGACAGTGGAGTGCCGTCGTTCAAGGTCTTTCTCGCGTACAAGGGGGCGCTAGAGCTGTCGGACGAGCATCTGTTTGCCATGATGAAGATGGCGAAGGAACTGGGAGTGATCGTCACGGCTCACTGCGAGAACGCTGAGGCGGTCGACGCAACGCAGAAGACGCTTCTGGCCGAGGGAAAGACGGGGACCGAATGGCACGGACCCTCACGCCCGCCGGTGGTCGAAGCCGCGGGCGTACATCATCTGTGCACGTTCGCGCAGTTGACCGAAGCGCACGTCTATGTTGTGCATACATCGTGCGACGTCGCATTGCGGGAGGCGCTCGCGGCGCGACATCGCGGGGTGAACTTGTGGGTGGAGGTGGTGGCACCGCATCTAGTGCTGGACGAAACGTACGCCGAGCGCCCTGACTTCGAGGGGGCGAAGTACGTGATGTCGCCGCCGCTGAGGGAGCAATGGAACCAAGTCGTCTTATGGAACGGCATTCGCAGCCGCGCGATCAGTACCGTCGGGACGGATCATGCGCCGTTCACGTTCCGCGAGCAGAAGGAGATGGGGAGGGACGCATTCACCAAGATCCCGAACGGCATCCCGACGATCCAGGAGCGGGTCGATCTCGTGCACACGTGGGGCGTGTGCAGGGGGCGAATCAACCTGCATACGATGGTGGATGCCTGTAGCACACAGGCGGCGCGGCTGTTCGGGATGTATCCACGTAAGGGCACGATCCAGGTGGGGAGCGACGCGGACCTGGTCGTGTACGACCCGGAGTACCGTGGTACGTTCTCCTGCGAATCCAGTCATTCCAAAGTGGATTACAACGCGTATGAGGGGTGGGAGCAGAAGGGACGGGCCAGCGTCGTGTCCGTGCGAGGTCAGGTGCAAATTCGTGACGGCGAATTCGTGGGGACGATCGGGCGGGGTCAGTTCGTCGAGCGCGAGCCGACTCATGCGTGAGGTCGGAGGCCAAGTGGCCGGGGCGGGTTTGACTGGGTGTCGGGAGATGTGAAGTGACCGACGCGCGAGTGGGGGAACATCAGTTGTCAACCGACGCGCGGCTCATCAACTCCGATCTGGCGCCCGTGGGGGCGGAGCGCCGTACCTGGGGTACGTGGAACTTCGCGGCTCTCTGGGTCGCCATGGCCATCACCATCCCCACCTATACCCTCGCCTCGAGCCTTGTAGAGCGAGGCTGGACCTGGGTGGCGGCTATGGGTTCGGTGGTGTTAGGGAACCTAATCGTCCTGATCCCCATCGCTCTCAACTCCCATGCCGGCACGCGCTACGGCATCCCATTCCCCGTGCTCACTCGAGCGTCGTTCGGCGTGTTCGGGGCGAACGTCCCGGCCCTGCTCCGTTCCATCGTGGCGTGCGGCTGGTTCGGTATTCAGACTTGGATCGGTGGGTGGGCGATCTACAAGCTACTCGCAGCTATCTGGCCTGGTGTCGCTACGCTGCCCGCCGTTCTGCCCGACTGGCTCGGCCTTGGCACCGGCGAGTTCATGTGTTTCATGCTGTTCTGGACCATCAATGTCTGGGTGGCTATTCGCGGGATGGAATCGATCAAGTTCCTCGAGACCTGGGGCGCGCCGTTCCTGTTGGCCGTGGCAGTGGCCCTGTTCATCTGGGCCTGGGTCCGAGTTGGCGGGCTCGGGCCGATGCTCGAAACCCGCGCCGGATCGGCGCCCGGGCAGACCGATGCACACGCTGGCTTGGGTGCCGTGTTCGGGGCCGGGCTGACCTCTGCCGTCGCGTTCTGGGGAACGATGGCGTTGTCGATCCCTGACTTCTCCCGCTATGCCCGGAGACAGCGGGATCAAGTCGTGGGTCAGGCCATCGGGCTGCCGCTCACGATGGCCCTGTTCGCTTTCATCGGCGCCACCGTGACCAGTGCTACCGCAGTGATCTACAGCGCTCGAATCGCTGACCCGATAGAACTGCTGTCGCGTGTTGGAGGACCGATCACCGTGGTGATCGCGATGCTCGGCCTTGCCATTGCAACGCTCACCACCAACATCGCAGCCAACGTAGTTGCACCGGCCAATGGGTTCAGCAACGTCGCACCCCGTCGGATATCGTTCAGAGCCGGTGTCATGATCACTGCGGTGATCGGCATTCTCATGCTTCCGTGGCGACTCTACAACGACGCGGCCGCATACATCTTCACCTGGCTGATCGGTTACGGCGCGCTACTGGGACCCGTGGCCGGCATCATGATCGCCGACTACTTCGTGTTGCGACGTGGCATCCTGGACCTGGAAGGCTTGTACCGGCGCAGCGGCCCCTACGAATACCGGAGCGGCGTCAACTGGATTGCCATGGCGGCACTGGCGCTGGGGGTAGCACCCAACCTGCCGGGGTTCCTCGCGGCTGTCGGGGTCATTGAGGGCTCGCCTCTCGCCACAGGCATCTACAACTGGGCCTGGTTCGTGGGATTTCTCGTTTCGGCCGGGACGTATCTGGTGGGCATGCTGGCGTTCGGGCAATGGCGCAACAGGAACCCGGAGGCGTTGAATGCCGATACCTAACCTGGCTCCCGTGCTTTCTGATGAACAACTCGAGCGGAACTTCGCCGACATCGCTCCACCGCTATCACCCGACGCGGCAATGCTCGAGGCGACGAAGTGCCTGTTCTGCTATGACGCTCCGTGCACCGAGGCCTGCCCCACCCACATCGATGTACCGGCGTTCATCAAGAAGATCGCCACGGGCAACCTGAAGGGCTCCGCGCGGGTGATCTTCGACGCGAACCCGATGGGTCACTCTTGCGCTCGAGCCTGCCCGGTGGAGGTCCTGTGCGAGGGTGCCTGCGTGCTGAATGAGCGCGACGAGCGGCCCATTCAGATCGCACTGCTCCAGCGCCACGCCACCGACTACGTGCTGGAGCGCGCCATCACACTATTCCAGCCGGGAGCACCCAACGGCAAGAAGGTCGCGATCGTGGGTGCTGGACCGGCCGGGCTCTCGTGCGCCCAGGAACTCCGGCGCTGGGGTTATGCGGTCACCATGTTCGAGGCCAAAGACCAGCCGGGTGGGTTGAACACCTACGGGATCGCAGAATACAAGCTGCGACCCGCCACCGCCCTCGACGAGGTGCAGATGATCCTCGACCTAGGGGTTGAGCTCCGCACCGGTGTCGTGGTGGGCCGCGATATCGCGTTCGATCAGTTACAGCAGGAGTTCGACGCCGTGTTCGTGGGCGTCGGGCTCGGCGCCACTCGGCGGCTGGGCATTCCCGGGGAGGACCTGCCCGGCGTGTACGAGGGCCTGGCGTTCATCGAGCACTTGAAGACGCACCCCTACTCGGAGACCCGGGTCGGCAAACGTGTCGTGGTGATAGGTGCAGGGAACACTGCCATCGATGCGGTTACTCAAGCGAAACGGCTGGGCGCCGAGCGCGCGACGATCGTCTATCGTCGTGGCCAGCCGGACATGCCCGCATATCCCTATGAGTACGAGTTGGCGAAGCGTGACGGTTGCGAGTTCCGGTTTTACACCGCACCAACGAGAATCTTGGGTACCGACAGCGTGACGGGCATCGAGTGCGTCCGTACGCAGCCGGGCGACGTCGGCCCCGATGGCCGCCGCCGACCGGTCGAAGTCCCGGAGAGCACGCTCGTGATTGAGTGCGATATGGTGATCAAGGCGCTAGGGCAGGTTGCGCGGGAGAATTTCGCACGCGCCGCGGCACTGACTATCGACAATGAACGGATGGTCGGCACTAAGCCGAACGTTTTCGTGGGAGGTGACTGCATGAACGGCGGTGCGGAGATCGTCAACGCGGCGGCGGAAGGGAAGCAGGGAGCGGCAGCGATACATGAATACCTGGCGGGAGAAGAGCGGTAGATAGGCGGGGATCATGGCATCCACCGCTGCACGCGCAAAGCACCGTCCTCGGGAGGACGTATGGCCGATCTGAGTGTCGACTTCGCGGGCATCGAGAGCCCAAATCCCTTCTGGCTGGCCTCAGGGCCTCCCGCCAATACATATGGCCAGGTCGCGAGAGCGTTCGACGCCGGCTGGGGTGGCGCGGTCTGGAAGACCATTGGTGAGCCAGTCATCAACGTCTTCTCGCGGTACGGCTCCGTGGACGCCGGGACGACGCGTATGCTGGGGTTCAACAACATCGAGCTCATCTCCGACCGACCGCTGGAAGACAATCTCGAGGAGATCGCCCGGGTCAAGCGTGATTATCCCAAGCACGCGCTGATCGTGTCGCTCATGGTGGATTCGAAGCGCGAGGCTTGGCACGATGTGGTGCGGCGCACTCAAGACACCGGCGCCGATGGGATCGAACTAAACTTCGGCTGTCCCCACGGCATGAGCGAACGGGGAATGGGCAGCGCCGTCGGTCAGGTACCCGAGTACACCTGTCAGATCACGGAGTGGGTGCAGGAGGTGGCCACCGTCCCGGTGATTGTGAAACTCACCCCGAACGTCACCGACATTGCTTACATCGCGCGTGCAGCCGTGGAGGGAGGCGCAGATGCGCTCTCGCTCATCAACACGATCAATTCCATCGTCGGTGTGGATCTCGACACCTTTTCGCCGCTACCGTCGGTCAGTGGTAAGTCGAGCCACGGCGGTTACTGCGGCCCGGCGGTGAAGCCCATCGCCCTCCATTTCGTCGCCGCCGTTGCGGGCGATCCCGCGGTTGGAATTCCCATTTCGGGAATCGGCGGGATCTCTACCTGGCGGGATGCCGCCGAATTCATCGTGCTGGGCTCGGGCACAGTCCAGGTGTGCACCGCCGTGATGCACTACGGATTCCGCATCGTGGAGGATCTAATCGACGGTCTCTCGAATTGGATGGACGAGAAGGGCCATCGCACTGTGGCTGACATCTGCGGCCGAGCCCTGCCGAACATCGTGAGTTGGGAAGAACTCGACCTCAACTACCACTCGACAGCCCACATCGATCAAGACAAGTGCATTCAGTGCGAGCTTTGCTGGGTGGCGTGTGAAGACGGCGCCCACCAGGCGATCCGTAGGACGGACGCTAAGGAGATGTCACACGGGAAGCGTGCTCCGGCGGTCGAGATCATCGAAGAGGCCTGCGTGGGCTGCAATCTCTGCGCCGCCGTGTGCCCCGTGCTAGGATGCATCACGATGCGGCAGGTGCCGAACGACTATTCGGCGGTGACGTGGAAAGACTACGCCGCCGGCAACGGGGCCCTCGCGCCGCGCTCGGAGCACTTCCACACGGCCGCCTGGTCACCACGCAAGTAGAGAGGGGCACGGAAGGGGAAGATCACTCACACACGGCAGTGATCCGCGCGCCACTCGCGCACCTTCTTCTTGATCTCCTCCCGGTCCTGGATGTTCTGGTCCAATACTTCCTGGGCCAACGCTGGCAGCTCCGCGTCGCTGGCAAATCGCAGGGCCACGAGCTGCGGCACGGTGAATTCGCCAATGCGCGGCTGCAACTCGGCCGGCAGCAGGCGCTCTAGACGCAGGCGCTCCTCCAGCCGGATGACCCGGTCTTGGACGGCGGTGGCGAAGGTCCGCGCGTACCAGAACAGGAGAAATACTGCCATCACGAGCAGCAGATACATCAGGTTTGCGACCGAGAAGGCGGTGATCGTTACCCAGGCCGCGTAACCGGCGTTGGCCACGATCAGGAGGAACGCCACAATATGGTACTGGAGCACGAGGCGTCGGTGGTTGGCGAAGTCCTGGGCTTTCAGGTCCGACATGGTCGCTCCTTAAGGCTGTGTAGTTCTTTCCCGGAAATGTGCAGCTGTCGCACCGTACAGTCAGTTGAAACGCGCAAAGTCAATCTGTACGGGATTACGAGTCCCCTTCCGGTTCGTGCTCGTTGTCCTCGTGATCCAACTGCCGCGTCCGGCGCGCGGCCCGTTTTGCATTCGTTCGTAGGCGGGATACGGGAAATGAGCCTTGACGATATAACCACGTGATATAGACGATGAGCACGAGGGACAGCACAGCAACGATGATCCCAAGGAACACGATGATAATCCGGGCGAGGACACCGTAAGCTACTATGGTGTGCGAGAATTGGCTGCGGCC
>JBDHHP010000046.1:0-25294 GCA_039589275.1 Gemmatimonadota bacterium | reverse complement strand
GAACAAACACGACAATCATGAAGGCCTCATCCGGAATCCCTTCCCACTGGCTGGAGATCTTGTAGTGGGACGCCCTCTCAAAGCCGAACCTGGGATAGTACTCGGGATGCCCCAGCACGATCACAAACGGGCAGCCGGACATGCGCAGGTGTGCCAGTCCATGCCGGACAAGGAGGGACCCTATGCCACGCTTCTGGTGGGATGGATCGACCGCCATCGGGGCCAAGCCCATACCGTCCATCGAACTGCCGTTCAACCTAACCGGAGTGAAGAGGATGTGGCCTACGACGGCGCCATGATCGATCGCGACGAAGGAAAGGTAGCCGTCACAGGTGGCTCTCAGCTTATCTACGATGTCTGCCTCTGCATCCTCGCCGAACGCGAGGGTATTGAGCTGGTGGATCGCGGCCTGATCACTCAGTCGTTCTCCTCTGATTTCAACCATCTCTCAGACGTCCCTCGGTGACAAGGGAACTCCTGCGGTCGCGCGGATGGGTCCTTCGGCGCGCGACTGCTCGCCCGGCGAGGCACACGGTGGCCATACCACCACTACCGAGTTCACGCTCGATGCTGTAACGGTCGGCGAGGGCGGCCTTGAGGCGGTCGAGGAGATCGGTCATTCGCTGGCCCTTCGGCTAGTCAACTCGAGATACGCCGCCTTGGTCTCAGCCCCGCGGCTCTCCTACCAACCGCACGATCCTCGCTCGGATATCCTGCACGAAGGGCTGCAACTCCGGATCCGCATCGCGCCATAGCTCAACTAATTCGTTGTAGCGCTGAACAGCGAGTTCGCGTTCACCTTTAGCCTCATGCAACTCGCCCACGCGGACCAACGTAGGCGCCCGCCACAGCCAATCTGTGGCACCCCGTGATGGATCGGGGAGATCGAGACCGCGGCTCAAGACGGCGAGTGCCGAGTCTGCGTTACCCAGCGCATCGTAGGCTTGGCCCAGCGGGTAGAGCGCACAGGCCGTGCAGCTCGCCTCTTCGTAGTATCTACCGAACTCCTGCACCGCTGTTGCCGGCTCTCCCTCACTCAGGGCCAGGTACCCGCGCGTGAGATACTGCGCAGCCGTGGCCTGCAGGTTGGCGGGCACTTCGCGCTCCCATTCGTCGTACAGGCTGCGCGCCTTGTCCGGACGGCCGCTACGCGCATACACCCGAATGAGTCCGTGATAGGGACGGTCCGCCATGGGAATCTCCGCCAACGGGTAGCGTTGCAGTGCGCTGTCGAGCAAGGCAGCAGCAGCATCGCCCATGCCCGGGAACTGTGCCCTCGCCGAAGCCCGGTTGATTGCCTGGGTCAAGAGCTGATCGGTCTCGCCCCGTTCGCGATACGTGGTCGGAATGCGGCTGCCGAACCGACTGGCCTCGCCGATTCTGCCGAGCGTGACATAGATCCCGGTGGTGCCACTCGCCCAGGAACGTTCGAACGCCGCCACCCCACGCCCGGCCGCGCGCATGCTGTCCAACTGTGCAAGTGCTGTGGGAAAGTCTAGCAGTGCCATGGCAAGAACGGCGCGGATGCGGTGAAACAGGGGATGGTTCGGGAGCTTCGTGCCGAACGCTGCGACGGTCGCGTTCGCTTCGGCGGTGTCGCCCTGCGCAAACTGCGCCTGCGCCAGATTATGAAAGCTTTGCCAGATGCTACTGTCGCTCACTAGCAGAGACCGCTTGTACAGCTCTTCTGCCTCGGCCCAACGGCGCATCGCTGCGAGCTGAACCGCCAGGTTGATCAGCGCAGTCTCGTGTTCCGGATCCAGGTCCAGAACGGAGCGGTATGCGGCAACGGTCTTTGGCCGGTCATGCTCGACTTCATAGTGGTACCCCGCCACGGCCATGTAGCGTTCGACCGGGGGCAGCCGGTCGCGCAAGTTGAATACGCGGGTTGCCGCCTCGTCCTGACGCGACTGCGGCGCGCCAGCGTTCGACAGCACCACGGAGAGCTTGCGGTACCCCATGGCGAAGGTCGAATCCAACGCCACGGCCTCCTCCAGCAGCTGGATCGCCCGATCGTAGTCGCCCGTTCTATCCGCCTCCACGCCCCGCGAATACAGGTGCAGCGCCTCCAACGAGCTGGTTGTGACGCGCTCCAACGGCTCGCTCCCTCGGACCGAGCGGAACGACTCGCCGATCCGCTCCCGTAACCCGGCGGACAGTCGGTCCACAGAAGGAATGATCGCTGCAGCGTCATCCGCCGTCTCACGCAGCGTGATCAGCTCCACCCCATCTTCGGCCTGGATCACGCGGGCCGAGATCACAAAGCCGGTTCCCAAGGTGCCTATTTCGCCAGCCACCACCGCCCGGATCCCTTCGCGTACCGCGATCTCGCGCGCCAACTCGAGATCGACAATCGCATCAGGGGCACGGCCCATGCGCGCGAGCACCGGTGCGATCGCGTCGGTGCCCACGACCCGAACCACCGGTGACTGCTGTAGGTCGATGCGCAAGGCCTCGGTCACCGAAATACCCAAGCCGGAGTCAGCCGTGCGGTTCTCGAACTGAGCAGTGATGAGGCGTCCCCGGTCCTCGAGAACCCCCGATGCGACCAGTGTTCCCACCGGCCCGATCCCCAACACTCGCATCGCCATGTAGGCACCGGTCCCGACGGCAAGCGCGGCGAACGCCACTCCAGCGACAACGAGTGCCTTGGGCCAGGTGAAGTGCCGCACGAGTCCCGTCGGCGTCGGGACGCGCGTACCGGTTGTGACTGCTACCGCGCGGCGCCGCTCGTGGTGACTCGTAAGTAGCATGAACGGGAGACCGACTACGAGCAGCGCAGCCGCACCCGGCGTGACCCAGCCGGGAAGCCCCAGCAAGAGCATCAGGACGTAGACGATTGCGAGGACCCCAATCGACGCCAACGCGTACAACGCCGCCACTCTGATCGGATGCGCGCTACGACCCGCCACCCCGTAGTCCACACCCTCGACCGGCTGCGTTCCGGTGGGAGTGATCCCGCCACTCGGCGTGGTCAGTGACTCGAGCTGAGTCAGTAACTCGTCGGTGCTCTGCCACCGATCGGCAGCTTTCTTCTCCAAGCACTGCATCACTAACTGGGCTAACGCAGGCGGCACCGTCGCACGGTGCTTTGTGACCGGCTCGGGCGCCTGCGTTACATGAGAAGCCAACACCTCCTGCGGGGTCGTGCCCGTGAACGGTGGCCTGCCGGTCAGCAACTCGTAGGCAACGGCACCAACCGCGTAGATGTCTGCCCGGTGATCGATGTGCTTGTCTGCTGCGGCTTGTTCTGGAGACATGTACGCCGGTGTGCCGAGTGCCACGCCTTCGGTAGTCAGCTTCTGGCGCCCCGTCGCCTCGCTGATTGCCTTTGCTACGCCGAAGTCTGTCACCAACGCATGGCGACCTCTGAGCATCACGTTGTCCGGCTTAATGTCCCGGTGAACCACACCGCTGGAGTGTGCTTCCGCCAGCGCGTCAACCACGTCGCGCAGGATTCTCACAGCCTCTGCGATGGGCAACTCTCCCTCACGAGCCAGCTTGTCCCGGAGGGTTTCACCCTCAACGAAGGGCATCACGTAGTAGAGAAAGCCGTCAGCCTCTCCGGAATCGAGCAGTGGCAACACGTGAGGGTGATTCAGATTCGCCGCGATCCTGATCTCTCGGTGGAACCGCTCAGGACCCAATGCTGCAGCCAGTTCTGGACGGAGGACTTTGACAGCGACCTGGCGCTCGTGCTTGCGGTCTTGGGCAAGATAGACCGTAGCCATGCCACCGGACCCAAGCTCTCGCTCGATCCGGTAGCGGTCGGCTAATGCAGCCTTCAGGCGCTCCAACAGGTCGGCCATGGGGACGGCTCCCGATTGGCGATTAG
Source organism: Gemmatimonadota bacterium (assembly GCA_039589275.1). Lineage (GTDB taxonomy): Bacteria > Gemmatimonadota > Gemmatimonadetes > Gemmatimonadales > GWC2-71-9. The sequence continues at coordinate 21,459 of JBDHHP010000046.1, read as the reverse complement.
GCTAAGCTACGGCTGACCAAGGAGCGAGGCTAGATTGGCGCCATTCCCCTAACCAAGCTCTCGATTGATCTGGTAGCGGTTGGCCAACGTAGACTTCAAGCGAGGGGAAGCAAGGGAAGATCGCTCCTTTTTCCCCCGCTTCCCCCTTCCCCTTCCACATCTTCCTATTAGTTCGCTCTCGCCTCCTTGGCAGTCGCCAAGTAGATCCCATTGAAAACGAACTTGAACGTTCTATGCGGCTGCCCGCGGTACAGCATCTCGGGTCCGAAGATGTAAAGCTTGCCGTCCCCTACATCTGCCTCGATCGCGGCAACACCGTTCCTCAGATGCTGCTGTCCCCAGGCCCAACCGCTTCTGAGTGGTGTGTCCGAGTCATACCATGACACCCTGCTCACACCCTGAGCATCAGCGCCCGATTCCAGACGGAACACTGGGCTGCGGTTGAACATCACGTCGACGCGGTCGTCGAGACCGTAGGCGATCGGGTTGGAGTTGTCTACCCGTGCCTCCAGAATCGAACCTGGAATGAAGTACTCTTCTCCTGGAAGAGCGCGACCGTTGGCGTCCAATAGGTGGTTGCCGACTGGGAGGTCGAGATGCATCGCCAGGCTACCAGAGGTACCGATGGTGATGATGGTGCCCCCTTCCTCCAGGAACCGCCTGAGTTGAGGTACTGTAACATCGGTGCTCACGTCCCCGAGGCGGTCGCGGTACTCTTCCGGTACGGTCGTCGGATCGAAGTTCTGTGTGGAATATGGGTCGTCGTCAGCCATCGCTTCCGTCGCCGGGATTGCTCCCGTTGGGAAGATCAGCACGTCGAAGTCCCGCTTGAGATTGCCCTGATCGAGTCGGGGTGGGTACACCACCTGAAATGGGAACTCGAACTGCTCGAACAGCCAGCGAGTCCAGCCGGACGGCATTGAACCTCCATACCGGTCCCAAAGTCCGATTCGGACTTCATCCAATTGGAGCGCATCAGTACGAGGCATCGAGGATACGCCCTCGAAGCTGACACCCAACTCGGAAGCCATCTGCTCCAGCCGTCCCTGCGTCCCGCGCCTGGACCGGATGTAGATGGTGCCGGAAGGATACTCGTCGCCGTCTATGGTAACGGGATGGGTAAGCCAGTATACGTTTTCACCGGTCTCCATCAGACGGTTCGTTACGACGAAGGCGTCTACGTAGTCATGGCTCAGCATGAACCCGCGGGCGCCTTGGGCATTTGAGACCGTGCCGGCCGGTGTTTCGGCGAAACCCTCGACCTCCTCGAACGGACCGTTGAACCCATCGAGGATCCGGTCGAACTCCACCCCCATCTGGAACGCGAGAGTCCAGCCAGTTGCATCGTACGGTGCGATCGGTGGACCGCCGGGGTACGCGAAGTCGTTGGGATGGTCCTGGGGCTCGAACATGTCGATGACAAACGGCCTGAATGCCTGCGCTGCTTTGACCACGTAGGAACCACGCGGATAGGTCTTGTCGCCGACACGGAAATCAGCCGTCGCACGGTGAATCGCGACACCGCTCTTGATCAGTGTGTTGACGAACTTGGTCGCAGTGGGAAAGTCCGCCTGATCCGCCGGCATAATGTAACCCCTGGGGTCGCGGTGATCTGGATCGTGTAGAACCTCTTCGTACAGTTGCGCCGGCGCGCCGCTGCGTCCGCGGCCCAGGTCCACCTCTGCACCTGCCGCTGCTGCCTCGAGAGCCGCAATCCTCTGAGGATGAATCGTCCAGTGGTCCCTGCTGCCGCGCTCGATGGCGTTCTTCCCCATGCGATAGATGTTGAAGAGCAGCTTGTCCCGATTCCTGGACCCATAGTCCAGAACAGCGCGGTCCATTGTGATGGAGTACTCGATGGCCTCGCGGAAGGGAAACACACCAGGCTTGACGGGATATGGCAGGTCACTGTGGGCCAGCTGGCGATCAGGGATGAGCGGAATCTCCACCGGTGTTGGGTTCCCGACTATCTCCGTGAGCAGCCCAATCATGTTGTGCCAATAGGGCGTGGTTCTCTGGCCGCCGTTCCACCACGTCGAGTATCTGAAGGCTGACCGCATGCCCGAACCGGGCTTGTTCTCTGCGATGAGCCGCGCGTGCATCTCCGCCCCCACGCCCTCGATACCCATGATGACCAGCGGATCCAAGTTGTAGTTGAACGGATCGCGGAACGGAGGTACGAACACAACCATCCCCGGTGCGCTCTCTCCGGGCTGATGCTGATTGTACATGATCTGAGGGAACCACTCCCGATAGAGAATGCGACTCATGTTCTCCGTCTCGGCCAGGTTGTTCATGTACGCGTCACGGTTGTTGTCGTGACCCACGTACTTGTGGTAGAGGCGCGGGAGGCCGGACGTAGACCGCTCGGTGGGTTCCTCGACACGCATGTACCAGCTGGACACGAGCTCCATGCCATCAGGATTGGCGTTTGTGGCCAGTAGAACGACGTCGTTGAGGAACCGCATGGTCTCTTCGTCGGTCCGGCTGACCATCTGGTAAATCAGCTCGGGCAGCTGGTGAGTACCAACGACCTCGGCTCCGTGCAGGCCCCCATCGATCCAAACGACTGCGCGGCCCTCCCTGGCAAGCGCCCGTGCCTCATCATCCGTGAGACCGTCGGCAAGGGCAAGGCGCCGGGAGATCTCCTTGTATCGTGCGAGGTTCCGGTGGTTCTCGGGCGACGTGATTATCGCCATCAGCTGGGGTCGTCCTTCGGAGGTCTTGCCAATCTCCTCCAGTACCATGCGCTGCGATTCATCAGCCAGTTTGCGAACGTAGGACTCAAACTGAGTGTAGGTCGCGAGGTGATAGTCGTCGCCGATGTCGAAGCCGAAGTGCTCCCTAGGGGTGGTTATCTGTGCCCTGGCAGGAGCAACTGCCATGAAGGCTACGGCAGTCAATGCCGCAACGAACCTGAGCCGCGCTAGCGCGGGCATCAACGCGGCACACCAACGCGAGTCGATACACGTGTGCGTTGCCATGCGTACACCGCCTGTATTGGTGTTGAAGGGTTATGGTTGGTCAGAAGGTGAGGAGCGGCCTCCTGTCACATCCGACAGCAGTGTAACTCCGGGATCCGGGAGAGACCAGGGAGTGCAGAAGGAGCGCGCAGGGTCTGGGCTAGAGTCTCATCCGGCCAACTTCTGGATAGCTCTACTGCGGGGCTGATGTACCCCGCTCTCACTCAGCCGACGGCAACGCCAGGTCTGAGTTGAAGGTGTCGACGGCCATCAACCATGACCCATCGGGCTGCCTGCGCCAGATTGCCAGGTTCTTGCCGATGTCCGTGATGGACTCGGGGATACCCTCGATCACCATCGTCAGTGTGTAGGTCCCTCGGACATACGCGACATCACCCCGACCATCGATCTCTACGATTGGGAGTTCCACCTCCGTCACGGGAGGAAAGCTCGCGTACCAGTCCCTGATAGCATCCCGTCCGTGGACCGCTAGTTGGTTAGGAGGCATGATCACCGCATCAGTCGTGTAGTAAGTGACGACCGCATCCCAGTCCTTAGCCAACGCGACTTCGTGATACGCAGCATGGGTGCTGCGTATAGTGGCGACATCTTCTTCGGACAGCGGTCCAACCCCTGACTGACATGCGGTGACAACGAGGGAGAACGTTAGGGCTACGGAAGGAATCCGTCGCAACTTCATGACTGCCTCCAGACGGCGGGTAAGGAGAGGCATAGACTATCATGGCAAGTCTGCGGCCCAGTACGGGAGGCTGCAAGGACCTCGCAGTGTCGCTTACTTCGTCTGTGAACTCGAAGTCGTGCTTGGCGGCAAGGTCAACCACTTCCTGCGCGAGCTCAGGCTTCTCTGCAGCCAGCTTCAGGAAATCGAGGAGCGACAGCGAACTGAGCTTCTGCTGCTTCTCGACGCACGGTGCTGCGGCGTACCGTGGCAGGAGACATCCCCGGCTCGTCACAGCACCCCGCGTTCTTCGGGCTGAGCCCTACAACAACACCCGCACGATATTACTCGGCTCGCCTTCGCCGGACTTGTTGACCGCGATGATGTGATAGTGGAGATCGGTGCCGCGCTCCTGGTTGGTGAGCAGGCTCTCCGTCTCGACAGCCATGCCGACGTCCTTCCATAACCCCTCCTCGGGGTGCGAGCACTGGATTCTGTACGCGGCTACTGAACCGCCTTCGGTCGGGTCTTTCCAGTCCAGGTACACCCATCCCTTGCCTTGGCGCTTGACCTCGAGCGTGCGCACCTGTCCCGGTGCCTGGAGCGGCTTGGGCGACTTGCGGGAGCCCCAACCCAATAGCTTGAGCTTGCCGTCGTTGTACTTGGTGTGGTCCTCCGCGTAGCGCAGCACCGCTCTCATCGCATCAGTCAAGTTGTCGAGTGCTTCATCTTTGACGTTGAACGCATCGGCCGTCAGGCCCTGAGATGCCACTGCCTCTTCACGTGCCGTTACGTAGGCTTGGAGGGCCGTGTGAAGCGCATCGGGCGTGACTGGAGATGCGGGGAAGTCCTCCGTGTACGTGCTCAACCCGTGGATGATGTCACTCGCCAACGCGGCAACGTCTGCTTCTCTGCTCGGGAATATCGCCATCGTGTCATCCTCCGTTGATTTGATGATTGCGGTTGTTGACGCCGGTGGGACGGAATCTCCACCGGGCCCCTGGAGGCCGAGGCGACACAGTACAGCAGCGGTATCAACAGATCCTCAACAGATCCGATCAGACTTCAACACGCTGCGGTTAGCTGACTTGGCAGACCCTTGTGAGGTTTCGCGGGAGCCAGGGGCCCGTTCTTGGAAGCGGATATCGTCGACTTGGGACCGCAAACCGACGATTCGAGATCGCGAACGGGCGATTTGAAGTCGGGAATCGACGATTTGAAGTCGGGAATCGACGATTCGGGATCGGGAATCGATGATTCGAGGTCGGGAATGGCCGATTTGAGGCCGGAAATCGATGATTCCAGCTTGGAATCGACGATCCGAGGTCGGGAATAGACGATTTGGACTCGGGTACTGACGATCGGGGAGGCACTGGGAACGGGTGACAAGCACGAGGAATCAGTCTAAAGCTTTATAAATCAATAAGATAGCAGAGCGGAGTGGTGGAAGGTGGGGGTGCCGTCTTCACGATCTTCATGATCTTCACAGTTCGCGACCGGCCGCCGTCAGCCCGATCCAAAGCGGCTGTTGACCCTGCAGTCCAGCTGTTGACAATCTGTTGAGCCCCAACGACCACCTTGCGCCCGACCTAACCCGAGGACCTACCGGTGCGCCCGCGGCCCGCTTTCTCCTGATTCCTATTCCAGTATCGGTGCTCGACGTACGGGAGCACTTCAAGCACCTGGATCCCGAATCGGAGGTTCCCGCGGAAGAGATGGAGAAGCTGACCAATCTGGCGCTGGCGTTGGTGCCGGCGTGTGTGAAGCTGGAGTGGTATGCGAAGCTGGTTGCGGGTAGACCGGTATTGAATTGAGGGAGAGGCTCGTAACGGGTTAACCCCGGGTGGCAGCCCGGGGTTCAGTATACCTGCCAGGAGTTGGGACCCGGACTCTACCTGGTCATCCAGGCTAGCAGCTCAGAGTCGAACAGTTCGGCCTCTTCGTACTGCGGAGTGTGGCCGCTCTTCTCGAACACGCGCATGGTGAGGTCCCGGAACATCGGGCGAATGGGATCCCAAACGGATGGCGGTGCGACCAGGAAATCGTAGCGTCCGAGTGCGAGGAACACGGGCCGGTCGAAAGTGTCCAGGCCCTCGGTGATATCGATCTCCGCAAAGATCTCTCCCCACACGTGACCGATCATGTCCATGTTCACCGAAACGCCTTCGAACAATGGCGTACAGTCGAAGTTCGGGTCATACCAGATTTTCGGGGCGTTGCGGATATAACCCTTGATGAACGCCTCACTCGGAGGCAGCTGTGCCAGCTCGTCGTCAGGTAGAGAGGCCACACGTTCGTCCCACACTGCCTTGCGTTCCGCGGGCGCAAAATCCTCCCAGTACTGCTGCATCGCCTGCATGTTCTCGGGCCCGAGGTCCGGCGCAATGCCGATCATTATTACGTGGGAAACGCTCTGCGGGTACTTCTTACCATACTCGAGCGCCATGAAGGCATGGCCGGAGTGGCCAATCACTGCCACGGGTCCCAAGTCCAACTCTTGCCGTAGCCGCTCCACATCATCCAAGAGTGTGTCGAGCGCGAAGGCGGAGTTGTCTACTGGCCCAGGAGATGGGGCGAAGCCCCGGGAATCCATGAACACCATGCGGAGGTGGGAACGCAGGTTTTGAGAGAAGGCGCGGGGATAGTAAAGCGAGCTGCCGATCACTATGGCCGGCGTGCCCGTACCCTCAACGCGATAGGCGAGGTTGAATTGTCCTGCCTCGATGGTGCCGGTCTGCGGTTCGGCGACTTGCTCCTGCTCCGATGGTGAGCAAGTAGCAAGAACCGACGTCAACAGAAGAAAAGAGAATCCATACAGCACTTGACGGCTACACCTCATGGCTCGACGACCTCCCTTCGACGTGAACTCGTACGGAGAATGGCCCGTGACAACCGGCGAGTGAAACGACCGGACTGCAACAGCTGCCAACATACAGGCGCGTCGTGGCGACCGCTACACGGCATGCGTGGGGTGTTGTCACGAGGGCACATGCCGGTGCGATCCCTCCGCGCGCTGCGGTTCGCGCATCAGGGAGATATCCCAACACCTGCAACCGCTCACCGACGCTCGCTGCGGGATGCACCGGCATGGTGCTGTGCTGCAAGGGAAAGCCCCGAGCGCCGCGTGACGCTCGGAGGCTGAGCGGCCCACTGTCACCTAGAATCTGACAGACACGCCCAGCGCAAACCATCCGTCGCGTTGCGGTACGAGGCTCACTCGCAACTTGTCGAGCGGGACTTCCTCCCAACGGTCGGTCTTGATGAGTGCGCCGAAGATGGCGCCAATGACGAGCCCGGCACTAGCTCCGAGTGCGATGGGGACCGCTTCGCAAATACCTTGTGTAGAAGAAGAGGGCTCACAATCACTTACAGCAGCCCCAACTACGGCACCCACGAGATACCCCAAACCCAACCCCGGCAAAACATGGGACTTCCGTCCCCGGGGCACTTCAAGCCGCGTCACGGAAGCGAACGGGCAGTTGTTGATGGGATTACTGCTCCGGCTGGGGTCCCCAGGCAACACCAGCGCGTCACCCCGCAATGCCTCAACCGTTGTCTCGAACCTGCGGAGGCCGCAGCCGAGCGCAGTGACCCGCACCCGGTCACCGGGTTGGACGGGTGGTGGTTCTTGTCCTGACAGAACGGCGCAAGGAGCCAGCAGGAAACCGGTGATGAGGCACATGACTGTGTGACGCATGGGTTCCTCCGGCACGGCTGCCGGCGGACGGCTGCCGGCACCCTATGCTGAGCGTAGGGGCAGCGAAGGTGCTGTGCTGCAAAGCAAAGCCCCGAGCGCCGCGATTGCGGTCTCTTACTTCACGTCAGCGCGACCCCTGCCGCAACTTGTGGTGCAGACACGACCCGTGCGCTACGGTGCTGGGTTGGTCCAATCAGGCTGCGCATTGACAAGCCCCCTCCGGCGCCTCGCGGCGCTCGGGGCTTTGGCTTGCGGACAAGTGTACCGCGTTGCAAGCTACCCTGTCGCCCTCATGAACTGACAGTTAACGCCGGTGGCCTTCGTGGCCCCGCCGCCGCAGTAGACGCCGTTGCTGGACGCCGCAGTAGGACGCCGTATTAGACGCCACAGTAGGACGCCCGCCCGACGACGAGACCGCTAGACCGCCAGTGGTGCACTGGCCCGATCCTGGAGGTCGAATGCGGACGCTCACATCACTCCGAGGCGCGTCGCGAATCTGCAGTACGGGAGCGGTACTGGCCTTCGTCACCGCATGTCAGTTGGCAGGGCAGGACACATTGATTCGCGCTCGGACGGTCTTCGAAGATCTTCAGATGTTCAGCCAGGTGCTGAATCAGATACGCGTGAACCATCCCGACAGCATCGACACTCACGTTCTCTTTATGGGGGCAATTGAAGGAATGGTTCGGGCGGCCGATCCGCATTCCTTTGTCTTACCGTACTACCGGCTGTCTGCGGAGCTGCAGGAGGCGCGAGAAAAAGACGAGTTGTACCCGTTACCCATCGAGTTCACGTTTCGGGCCGACGCGCCTGTGGTCGTGAGTGTGCACCCGGGAGCTGCGGTGGCCGAGTTGGACATCCTGCCGGGTGACGAGCTGGTTGCGATTGATGGGGAGCAGGTCTCGGCAGAGAGCACCCAGGAGTTGGGCCTCGTTTCGTCGGGTAAGAAGAACTCATGGGTCACGTTGACACTCCGGCGCAGGCGCTGGGATGGGTCGCTGGTGACGCTGGAACGGGGGGTGAAGCGGGAGAGGATTGAGGACATGTCCGCCGTTGGGGCCTCCCTCATGCTCGATGAGCAGACTGGGTACCTGCGTCTCATGCACTTCGGCAACGAAGACGTAGTGGATGACCTGCGGGACAGCCTGCGAGATCTTGAAAAGCTCGGTATGCGGCAACTCGTCCTTGATTTGAGAAACAATGGCGGCGGGTTGGTCGAGGAGGCAGGGGAGATCGCTGGAGAGTTCCTACCCCAGGGCCTCATTGTGTACACGACGGAAGGCCGGAAGTCGGACGTGGCTGACACAGTCTGGGCACAGGGATCCCCCAGCAGCCGAGAGACCCAGCTCCCCATGGTCGTGATGGTGAATCGAGGAACCGCCAGTGCCGCAGAACTGGTTGCTGGCGCGTTGCAGGACCACGATCGCGCTCTCATTGTGGGCCGACCGACCTTCGGCAAATCAGCGATCATGCGTGCGTTCCCCATGACCGACGGATCCGTCATCGTCTTGGTCGTAGGTCGCGTGAGGACACCGTGCGGTAGGATCGTTCAGCGACGCTATCAGGACCTTTGCACCCACGACTACTTCGGCGCCGTGGGTACGGTGAGCGACACCACAGGTCTCCCTTCATGCCTGACGTCGGCAGGTCGCACCGTCTACGGCGGCGGCGGCATACACCCTGATGTGCTGTTCGAGCCGCCGGAGGGTGCTCCGCCCGGATGGTTCACTCAAATTCAGGAACTTCAGCTCCCATTACAGTGGCTTGGTAGCTACCTGTCCGATACGACACTTGCAGGAGCGTCGCCGCAGGACTTCTCCAGCACGTCCCTACCGCCCTCGGTCGTTGACAATTTCCTTGCTTTTGCGTCGGAGTCGGGAGTGGCCGTGCCTAGAGGCGGCAGAGAGCTGCTTGAGGAACTACTGATGCTACAGGTGGCGTGGGGACAGTGGGGACCACAGGGTTACTACACGGTGGCTGCCCTGCACGACCACAGAGTCGCAATGGCCGTCGCTCAGCTGGAGAGCGCCCGGAAGCTGCTTGGAGGCTCGTAGATCCGCCCAAACGGGCCTTCCATAATGCCTGGACAGTCTTCTGGGGGACGACCCAGGGCCAGGAGAATCAGCGCCGTACTCCGAAAAGGAGCCATTATGTACTGCCGTCCATTCTTAGCCACGCTCTGGGTCGCAGTAGCCCCACTCGCCGCTCAGGAGCGAGACGAACGGGTACCGGATCGACCACGGTTGCCGGCTGATGCTGACACCAACAACGCCATGGCCTACTACCAGCTTGGTCTCGACAGGATCCGGATAGATCCTGACATGGCCGCGGACGCATTCTACTGGGCATCGCGGATAGTCCCCGGTTGGGCGGGGCCGCTCTACGCCCGTCGTGTGGCGCTCCTCTTGAAGGATCCCCGCCGTCTCGTTTACTACATGGAGCGCAGGGAATCAGTGCTTCGTTCTCGCGAGATAATGCGTATCGACTCGCTTGAGTATCGAGCCCGGCAGCTCGATCCGTTTCTGCACCGCCGTTTGGACTGGTTGTTGGCGCGCACATACTTGACAGAAACGGCAATGCAGTCACTGCGGGAAAGCTATCGCACTGCGAGAGTGGAGGAGCTTCGCGGGGAGGTAGAGCACTGGATTGATCGTTATCTGTGGACTGCCAGCGGTATGGAGTGGAGAGCTTGGCGAGCATACAGCAACGGTCAGTTCGCCGCTGCCCTTGAGCACTATGCCAGCTCCCTCAACCGCGCCAAGGACAGAGCCAGCGTAAACCTGCAACGGGGCCAGATCTTCTACCTCCTGCGACAGCTCGACTCCGCTCAGGCCGCGCTATCGGAAGCACTGGACCAGGCACGGCAGCGTGACAAGGACGAACTGGTGATCCTGTACGAGTCGAAAGCGATGCTTGAGTACAGCATCGGCATGGTGCTCGAAGCGGCCGGCAAGCCGGGCGCGGCGCAGGAAGCATACTCAAGGGCCTTGGTGGAGGATATGGCATTCTGGGCGGCACACCTCCACCTGGGATCGCTTGCGTTGGCCGCCGGGGATAGCCTCATGGCGTTGAGCGAATTCCGGTTCGCCGTCGATGCCGAGCCAAACCTGACATGGCCCCGAGTCATGCTCGGGGAGGCCCTATTTCGGGCGGCGCAACACAGCGAAGCTGCGGCACAACTCGAGCGTGCGATTGAGTTGGAGCCGTACTACGCCCAACCCTACCTGACACTGGGTTTGGCACACGAGGCCCTAGGCAATAGCGAGTCCGCGATCACCTGTTATGTCGACTTCGTGGCGCGTGTTGTCACCACCCATGACATGCGCGACTGGGCAGTGGATAGGATCAACGCTCTCAAACAGGCGCAACCGTGAACTCGGCGTGCTAGGTGGTTGGTCGTTAAGCACGTCCTCCCACTTATCATCGGGCCAGGCCACCCCACCTGGCCGCCTTATCGCGGTTCTTCTTGCCGTTTTCCCTCTTCCCCTCATCCCACACCGGTCTGGTCGATCCGGAGTCTTACACTCCCCCTGGCGACGAGTGGTACGGGTTGGATCGAGAGTCTGGATCGGCCCTTCAGATGAATTGTCGGAATGCAAAAACAGGTACCCACTGAAAGAGTTCGCACACTATTCGCACACTACAGATTTGTGATATCAGAGCGAAGGTCTCAAGGGCTGCAGACCCAGCGGCACCCTGGGCGTCCTGCCTACGCGTCACGAGACCGTACTACCGTCCGCCTCACCATGCACCACGCATCAACACCGTGTCACCGAGATAAGCAAACTGAATGTCGATCATGTATCGACGTGCGGTGCGACACGCAGACGCCAGACGGACCCGCTTGAGACGGCGCACGAACCCATCCGCCATCTTCAGATCGTCGAAGTACAAGTGGGCACGCGCGAGGGCCTCGGCTTGTCCCTCGCTTGTCATCTGTTGCATCAGATGCTCTAGCGTGAACTGATCCAGGAATCGATTCCACCATGGACTCAGAAGGGGAGGCTCGTAGGCCTGAATGTTCTCCATCACATGGCGGATGAGCCGAAACGTTTTGGCGGGGCTCGATGAGCTTGTATACACGCCCCCGACCGGGGCCGCGCGATCAAGGAAGGGGGCGTAGGCACGGTATGAAAGCGACTGCTGTTCGCGTACCTGCACATCAATCCCGGCCGAGAGCAACGCGACGGCCGCCCGGAATGCAAAGTAGTCGCCATCTGTCGGGCTCGGGCCCCCAAAGTAGCCGACGATGTAGTTGGTGGGGAGCTCTTTGTGGTCGATCGCCCACCAACTCGAGTCTCGGCGCTGCACCGGTGGCGGGAGCGTCCATTCATACTGCCCGGTTGGCATCTGGGCAACTGTTGGTCTGACCAGCGAATCGACGTTAGCTCGCGTAATGTCTCCGACGACCACCAGTAACATTCGCGAGGTTACGAACTGCTCCTCCCAGTAGCGCTCGAGGTCGGCAGGCGATAGCGACGTTAGGGATCGTACCATTCCCCGATGATCTAGCGAGTACGGATGTCCCTGAAATGCCACGCGCCGAGCGATCGCCTCAACCCTGAGATCCGGCTGCGTATAACGTCGCCGTGACCCGGTCACGAGCTCTCCACGCGCGCGTTCCAGCGAGGCGCTGGAAAACCCGGGCCGCTCTAACCGACGGGCGAAAACCGACCACGACACGTCGAGGTCATCCCGGAGACCCGTGAATCCGGTGACCGTCCAGTCGGCTGTTGCCGCGAGAACTGAGCGACTCCCGGTGCGCGCCATCGCGCGCCCGCTCTCCAGTTCCGCCGTACGTAGCAGCAGGAGCTCGATCCCAGTATTCTCCTCGGTCAACTGGCGTGTTCCACCGAGGAGATACAGTTGCACGGCCACGACGTCGCTTGCGTCGTTGATCCGATGGATCACCTTGAGGCCGGATATCTCGTAGAGGGCCGTCTCCGTACCAGCCGCCTGGAGCGGCACGGCAGGTCCAGGCTCGACGCCGACACCGAACGACGCAAGGAATACGACAACCGATATCAATATGCGCAACTACGTGCTCCTCACGGCTTGCCCGATGAGCCCCGCAGCCAGTCTTCGATCCGCGCCATCGTCGCAGTCGGCCCCAGCATACCTATGACCCTGGGCTGGTTCACCAGGTACCGCCGCGCGAACTGCCGCAGATCCTCGAGTGTCTGCGCGTTCAACCGCTCTCTATAGCTCAGATAGTAGTCCATACCGGCTCCGGCCCACCAAGAGGCAACGCTCGGTGCCAAGGTGCCCGTGGACTCTAGCGCCAGGACTGCATCGACCTCTCGCCGCTTCTTGGCAATTGCGAGGTCCTCGTCGGTGACACCAACGAGGAGGTTGAGACTGTCAATCTGAGCGATGAGAGCGAGCAGCGCGTCGTGAGCGGCGAACGCCGTCGTTTTCCCCGCGATGGTGATCGGCCCCACTTCGCTCAGCGTGAGGTAGGAGCTACCGAGCGCCTGGAACAGACCGCTCCCCACGAGTCGTTCTTGAAACACTGAGCTCGGCTCGTTGAGAATCTGAAGCAACACGTCAGCTGCGTAGGTGGCAGCTCGGTCATCTCGGAGGCTCGGACCTTGCATCGCGAGGCGAATGGTGACGTCATAGAGGGGGTCGTGGGAAACGAGGGCTGCTCGCGAACGCGAGAGCGGCAGAATTGGCGCGAACTGCGCACCGTCGAAGGGATCAGGACCTCGCTTCCACTCACCAAAGTGCCGCTCCGTATCCTCGAACACGCTGCTCGGCGAGACATCCCCGGTCACAATGAGGGCGGCGTTGTTCGGCACATAGAACCGAGCGTAGTCTTCGGTCAGACGATCCTCGGTGATCGCCATCAGCGACACGCTGTCTCCACCGAGATCTCTACGGTGCCATGCCTCACCCCAGAGATGGCGGGACACCTGGCGCATCAGCGCTTGCTCAGGATCAGATTGCCCTCGCTCGAGTTCGTCGAGCACGATGTTCACTTCGTCCTTGAGGTCACGTCGACGGAACTCAGCGCGCGTGATGAGGCGGCCGAGAAGGCGGATTCCTTTTTCGGTGTTCTCTGACGGAAGCGTGAGGAAATAGTAGACCAACTCATGGTCCGTCGCGCCGTTGGAGATTGCGTTGAGCTTGGCGGCGTCAATATGGAACGCCGCCGGTTCGTTGCCGTAGGAACGGAAGACGACGTGCTCGAAGAGGTGCGCCAGTCCTTCTTCGCCCTTCACCTGCACGGCGGCACCACCCCGTATCGCCAGGAGCACGGTCGCGAGCGGAGCCGCGTGGTTTTCGACCACGATCAGCTCCAGTCCGTTGTCGAGCTCGAACCGATGCAGTGCCTCCGCAGCCCGGTCTGCCTGCGCCGACGCCGTCGAGGCAGCCACGAGCGAAACAACAGCAGCTTTCCAGCAACTCAACACGGGAGACGTTCCTCCTCTCGTCGTCGGGCGGGCGTCTTACTGTGGCGTCTACTGCGGCGTCCTACCACGGCGTCTGATACGGCGTCCAGCAACGGCGTCTACTGCGGCGGCGGGGCCACGAAAGGCCACGGGCGTTTGCTGTCAGGCAATATCTACATCGGCGGCGTCACCCGATCGTCACTTGACGGCGGCCGGCGGCCGGCTGCCAGCTACCGCCTTACCGCCATACCGCCCTACCGCGCCGCGCGCTGCGGGATACGCTGGCGTGGAGCTCAATGCGCCATGGAGTGCACCTGGCACGCTCGATCCTGGTGCTGCGGGCAGGTCTGGCTGGTGCGGGACATGAAGCACGAGCGACGTGTGGCAATCCAGGTGCTGCGGCCAGCTGATTTAACGCAAGATAGCTGTAGTCTACGGCCTCCCCGCCTCAACCCACTGCCTCAACAAACGAGAACGCAGCTCCCCTACCTCATAACTGAAGACGGTAATCGCCATCAGGGAATCAAGCCTAGCCAGATCAATCGGATGGGCTTGAGCTAACCAACCCCGAAGCCTCGCCTTGTTTGTCTCGAAACTGGCGCTAGCCGGCTGCTCCTTCCGTGGTTCTTTGCGATACATCAGACCGTCTCTGAAAACGTATCTGGCGTAGTGGACAGCACTGTCCACCTCGAACGCTCTGGTGCCGTCGTTCCGCTCAAGTATTACGCACTCTACCGTGTCTCCTCGAATCACGATGTCTCGGGCCTCGAGCGAGGTGTTCATGCCGGCATCGAGTGCATGAGGTGGAAGGGCCTCTTCTTTGCCGGCCAGAGTATAGGTACCTATGCGCCACACGATATCGTCGGCCGTCATCGAGTCGAGGGTCTCGAGATCATGGGCATTGCTGGCAGCCAGGTATCGCGCGAACAGCTCAGCGGTATCAGGGCCGTCGTTAATGCAGGCCTCCACAGCGACCAGCGGGGCGTTCTTGGCACATGCCCTAGCGGCGGCGTCTCGTTCAAGGCGCGGCGGCCCGTCATCATGGCGGCATTTGAGAGTGCTCAACCTCCACCGAGTACGTGCCGTCAGCAATACCCACAACCGTCACCCGTTGTGCTCTTGTGCCCGAGAACGGCAACTAATTGCTCACCTGGACGTGCGCACCACGATGATCCACCCGCACGTTCTCAACCGTCCCGGACTCGGCCTACCAAGCCCCGCCGCCCAGGACCGCACGCAGCATAACACTCGAATGCCAGCAGCACACACAGTCTATCCTCTTAACCTCTAGTGACTCGAACCGTAGGCCCGAGCGGAGACCGTTGATATGCAGTGGCGGAGGCGTAGGATACCGCGATATGCTGGTCAGTCTAATCTGAGTTAGGCCCACCTGAAGGCCATGAGATTCTATGCACCGAAGGAGTAACCCATGGACATGCCTAAGCCATCAGCCGGCCACCTGCTCCTAGAGAAACTGTCTGGATCCTGGGAGGGAGAGGAGACCATGCACCCCTCCCAGTGGGACCCGAAGGGCGGGGTCGCCCTCGGAAGAAACAAACACAAGCTGAGCCTCGGTGGATTCGCCCTCCTTTCCGACTACGAACAGGAGCGTGACGGCGCGATCACGTTCACCGGACACGGAGTATACACGTATGACCCGAATGAGGACCGCTACTCTCTTCACTGGTTCGACTGTATGGGTTCACCTCCCGAGGTTTTCGCCGGAGGTTTCGAGCGTGATGTTCTCACCCTCGCCCACGGTGGCCCTGGAATGCACGCGCGCATGACGTACGACGTCTCTACCCCTGGGACCATGAAAGGGAAGATGGAAATGTCCCCTGATGGAACGGAGTGGAAGGTCCTTTTCGAAGCCGTTTACAAACGTACTTGAACGCGACCTCAACGCCCGGACGGCGCCGGGGGCCGACCATTCAGCGGGAAGGTGGGGCGATCCTCCTCAACAGCACCTGTCGAAACTGAATGGGGTGGCTCTCGCTCTGGAGCGCGATGTAGCCTTCGGTCAGTCGCCGGCCGTCCAAGCACTTCCACGGTCCACTCCATGTATACCATTGACATACAATCGTATACTATTAGTATACGTTATGTCCACCGCTCTGAATGCCCTGTTGGGATCCAAAACCCGAGCGGCCGTGCTTGGCCACCTCTTCTTGCGACCCGAGACGGAAGTGCACCTGCGCGAACTCGTCCGTGTGACCGGGTTTTCACCGCGGTCGGTGAACAAGGAAGTTGATCGGCTGGTCGCGGCTGGATTCCTGCTCGAGCGGCGCAGCAGCAATAGACGGTACCTACGCGCAAACAATGGGTACCAACTCTTCGAAGAAGTCCGCAATATTGTCGAGAAGACCTTAGGCGTCGTGCCGGCACTCACCGAATCCCTTTCCAGGGAGAAAGGAATACGGCTGGCACTGCTTTTCGGCTCCGTCGCAACTGGGCTGGAAGGACCGGCAAGCGACGTTGACCTGCTAGTGGTCGGGTCCATATCGCTCAAGCGCGTGCTCAGAGTCACCCGACCGATCCAAGATGCAGCTGGAAGAGAGATCAATCCGGTGGTTATGGACACTCGCGAATTCAGACAGAGGCGAGACAAGAAAGAGCATTTCATCTCCACAGTGTTGAGTGGAGAGATCGTGATCTTGGTGGGTGAGTTGGATGACGCTGGCTAACTGGGCAGAGAACGGGTGGCTGCAGTCGCATAGCACATCAGAGCAGGAGATCACCAACCTGTTATCCATTGTCGAGCGAGAGTTGTCGGACGCTGCCGTCACCGAGATCTCTCTCGACGCGAGGTTCCGGATGTTGTATAACGCGGCGCTCAAGCTCACGGACGTCGCCCTGAGAGCCGCAGGGTATCGCCCGGCTCGTGGCGAGTCACAGCATTACCGCACAATCATGTCACTGCCACTCACACTTGGAAGTGAGTGGGCCGATGGGGCCGAGTTTCTCGACGCAATACGCAACCTGCGCCACAAAGCCGCTTACGAGTCCGTGGGCTTCGCAACTCACCAACAGTTGGACGAACTGCAGCGGCTCGTGGCGAAGCTGCGGGAGGCCGTTCAGACTAGACTAGAGCACTGAATCGCAATTCGCGTACGCTACACCCGTCAATCACCAACCGAACAGTGACGGCGGCATCTGGGGCCGCATACTCACGCGGAAAGGGCGGATTGACGGGGATGCAGGCGACCCCTGGCTTTCCGTTCCTAGCCGATTCGGACCTTCGAGTGATAAACCGATACGGCATCTTCTATCCGGACGGCGCCGGAGGCCGACCGTTCAACGGGAAGGTGGCACGATGCTCTTCAAGAGCACCTGGCGAAACTGAATGGGGTGGCTCTCGCTCTGGAGCGCGATGTAGCCTTCGGTCAGTCGCCGGCCGTCCTGTTTGACCGCCTCGTCGAAGCCGTTCACCACACCTCCTCCGATCACCGGTCGAGAATACGCGAGCACCGTGTCACCGTCGATGATGTGCGCGATCAGCGAATCGCCTAATACCAGGAGATCAAGCGTTACCCACTCCTCGGCGTGATAAGTGGATGACTTGGAGTTGATACAGTGGTCTTCCACCAACACCCCCTCCATCTCGACATGTGTACCGGGAGTGCAGAGGTTGGCCGTGGGCCGTTCGTCGACACCGTTGCCACCGAGCAGTTGAGCCTCCAGCGAGATCGGGAAGTCCTGATCTCTCAGCATCGACTGCGGAGCTTGCGAGTGAAACATCACGCCGCTGTTCTTGAACGCCCAATCAGGAGCACCGGGGATCTGCGTGCCCACGAAGCGATACTCCACGCGTAGCTGGTAGTGCGAAAACGGTTCTCGATAGAACAGATTTCCAAAGCGGCCCTGGAAGTCCTCGTAGTTCTCGTATCCGACGGTCAACAGACCGTCTTGAACGCGGAACGTACCCCAGGGATCCTGCCCAACATCGCTCCCCGCGATCTTCACGGTCCAACCCGTCAGATCCCGACCATTGAAGAGCGGGACCCATTCGTCGCTCGGAGCCGGCGCGCACGAGGTTACGGCAATGAAGAACAGGAGCATCAAGAGGGTACGCATGCCGTCTCCCAGAGGGTGTCGAGTTAGTGTTGAGAGAAGCGAAAGTACGGTTTGATTCGGGAGCCGGTAAGAGCAATGTCGGAAACCAACGCCCCGCCGCGGGACAGCTGCGGCAACCAAGGGACACACTCCGGAGGAGGAAGGCGGGTTCATACACTGAACCCGCGTTGTGAGTACGTTTGGAGGCAGTCCGTCGCTGGACTGCGTGACCCAGCGCCTCCACGCACGCCACAACCCGCACAGCGTGAGTGAACCATGTCTCAGGAACTGCACCGCATCACCCCCCAAGAACTCGTCCGCTTTCTCAAACACCACGGCATATCCCGATTCCACTTGGTGTACGACGCCGCGTCAGGTACCATGACGGCTTCGCATCCCGAGCTTCAGCCGCTCGCGGACTTCGTCGTGGCCGATCGTCGCGATTTCTTGGAACACGAGGGAGCGTTCTTCCAGGTGAGCCGCCGATACGACACGCTTCAGGGAGCGTTCGTGCACCGCACCAGACGAGGCGCTGCGGCCGGCGGCGTGCGCTATTGGCAGTACGACACTGTCGAGGACTACCTGCGTGACGGACTCCGCCTGGCCGTGGGCATGACCATGAAGAACGCACTCGCGGGCCTCTGGTGGGGCGGCGGCAAGGGCGTCATGGCGCAGAACCCCGACGTGGACAGGGACGACCCCGAGGCGCGTGCGTCGTTGTACCAGGAGTACGGGGAGTTGATGACGCTGCTCAAGGGCTGCTACGTCACCGCGGAAGACGTCGGAACCTGCGTCGATGACATGGCACAGATCTTCTCGAGGACGCGCTTCACTACCTGCATTCCCCCGGCACTCGGCGGAAGCGGCAACCCCTCAGTTCCGACTGCCAGAGGCGTGATCGCCGGCATGGAAGCGGCGCTGCACTTCCTGGGAGAGGGCGACCTTTCAGGAAAGACCGTGGCGGTACAGGGCATGGGCCACGTCGGGGAACCGCTCATCGGGTACCTGTTCGACAAGGGCGTGGCAAAGGTGATCGGGAGCGACATCGACTCCCAGTTGGTCGAGCAGGTTAAGGACGCGTTCGCCGGCCAAAACCTCGAAGCGCATCTCGTCGAGCGGGACGACCTGTCCATTCTCGGCGCCGAGTGCGACATCGTGTCACCTTGCGCC
Source organism: Gemmatimonadota bacterium (assembly GCA_039589275.1). Lineage (GTDB taxonomy): Bacteria > Gemmatimonadota > Gemmatimonadetes > Gemmatimonadales > GWC2-71-9. The sequence continues at coordinate 2,502 of JBDHHP010000046.1, read as the reverse complement.
ACGGGGGCAAGCCTGAATCCGCGCAGCATCCCGACCATCAAGGCTCACATTGTCTGCGGTGCCGCCAACAACCAACTCGAGGACGGAGATCGGGACGACAAGCTACTGCAGGAGAAGGGCGTCGCCTACGTGCCGGACTTCCTCACAAACCGGATGGGGATCGTGACCTGCGCGGACGAAAGCGCCGGGTATGTCACAAACGACCCCATGATCGAGCGGCATCTGACGCGGTACTGGGAGTTCTCGATCTTCCGGATGACACTCAAGGTGCTCGAGACTTCCAGCTCGACGGGAGAGCCACCGGGCAAGGTGGCGTTGGACATGGCAAACGCACTCTCGCTGGAGGAGAACCCGATATACGGTCACCGTGGCCAGCAGATCATCAATTCGCTGGTGGCGGATCGGTGGTACGAGAGCTGAAGTGCCGCTGCGTGATTCAGCCCTTCCGCCACACTCGCTCGGCGAGGTGGCCCGGGCAATCGTTGAGTGTCGCCGGTGTCCCCGCCTAGTCGATCACCGCGAGCGCATTGCGCGGACAAAGAAGCGTCAATTCACGGAATGGGATTACTGGGGCAAGCCCGTGCCCGGCTTCGGCGATCCCGCAGCCAGGTTGCTGGTGGTAGGACTCGCTCCCGCCGCTCACGGCGCCAATCGTACGGGCCGCATGTTCACCGGGGATTCGAGCGGCGACTGGCTGTACGAAGCCTTGCACCGGTTCGGGTTCGCATCCGCTCCGGTCTCAGTTGCGTTAGGCGACGGGTTGAGATTGACCGACTGTTACGTCACCGCGGCGGCGCGTTGCGCCCCACCCGGTAACAAGCCGACCAGCGCGGAGTTCGCCAACTGCCAGCAGTTCCTCACTGCCGAGTTGACACTGCTGGGTCGCGTGGCCGTCACCGTCACACTGGGGCAGCTTGCCCATCAGTGGTGGCTGAAAGCAGCCGGATGGTGGGACGCGCTCGCACCAAGAGACCGCCCGGGTTTCGCGCACGGCGCTCAATCCGCACTGCCAGATGGGATGACCTTGGTGTCGTCGTACCACCCGAGCAGACAGAACACGAACACAGGTAAGCTCACACGCGACATGTTATACGACGTGTTCTCGATGGCCAGGGAGATCGTCGACCATAGCGGCTCGATGTAACTTCAATTTGGGCAAAACGGTGTTTCTAAAGGCCTGCCCTACTAGCCATTCGCACCAACGCAGGAGAACTACGTGAAGTCGATTCGCTTGCTGAGCGGCATTCTGCTGCTTGTCGTGCCCGCGACGGGTATCGCCCAGTTGGGAGATCCTTCCCAACTCACGCTGGACCGCATATTCGACTCCGCCGAGTTCGTGCCGGAGCGTTTGGAACACATCCGCTGGCTCGCGACCGGTGCTGCGTATACTACGCTCGAGCCATCCCGGTCGGGCAGTGGCAGGGACATCGTCGAGTACGATGCGGCATCGGGCCGCCGTATGGTGCTCGTGCCGGCAAGCCGGCTGGTACCATCCGGTATGCGGTCGCCACTCGACATCGAGGACTACGGTTGGTCTGACGACGGCAGCAAGCTTCTCGTCTTCACCAACAGTCGACGCGTTTGGCGCAGCAACACACGGGGAGACTACTGGGTGCTGGACCTGCGAGCATGGACGCTCAAGAAGCTCGGCGGGTACGCTGCCGAGGCGAGCTTGATGTTCGCCAAGTTCGCACCGGACGGCCAGCGAGTCGCCTATGTCCAGGAGAACAACATCTACGTCGAGCACCTGGACTCTGGAGACATCACGCCGCTGACACATGACGGCTCGGAAGCAATCGTAAACGGCACCTCCGATTGGGTCTATGAGGAAGAGTTCTCCCTGCGCGATTGCTTTGCCTGGAGTCCGGACGGATCGAGCATAGCCTATTGGCAGTTCGACACAGAGGGCGTGAGCTGGTTCAAGATGATCAACAACACCGACTCCCTCTATCCGAAGATCACGACGTTTCCCTACCCTAAAGCTGGCGAGTTGAATTCGGCCGTGCGAGTCGGGGTGGTGAGCGCTGAGGGAGGGGAGACGGTCTGGTTAGACGTGTTTGGTGACCCGGCTGACAGCTACATACCGCGCATGGAGTGGGCTGCGAACTCAAACGAGGTACTGATCCAACATGTGAACCGGCTGCAGAACACCAACCGCGTGCTCATGGGCAATGTTGAGACCGGCGCCATACGTGAGGTGCTCGTGGAGCGAGATGACGTATGGCTAGATGTCGTGGACGACCTACACTGGCTCGAAGATGGAGCAGGTTTTACGTGGGTCAGCGAGCGCGACGGGTGGCGTCGCGTCTACAGAGTCACACGATCCGGAGATGACCTGCGACCTCTGACCTCCGGTGACTTCGACGTCGTCAGCGTGACAGGCGTCGACGAACAAGGCGGTTGGCTCTATTACGTCGCGGCACCTGAGAACCCCACTCAGAGATACCTGTTCCGTTCGCGCTTGGACGGATCCGGCGAGCCGCAGCGTCTGACGCCCGCGGA
>JBDHHP010000045.1:0-25521 GCA_039589275.1 Gemmatimonadota bacterium | reverse complement strand
CAGGGTCGCCTTGGTGGACTCATTCGCGATAACGGATATCAGGGCCGATGTGTCAACAACAATTCTCATGAGACGATCCGCATTGCACCTGTCTATTGTACAATTGTACAATAATGCAATGACGCAAATGGCGCAAGGTTAGCTTCTGGGAGCTCCTCCAAGACGGAGTCCAGCCATGACAGGCGACGCGCCCGCCCCGCCGACGCGGCGGCAACGCACCTACGACATCATCTTCGAGCACGAAGACGCAGCCGGAAAGGTGTTCGACGTCGGTCTCATTCTGGTCATCATTGCAAGCGTGGTCGTGGTGATGCTGGAAAGCGTCGAGTCGATCCGTTCCGAACACGGCGCACTCCTGCGGGCGCTCGAGTGGGCATTCACAATCTTGTTCACGATCGAATACGCGCTGCGTCTGTGGTGCGTGCCCAAGCCCAGTCGCTACGCCCGCAGCTTCTTCGGCATAGTCGACCTGTTGGCGATTCTCCCCACCTATTTGAGTCTCATATTCCCGGGTGGACAGGCGCTTCTCTCGGTTCGCGCACTACGTTTGCTGCGCGCATTCCGGGTGCTCAAGCTGGCGCACCACGTCTCGGAAGCGCGAGTGCTGCTGCGAGCAATGCGCCAGAGCCGCGACAAGATCACCGTCTTCGTTGCCACGGTGCTGACCTTAGTGGTGATCTTCGGATCGATGATGTACTTGATAGAGGGAGCTGAACACGGTTTCACCAGCATCCCGCGCAGCGTCTATTGGGCTATCGTAACGCTGACCACGGTGGGCTATGGTGATATTGCGCCGCAGACGAACGTGGGGCAGGCGCTGGCGGCGTTAATAATGATCATGGGTTACGCGATTATCGCCGTGCCGACGGGGATTGTCACTGTCGAACTGGGCAACGTAGCGCGAAAGGCCAGAGCGGAGCTGGCGTGCAAATCGTGCTCGCTGACAGATCACGACTCAGACGCAGGCTTCTGCAAGCAATGTGGAGCGAAGCTGCCGCATCCTGGCAGCTGACCGCTGGCTGCTGATAGCCGATCTGCTGACACCCGACCGCTGGTCGCTGGCAGCCGGCTGCCGACCGCTCAAACACAACCAACGCGAAACTCCCCCGTGACCTCCATTATCGCCTCCGCGACCTCGGGATCTTGGGGATCGTCGTCTGACTCATCAGTTTTCGGGTCCAGATACCCGGCCTGTACCGCGTATTCGTACAAGCGGGACTGTAACGCCTGGCGCGCCCGGAACAACCTCGATTTGACCGTGCCGATCTTGATGCCAAGCACGCCAGCGATCTGATCGTAGGCCATACCTTCCACGTCCCTCAGAACCAGGGTCTCGCGGTATTCCTGCGGCAGCTGGTCGATAGCATGCCAGACTTCATCATCCACCAACTGTTCGAAGAAGTCGCCCTCCGGATCAACCTCTTGGACGTTTTGGAACACGGTAAAAGACTCCAATTCCATTACGTCAGCGACGACTCCTGCGCGGCGCTCACGACGCCGCTGGTTGAGGAACGTATTGCGGAGTATGGTCATCAACCAACCACGGACGTTCCCGCCAGTCTGAAATCGGTCCCAGGCCCGGTACGCTTTGAGCATGGTGTCCTGCACCAGATCCTCAGCGATGTCAGCTTCGCCTGCAAGCCGCAGAGCAAACCGGTACAGGGAATCGAGATGAGGCAAGGCTGTCACCTCGAATGAGTCTTGTTGATCGATGGCTATAGCAGTCATTGTCTAGTGGTCCCCTCTGAGCTCGTTACTCCAGGTTCCGTTCCATCACTTGCCCACCGACGAACCGGTTTCGGCTCTCGGTTCTCCACCCACCTCGGACGTTCTCCAGGAAGCGTCTTCGCGGGTGACTCTATGGTCGTGTCGGCCGCGCGTCACATCACTTGCGCGGTGCACAAATCGGTAATGCCCTACCAGCCACTCGTCCCCCCCGCCGTAGCCGAACAACTCCTCGCACGCCAAGAAGAACATGCGCCACCGTCGGTACCACCGTTCGGCGGCGCCTCCGTAGATCTCGCTGAGTACACCCAAAACGTCGTCCTTGTGCCGCTCGAGGTTCTCTCGCCAACCGGCCGCCGTCCGTTGATAGTGTTTCCCGTTGATGGCCCACTGCCGCTCCGCAACGAGGTCGTCGTCAAATCGAGGCAGGAGATCAAACGAGGGCATGATACCGCCCGTGAAGAAATACCGACCCATCCAATTTCCCGGACCCTCAGTCTCAAACGGATAGGTGGTATTGCAATGACAGAACACGTGCACGAACAGGCTTCCATCCGCACGAAGCCAGCGGGCTACGCGTTTGAGCAACTCGCTGTGATTGCGCATGTGCTCGAACATCTCGACGCTCACAACTCGATCGAAGTGTCTCTTTGGCGCGAAGTCATTCATATCGGCGGTTATCACCTCGAGGTTGGCAGGCGCCTGTCGTTCGATGAAGTTCCGCTGCGAGGCCGAATTCGACACAGCCACGATGCGACTGTTGGGGAATCGATGCGCCATGTAGAGCGAGAGTGATCCCCAACCACAACCCAACTCGAGAACGTCTTGACCGTCCGCTAGGTCCGCGCGTTCACAGGTCAATGCCAGCATACTCTCTTCGGCTTCGCCGAGGCTGCCCACACCATCGGGCCAGTATGCGCTGCTGTACTTCAGATTTGGGCCAAGCACCAGCTGGAAGAACTCAGGCGGTATCTCATAGTGCTGCTCGTTTGCCTTGTCGGGCTGTAGAGCGACGGGACCGCGCACCAGCTCGGCAATCAGTTCACCCTCCGCAATAGCGCTAGTCCGGTCGGCCAAGCGCTGCCGCAGCAGCTTGCGAATGCCCAATCGAATCAGACTGGTCGGGACCAAGCCCCGCTCAGCGAGATTGATTGCGGTCGCGAAGCTCATGACGCATTCCTCGGAAACCAAGGGAAAAAGACGCTCGTGGTCTGCTGATACTCGCGATAGCGGTCACCGCGGCTCTTGATTGCCTGTTGTTCGGTGTATGGAATACCAGTGAGACGGAACAAGAACAGCAGCATGCCCGCGGGTCCGACCCAAGTCAGCAGTGCTCCGTGGCCGATCAAGACATACGCCCACCAATGCATCCACTCGAAGAAGTAGTTGGGGTGTCGAGAGTAGCGCCATAGACCGACACTGCACACCTGACCACGGTTCGAGGGATCGGCGCGAAACCGAGCCAATTGTCTGTCTGCCGCAGTCTCACCCGCAACCGCCAGGAGCCAAACCAAGGCACCTGCCAGGGCCCAGCCATCGAGCGCGCCACCCCCCATGGCCGCTAGCATCGGAAGCGAGAACACGACCGCAACCGCCGCCTGGCCTTGGTAGAAGAAGAACAGAAAGAGATCTGCATTGCGACCGAAGTGCTCACGGATCGCACGGTAGCGGCCATCTTCTTCTGTGGCTTTCAACACTCGATCGGAAAGCAGATACCAGGCGAGCCGCAACGCCCATACTGTCCCCATAGCGCTGACCAGCACCCTGCGCCACAGATCGCCTTCGGCGAACCATGGGTAGGCCAACGCTAGGAACGCCAGCCCAGCGGACCAGGCAACATCTACGCTGGTGGCGTTCCGCGTCCGGAGCTGCCGCGCCCAGAGCAACGCGAGGCAGACTGCCAGAATTAACCAGCATCCGAAAACGGGGATCACCATGCGGCCACCGCTTCCCTTTTGGGAACGTCAAGACGCAGCTGCCCCGAGGCGCGGGGCTTGGCGAACACCAGCTGTAGGTCGCCCAGGACTGCCTCGCGGAATCCGCCCTCGCAGTAACAGAAATAGAATTCCCACAGCCGCCGGAACTGATCGGAAAAGCCTTGCTCCCGAATCTGATCCCAATTCCGCATAAAGTCGGCTCTCCAGCGAGCCAACGTTGTGGCATAGTGAGGCGTGATGTCCTCCAAGTGCACCAGTCGCAGGTCGGTGTTGCTCGCCGCACCCGTGAGTACCGCTACGGCCGGCAGACAACTGCCAGGGAAGATGTATCGCTTGATGAAGTCCACTTCACGCCGTGCTTGCTCGTAGTAGCGATCCTGGATTGTGATGGCCTGAATGGCCGCTTGACCGTTAGGCACGAGCAACCGTGAGCAAGTCTCGAAAAAGGTCTCGAAGTACTGGTGCCCGACCGCCTCGATCATCTCGATCGACACGAGCTTATCGAACGTGCCCTCGAGATCGCGGTAGTCATTCAATAGGACGGTGACTTGCTCTTCCAGTCCCGCAGCCGCAATCCGCTCTGTAGCGAACTTGTGCTGCTCTGCCGAAATCGTCGTTGTGGTGACCCGGCAGCCATAGTTTCTGGCGGCATGGACAGCGAATCCACCCCAGCCGGTGCCGATCTCCACGACGTGATCTTCGGGATTGAGATCGAGCTTGCGGCACAAGCGATCGTATTTGGCGGCTGATGCGTCGGCTAGAGAACTGTCCGACCCCTCGAAGATGCCGCACGAGTAGGTCATCGTCTCGTCGAGAAACAGCGCGAAGAACTCATTCCCCAAGTCGTAGTGCGCTCGGATGTTGCGTCGCGCGCCGTTGCGCGAGTTTCTGTTCAAAGCGTGCAGCAAGAACCGCAACGGCGCAGCAAGACGGGCCCACCCGGATTCCAAACCGTCCAACACATCTCTGTTTCGGAGTAAGAGTCGAACAAGCGACGTCAGGTCGTCGGCCGACCACCAGCCGTCGACATAAGCTTCTGCGGCTCCAAGGTGTCCACCCAAAGCGACAGTGGAGAAGAACCGATTGTCGTGTACACGGATGGAGACATCGGGCTCGCTGCCGGACCCAAATACGCGCTTACCGTCTGGGTACTCGACTGTCAGCCGACCTTCACGCAGCTTTTCCAAGCGCCCGAACAGAGCGCGCAGCCCTAACTTCTGCAGCAAGTTCACCTCCCGCTCTTTGCCGGGTGCGCGTAGAACGGAGTGCGTTTCAGATAGAGCCGCAGGGCCTGCCAGTAGATCGCGCTCGTTACTCGGGCAGTCATGAACGGGTGACGCAGCAGTGCCGACCGCAGAGCCCGAGGCGACATGCTCTCGCGCTGCAAGACTAGCGTGGCATCAAACAGCTTCCCTTCATCGGTCAGGTTTTCCATGTGGACTACGAGCCGTCGTCCCGGTTCAGTGAACCGCCAATCGTAGTTCATGTCCATGCCGATGAATGGAGAAACGTGGAACTCCTTATTGAGCCTGTATCGTTTTCTGTCACCCGTTCCGCGGTTTTCATGAGCGCCCAACACGTAGGCGTGCCGCTCACCCCACGGAGTGTTGGTGATCTCCGCGACTATCGTCTCCACAATGTTGCCTGTCGCATCGAAGCAGTAGTAGAAACTCACAGGATTCATCATGCAGCCGAAGTACCGTAGATGAGTGAGCAACCGGATCGGTCCGGTGGGTCGTTCTCCAGATTTCTCCTGCACCAACCCGCGCACGGCTTCGTCCAACGGCACGTCTGCGTTCCCGAGGTAGTCGGCGCGGCGAAACCAAGCCGGTGCCGGACGCCGCGCGGACCACATGGCGCGGCCATCGAAGACCCCGGGCAATTCGGCAAGGTCCAGGTACATCATGAACAGCGGATAGCGAAACGCGTGCTCCCTGGGGCGGAACCGACGATGTCGCACGTTGCCGCGATAGATACAGCTCTTCATAGCGACACCCCGAAAGTCGCACCAACCGCAAGCGCACTGGAGACACCATCCTCGTGAAATCCATTACTCCAATACGCACCACAGAAATGCGTGCGCCCTACTCCACTGATCTCCGATCGGCGCCCCTGCGCCTCGATCCCGGCCTCCGTGTAGACGGGGTGATGATATCGCGTGCGGAACAGCACCTGTTCCGGATCGAGGGCCTCGCCGGCGTTGACCGTCACGCAGTACGTCTGCTCAGACTCCAGTGACTGCAGCATGTTCATGTTGTACGTGACCGTGGCCAGCGAATCCGTGGCGCCCTGCAAGTAGTAGTTCCACGACGCCCAAGCAGCAGTCCGACGTGGCAACAGCGACGTATCAGTGTGCAGAACGACCTCGTTCTCCTGGTACGGCAAGGCGGCGAGGATTTCTCGTTCCGAGATGTCTGCGTCTGCTAGGATTTCGAGTGCTTGGTCACTGTGACAGGCGAGCACCACGTGATCGAAGGCCTCTCCGTCGACGTCGACCCGATCATCGTGCCGCCGCACATGTTGGACCGGACTGTTGAGTCGAATACGGTGCTTGAACGGACGGATCAATTCCTGAACGTACCGTTGTGACCCACCACTGATCACGCGCCACTCCGGACGGTCATCCACCGTGAGCATCCCGTGATTCTCGAAGAAGCGCGCGAAGAACTCAGTCGGCATCTCCATAACCTTGGTGCGCGGGATCGACCAGATTGCTGAGCCCATGGGCGCCAAGTAATGGTCCACGAACTCCTCAGAGTACTTGCCGTTGCGGAGAAACACGCCCAAGGACCCCAGCTCACCGTATCCGACCAGTGCTTTGCTGGCCTCGCGGTTGAATCGCAGGATGTCGCGGATCATGCGGTAAAACGAAGGCCGCAACAGGTTTCGCTTCTGAACGAACATCTGTCTGATCGTCGAGCCGTTGTATTCCAGCCCGGCTAGATCGCTGCGCACACTGAAGCTCATCGTGCTTGCCTGAGTACTCACTCCCAGTTGGCCCAGCAGACGAGTGAAGTTGGGGTAGTTCAGCTCATTGTAGACGATGAAGCCAGTGTCCACTTCCCAGTCGCCGTCGTCAGACGGAACCGTGATGGTGTTCACGTGACCACCGACGTATTCGCTGGCCTCGAACAACGTGATCTCGTGTTCTCGGTGTAGCAGGTGCGCCACCACGAGACCAGAAACGCCCGTCCCCACGATCGCGACTCGCAACTCAGGTAGCCTCAACCAGCCGACGCGGAACCGGGTGTAGGTTCCGGATGATCCGAAGGCGTTCGAGTAGCCAGAGCCCGTAGTAGGTGAGGTCAATCTCCCACCAGAAGAACCCCTGCCGTACCGAGCCCGGAAACCTGTGGTGGTTGTTGTGCCAGCCTTCGCCGAAGGTGATGAGGGCCAGCAACAAGCTGTTCCGGCTTTCGTCGGCGGTGTCGTACCGGCGACGTCCGAATACGTGCGCCAGCGAATTGATGAAGCACGTGCAATGAAACAGCACCACTGTGCTGACGAAGAAGCCCCAGATGAGAAACTGCCAGCCTCCTGCAAGGAACAACACCGTCGCTAGAAGCAGCGGTATCAGGATGTCGAAGCGATCGAGAAACACCAGCTCAGGATATTTGGTCAGGTCCTTGACCTGTTTCAGATCGGTCGGGAAGTTGCCCGGTGCCGTAATCCAGCCCATGTGTGCCCACCAAAAGCCGTGCTGCTTGGGAGAGTGGACATCGTCGGCCGTGTCGGCGAACCGGTGGTGCTTGCGGTGATGGGACGCCCACCACAGCGGGCCGCGCTGCGCCGAGCTGGCTCCCAGAACGGCGAACGCGAACTGAGCTACTCGCGAGGTGTCAAATGTCCTATGCGAGAAGTAGCGGTGGTAGAATCCCGTAACCGCAAACATGCGAACGACGTAGAGGCCCAGCGCCAGTCCCACCGCCGCCGGACTCCAGCCCACCCACAGGACGCCGAAACAAGCCAAGTGGACGCTGATGAACGGGATGACCCGAGCCCAATCGACGCTGCGAGTGTCCGTCATTTCACTCACGTCGACCGCTTGAGTGTCGATCCAGAGAATCGCTTTTTTGAACAGGCTCTGAACGGCGTTCATGGAATCACCTCGTTGACGCTGGAATCTGGACCAACGGAACAGATTTGTCAAGGAATTGTCCTTGACAAATAATGGACAACTGCGTATGTACTTATATGTCAACATCTTCGCGGGTTGCGAAGAGTCGCCCGGGACTAGCCGAGGCATTCATTTCCTTTGAGCGGGAGCCGACGAAAGTACCAGCCATGCGCGTGATCCGACATGTCATGGGCTCGCTCCACAGCAGCCGTGTCCGGGCACAGATGGCTCTGGCCGTGGGAATCATGCTCACTCCCGGCTTGGCTGCCGGACAGGACCAGGCGCCGACAGGGAAGATCGGCGGCCGTCTGACCTCGGCCATCACTCAACGGCCTATCGCCGGTGCAGCAATCGAACTCGTGGGCATAGCGCGGACGACGACGACTGACTCCACAGGCCACTTCGGATTGGCGGATGTACCGGTTGGGGTCTACCAACTCCGCGTCCGCGCCATCGGGTTCCGCCCCATCGTGAGGGCCAATACGGTAGTCGGCAGCGGTAAACCGCTCGAGGTTGCCCTTCAACTCAATCCTCTGGCGGTGCAGCTGGAGGGGATTGAGGTCAGGCCATCCTTCTTCGAGCAGCCCTCCGGATTCTCATCCTCTTCTCGCTCAATTGGGGCGGATGAGACGAGACGCGCTCCCGGTGTTCAAGAGGACGTGGTGCGATCCGTATCGCTCCTTCCTGGAGTTGGAGTCACCACCGGCGGACGCAATGACCTGATCGTGCGCGGCGGCGCTCCCTATGAGAACCTCTTCCTGATCGACGGAATCGAAGTGCCCAACATCAACCATTTCGGATCGCAAGGCTCCACCGGCGGTCCGCTCTCTCTGGTCAATGTCGATTTCGTAGAGCGCACGGATTTCGCAGCGGGAGGTTTCAGCGCCAAGTACGGTGACCGCACTGCTTCACTCACATCAATCACTCTACGCGACGGTGAGAGCGAGCGCATCTCCGGCGAACTCAACCTGTCAGCTACGGGGTTCGGAGCTATCCTCGAAGGTCCGATCGGAAGCCACTCCAGCTACCTGATGAGTGTGCGCCGGAGCTATCTGGATCTCCTGTTCAAGTACGCCGGCTTCAGTTTCATCCCGTCGTACGTCGATTTCCAACTGAAGACCACCACGCGGATCGATGCCGAGAACTCGGTCTCATTCCTCGGGATCGGAGCGATCGACCGCGTCGAGTTCGTCAACGACAACCCCGATGATCGCTACGATAACAGCCTCATTCTGGCTCCAGAGCAGAACCAGTACTTCACAGGTCTGACCTGGAAACGGCTGATCAGGTCGGGCCTGCTGACAGTGACACTCGGCCGCACATTCACGCAGTTTGAGACAGTTCAGACGGACTCACTCGATCCGCCGCAGACCGTGTTCAGCGATTTCTCGACGGAAGGTGAGAACAGCCTGCGCACCGACCTGGTGCTGCTGCTAAGTCCAGGAACTGAACTCAATATCGGCAACGTAATTCGTTACGCCAGCCGGCTGGAGTACGACATCGAACTGGACGGGCAGTTCCGCACGAACCCGGTGGGAACGCCGCTTCCTCTCACGAAGGACACCTCGTTCACTGCATTGAGGAACGCCACCTACCTGCAGGGAAGCTTCCAGCTCACTGACGCGCTCCGTGCCACTGCCGGTGCGCGAATCAACTACTACGGCTTCCTCGATGACGCACTCAGGGTAGCGCCGCGTTTCGGTCTGCGAGCAACTCTCACGCCAAACCTCTGGCTCAATTTGAGCGCCGGGCAGTACTACCAGGCTCCGTCCTACATCTGGCTCATCGGCGACTCCCAAAACTCGAGCCGACTGAAGCCGATTCGGAGCGATCAAATAGTCCTGGGACTGGAAACAGAGCTGCGTCCTGACACACGCCTGCAGCTGGAGCTGTTCGTCAAACGTTACCGAGACTACCCTGCGCGAGTGCTTCGGCCGCAAGCGGTGTTAGCGCCGACCGGGTTTGAAAGCGTCACGACCGATATACCGTTTGGCCTGGAGCCGCTCTCGAGCGAGGGAACAGGGCGCACTCTCGGTGCCGAACTGTTCGTACAGAAGCGTCTCAGCTCAATACCTGTGTACGGCCTGCTGAGCCTCACCGTGAGTCGAGCCGAGTTCACGTCATTGGACGGAAGCGAGCGTGCCGGAAGCTACGACGGCCGCTTCCTCGGGAACCTGGTGATGGGATGGCGGCCAGGAAGAGACTGGGAGCTGAGCGGTAAGTTCCGCGTGGCCACGGGCCTGCCGTCCACACCGTTCATCCCGTCGGGTCCAGCAACCGGGAGCCTCGACTTTACGCGCTACAACGAGGGTCCGCGTCTGCCGACCTTTCATGCCCTCGACCTCCGCATCGACCGGCGCTGGAGCTTCAGCAGTATTCAGCTCGAGACTTACATCGACATTCAGAACACGTACGGTAGAGCAAACGTTACACAATATGAGTGGGATTTCAGACAGGGACGCAGCGAGCCGAACGAATCGCTAGGGGTGCTACCGACAATTGGTGTGAATATCGAGTTTTGATCGGCGATCAGCTGTCGGCTGTCGGCTGTCGGCTGTCGGCTACCAGCTACCGGCTGTCAGGTGTCGGCTGTCAGCTGGGCGGCTACAAACCGCCCGGCTTCGTCCGCCCTCTCCCGCCATCGCCCGCCTTCTTTACCTCGCCCGATTCCCTTCCCTATCCAACAAGACCGGATTCCCCAGCTCCAGCCCCCGCAAGCCCCGCATTTGTGTGCGAGCATCTCACGTCGTTTCACGAAGATCAATCAGGTCTCAGGTTCACGATCGAGCCTAAACGCAAATGTACTACGCGTGATGGAGAGACGGCGGGAACGGTGCGGGACGGTGAGGGACAGTGCAAAGGCGTAACCGAATGAAACGTCGAGCGATGCGGCCGGCACCAATGCAACGATTTACGTATTCCCGATATCTAATGGACAGCCCAGCAAGTTGTTTGACATTGGCACCCAAGTATGTGGGGGGACGATGCACCGCGCCACCAGCATCATTGCATTCGCCGCGTTCTTTCTGTCAACAAGCGCCGCTGCGAATCCCGTTCATGCCCAGAACGGTGACTCCAAGAGCACACCGCCTCCGCCAAACGTGACCGCGGCACCCGCAACCGGCCACGTCGGCATCGACGGCGTTCTCAACGAACCGGCCTGGCTCTCGGCCCCGGCTGCTAGCGACTTTCGGCAATCCCAACCCGACGAAGGCGAGCCGGCAACGCAGCGCACAGAGGTGCGGTTCCTGTTTGACGGCGAGGCCATTTATGTGGGCGCCCGCATGTATGACGAACTCGGATCAGCCGGCGTCGTCTCACGATTGGCGCGACGCGACGCCGATGTGGAGAGCGACCTGCTCGTTATCACGTTCGATACGTTCCACGATCACCTGGGCCAAACGCAGTTCAGCGTCAACCCAGCTGGAGTCAAGGGCGACGCGATCGGCCAGGGAGGATCGTGGCCCGACCCCTCATGGGACCCTGTGTGGGAAGCGGCAACGACGGTCGATTCGCTCGGTTGGATCGCGGAACTGAAGATCCCTTTCTCCCAACTCCGTTTCCCGCGCGACTCGGTTCAGGCGTGGGGCATGCAGCTCGTGCGCACGGTGAACCGACTCAATGAGCGCTCACAGTGGACCTTTTGGCCGGTGAACGAATCTGGTGGTCCAGCCCGGTATGGCCACCTCGAGGCCCTCGCGATTCACGCGTCGCCCTCGAAAGCCGAGGTTTTACCTTACGTCGTAGGACGCGCTTCGACATTCGGTGCACCCGACCTCGAAAACCCGTTCGACCGCTCGCGGGAGTCGGCATATCGCTTTGGCGCAGACTTCAAGTACCTGCTCACGTCGAACCTGACGCTCACGGGAACGGTGAACCCCGATTTCGGCCAGGTGGAGGTGGATCCCGCCGTGGTCAACCTGTCTGCTTTCGAAACGTATTTCCCTGAGCGACGTCCCTTCTTTGTTGAGGGTCGCGGCTATCTCGGCTTCGGGGGCCTGAACTGCTTCTTCTGCAGCAATGTTTCTGGCCTCTCACTGTTCTACTCGCGTCGGATTGGCCGATCGCCGCAGGGCAGCAGTAACGCCTGGGACGCTGGCGATTACGCTGACGTGCCAGGGAACACGACTATCGTCGGGGCAGCCAAGATCACGGGACGGACCTCGGGTGGATGGTCGGTGGGCATCCTGAACGCCGTGACCAGCCGCGAGCACGCTCGCGTGATTCATGGAGCCGATCAGTTCGATACTGAAGTCGAGCCGCTCACTAACTACTTCGCGGGTCGCGTCAAGAAAGACATGAAGGATGGCAACGTTGTCGTAGGTGGGATGCTGACTTCGGTTTATCGCGACCTTGCAGACCCTCAGCTCGCCACCCAGCTCAATCGCCACGCCGAGGGAATCGGAGCCGACGCCAGCATTTGGTGGGCAGACCGCAAGTACCGCCTCTGGACACACTGGGCAGTATCTCAGATCGCCGGCGACTCGTCCGCGTTGCTCCGCGCTCAGCGTTCCAGCGCGCGCTACTTCCAGCGGCCCGACCGCAAGCACGGAGGTAACGGCCTCTTCTCCGACCGGTTCGACGAGTCGCTTACCAGCATGCGCGGATTCGCGGGCTACGCTCGCCTTTCAAAGGAATCGGGCGACTGGCGGTGGGAGGTCAGCGCGAACCTGAGAAGCCCGGGATTCGAGGCGAATGATATGGCATTTCTCACCCGCGCCGACTACCTGTGGATGAATGCCAACGTATTTCGCCGGTGGACCAAACCCACCAGCTGGTACCGCAGAATGCACTTCGTTACCGGAGGACAGCAGCAATTCAACTTCGACGGCGATCGCACTGACCTGCAGATGCAGGCCGCTTACGGCCTGCAGACACTGAGCTACTGGTGGTTCGACACCTTCTTCATTCATCGCCCGTCGGTGTTGGACGACAGGCTCACCCGCGGCGGACCGATTGCGCGCCGAGCAAGCTCCAACTATTGGTACGTTTCGGTGTCGAGCGACTCTCGCAAGAACATCTCTTTCTGGACAGGGCCGTCCTACTCGTGGACCGCCGACGGTTCGCGTAGCTTCTCGGTCAATCTGGGTCTGACGTTCCGTCCCGCGTCCTACATCAACTTGGATCTTAGCCCACGGCTCAGTCACAGTGAGTCGGCGGCCCAGTATGTGACCGCGGCCGACGACCCGACCGCCGTGGAATTCTACGGTAGGCGCTACGTGTTCGCCGACATCGAGCGGAAGTCCGTTTCGATGAACACTCGGTTGAACATAACCTTCACCCCTACACTGACCTTAGAGGTCTTTGCCCAACCATTCATCGCGACGGGTCGATACTCGCAGTTCAAAGAGTTTGCACAGCCCCGCCGCCTCGAGAAGCGCGTATACGGTAGCGAGTTGGGTAGAATTTTCTCCTTCGAAGGTGAATACACAGTTGACCCCGATCATACGGGACCGGCGGAACAGTTCTCGTTCAGCGATCCTGATTTCAACGTCCGATCGCTGCGGGGCAATGCGGTTCTCAGGTGGGAGTTCCAACCGGGGTCAACTCTGTTCTTGGTTTGGACCCAATCACGATCGGCCGCCGCGGATGTGGGCACCATGGACTTCGGGCGCGATCTCGGGGCGTTGTTCGACGCTCCCGCCGACAACGTGTTCTTGGTGAAGGTCAACTACTGGCTAGGGATGTAGCGGCGGTCAGCGTTCAGTTATCGGCCGGCAGCCGCAGGCTGCCGGCGACCGGCGCTGACCCGAAGCACCGCTACCCAAGCCAAGACCATTACCGAGGCCGCACCAAGGAACGCGGCGCTCGGCGCCAGCCCGTCATAGAACTGTCCGAACACGAACGGACCGGACATGCGTCCCAATGCCGACACCGCATGGGCCGCTCCCAATATCGCCCCCTGCTCACTCGGGTCGGACAAGCTGGAGATCGTACCGGTAAGCGCTGGCGAGGCAATGCTGTTGCCGAACGCTATCACCAATCCGACCATATACAGTAACCCCGCGCTAGGTAAGAACGGTGTCACACCAAGCGGAACGGCCAGGCACCAGATTCCAGCTACAATCAGCCTGCGGTCACCAAACCTGCGCGAAAGCTTGCCAAAGAAGTACCCCTGCACAGAGGCGGCCACTACACCGATAAGTGTGAAGTACTGCGCCAACTCACGTTCGGCCCAGTTGAACTCAGCGCCGGCAAAAAGTGGAAACGCCACCATGAAGCCCGAAAACGCGAATGGCACAAGCCCAAATACAGCGAACAGCGGACCGAGCTTGGGATCTCTAAACGCCTTCACGATGTGGGTCAAATCCAACAGTGGTCGGTGTGCCCTAAGCTCCTCATGTAGCGATTCACGAAGCAGGAAGAAGGCGGAGACGAAGTTCAGCACACACAGGGATGCTGCCGCATATCCTGCCGCCGAGGGTCCTCCGAACCCGGCAGCCACGCCTCCCAGCGCAGGGCCAAAGATGAACCCCAACCCGAGCGCCGCTCCAATCAAGCCCATACCTCGGGATCGTTCGCTAGGGCTTGTGATATCGGCGATATAAGCCTGTGCCACAGATAGGTTCCCCGCAGCAAAACCCGCGATCATTCGCGCGGCGAAAAGAACCAAGTAGGACTGCGCGGCCGCGAACGTCAGATACCCTGCCGCGCCGATCACGATGGTGACAAGCAGAACGGGCCGGCGGCCGACGCGATCGGACAGACGACCTAGCACCATGGTGGCGAGGAACTGCATTAGTGAGAAGACGCCGATCAGGGCTCCAAAGCCGAGGCCACCGGCACCGAGACTCTGTGCGTAGTATGGGATGACCGGCAGGATGATCCCGAAACCGGCCAGGTCGATGAAGACCGTGAGGAAGATGACGCCGAAGCGCGATCGGCGAGAGGGCATGGAGGGGTAATCTACCCGGTCGACAACAGGTCTCGAGCCGTCTTGCTCAGTTGAGCCTGGTTTTCGATCCGGTCAATCCACCGAGTAGGAATCGCGCTGACGCCGAGTCTTGCGCCGAGTATCGCGCCGCAGATCGATCCCGTGGAATCACTGTCACCCGAGTGATTCACAGCAGCTAGGGTAGCCGCGCTCCAATCTCGCTCGTACTTCAGAGCGCAGAACAGCGCGATGGCGAGCGCCTGTTCACCAACCCACCCCTGTCCCAGCCGTTCGATCGCCTGAAGGTGATCGGCGGGTGAGGCAGCCAGAGCGAGCGCAAGATCAACCGATTCCAGCGTCTCTTCGCAGCCATCATGACGACTCAAATCCTCGCGGGTTTCCGTAGCAGCTTCATGCAGATCTCCACCGCAAACCAGCCGAGCGACTAGAGCGGACAAGTAGCCGGCTGACAGATATCCGGAGGGGTGTCCGTGGGTCAACGCTGCGCACTCCATCCCGACCCGAAACGCCAGCGCTGGCGGATAAGCCAAGCCCACAGGCGCCGTGCGCATCACTCCTCCACATCCCTTACTCCGGCCGACAGGAATCCCAGATCGTAGGGCATCCATACAGGTTTGGCCCGGTGCGCGCCGCTCACGTGGATCATCCTGCGACTCGAGCCACTTCAGATACCATTCCAGCACGACCTCAACGACAAACTGGGGATCACGATGCTCAAACCGCGTTCGAGCGTCGATTAGTCCATTGGCCGTTGCCAGCGACATCTGGGTGTCGTCGGTATAGGTCCCCGCTGAAAACCCCGCCCATGGTTCGAGGTCTCCAATTCCGTCCGACCCATAACGCTTCGTGATTTCGTCAATCGTGAAGAACTCGACCGGTGCGCCCAGCGCGTCGCCGATAGCGAGCCCTAGTATGGTACCGAGATGACGGCTTGGGTCCACTACTCAACAAACAGCGGCACGAAGTCGAACTTCTCGACGTCCACCAGGCCCCTGTCGGTGAGCTTGAGACTGGGAATCACTTCGAGCGCCAAGAAAGCCGTCGCCATGAAGGGATCATGCAGCTCAGACCCGAGGCCGGCAGCGGCCGCGTGAAGCTCGTCGATCTGTTCAAGTACATCCTCGAGAGTCAGGTCGGACATCAGGCCAGCTATTGGCAGCGGCAACAGGGCCAGCACTTTTTCACCACTGGCCGCGGCCTGACCGCCACCGGCGTCTGCAACGGCCCACGCGGCAGTAATCATCGATCGATCGTCGGCACCGATCACCACGAGGTTGTGATGGTCGTGGGCCACTGTGCCCGCGATCGCGCCGCGCTCCAGTCCGACCCCCTGGACGAAGCCCAGTCCCACTGTGCCGCTCCTGCCGTGACGCTCGATCACTGCCATTTTCAAGAGATCGCGCGAAGGGTCTTGGAGGGCCTTGCCTTCGACGACGGTGGCGCGCATTACCCGATGCTCTGTGACGATCTGATCCGGGACCACGCCTATGACGCGGACGCGGTCACCGACGGCAGGAATCCCCAGATCAACATCGGTCCAGTCTACGCGCACTGAGTTCGCCGGCATAGGCTTTGCGCCGCTCGTCGATCTCTCGAGCATGGCACCGCCCTGAGCAACCAGTCTCCCACCTACGTACACCATGTCGGCCGTCGGATCTTGTATGTCCGTGACAACAACGAGATCTGCTCGTCGGCCAGGCGCCACCGCACCCCGGTCGCGTAGCCTGAAGTGCTCCGCAGCATTGAGCGTCGCCATTCGGATGGCGGTCATCGGATCGAGTCCACCGGCAATTGCGAGTCGAACGAGATGGTCGATTGATCCCTCTGAGATCAGGTCAGGCGGTTGTCGATCGTCAGTACAGAAACAGACGTGTCGTTCGTTCTTCGCTGTCACAAACGGCAGCAAGGCCTCGAGATTCTTCGCGTTGGTTGCCTGTCTCAGGTACACGGTCATGCCGAGCCTGAGCTTTTCTCTTGCCTCCGCGACCGTGGTGCACTCGTGATCTGAACTAATGCCCGCCGCGACGTAGGCGTTGAGCTGCTTACCTGTCAATCCAGGCGCATGACCGTCGATCACTCGATCCGAATACGCCTCGAGCTTAGCGAGCACCGCTGGATCTCCGCACACAACTCCAGGAAAGTTCATGACTTCGGCGAGTCCGAGCACGCTCGGCTCGTCACGTAGGGTAGCAAGATCTTCTGCCGACAACTCCACCCCGGCCGTCCCCATGTGGGTGGCGGGTACGCACGATGACGCATTCACGAACATCGTAAACGGGGCCTCTTTTGCGTCGTCGAGCATGAACCGGATCCCTTCGAGACCGAGCACGTTCGCGATCTCATGTGGATCCGTGACGACCGTGGTGACGCCGTGCGGTACAACTGCGCGCGCGAACTCGCTGGGCGGCACCATAGAACTCTCCACGTGCACGTGCGCGTCAATGAAACCCGGGCACACGTACCTCCCCTGCAGATCGACCACCTCGCGTGCGTTGTAGTCCGGACCGACACCAGCGATGGTGGAACCGGCAACCGCAATGTCTGCTGGGTAGATCTCAGCAGAGAGCACATTCACGAGCTGAGCGTTCTTGAGCAGCAGATCGCAGGGCTCGTCCCCCCGAGCTGCGGCGAGAAGCTGAGAAACATCGACGGGATTCATAGTGGATATATGATGCGCCACCGACACCGATTGAGCCAGGGTGGACGGGAAGACACTGGATCCTAGCTATCGTCGGTGGTCGTCAATCAGCTCCTGCGTTCCTCCGAAGATGATATCCCTGATCATGTCGGAACCCAAGAAATCATGAGGGAAACCCGGCTCGATGCGACTCACCTCTTCGAGTTTCGCCAACTGATCTCCACTCAACGTCACCTGCAGTGCTCCCAGATTGTCCTGCAGCTGTGTCAAGTTGTTGGCGCCCAGCAACGGAACAATCACTCCCGGTTGCTGCCGCACCCAACTCACCGCGACTTGTGAGGCGGAGCAGCCAATCTCTTCCGCCACATCGATAACATCCTGTGCGATCTCGAGATTGAGCTCTTTCTTGGCCGCTCCCTCCTTTGCTCTTCCCGCTGCACCCTTGTCCCGATTGTATTTACCTGACAACACTCCAGCGCCGAGCACACTCCAAGGAGTGACTGCCAGGTCCAGCGCCCGCGCCATTGGCATCAGCTCACGCTCCGCGGTCCGGTCGATCAGGCTATAGCGAATCTGCAATCCCACAAACCGAGTCCACCCACGCAGATCGGCGAGCGTATTGGCTTGAGACACTATCCAAGCGGGAGTGTCGGATATTCCCACATAGAGAACCTTCCCAGAGCTCACCAGGTCGTCTAAAGCCCGCATCACCTCTTCCACTGGTGTCGTATAGTCCCATGCGTGTAGCCAGTAGAGGTCGACATAGTCGGTGCCCAGCCGCCTGAGGCTCGCCTCCAGAGCTTGTACCATGTTCTTGCGATGGTTGCCACACATGTTCGGATCATCGCGGCTCATAAACAGGGTGAACTTCGTCGCCACAACGAAGCGCTCACGGTCGGCTTTCACGAACTCCCCGACATAACGCTCGCTGGTGCCCTCTGTATACCGGTTGGCGGTGTCGATGAAGTTGCCGCCCGCTTCTGCGAAGGCGTCGAACATCGTCTTGGAGTCTTTCTTAGATGCACCCCAGCCCCACTCCTCACCGAACGACATCGTTCCGAGTGCCAACTCCGAGACCCGAAGCCCGCTTCTCCCTAGCAGTTTGTATCGCAACGCTGCCTCCAGGATTCGTCTCCAGTGATCATGGCTCTAGTTTTGACCGCCGATCTACCCCCCGCCACGGGGCCGAATCGCGCTCCTTCTGAAACCGCAGTGATTTGGTCGCTGATCAGAGAAGATGATACTTGCCGCGGTAGCTAGCCACCACCAGGTCATTCAGGGTGGTGGGCTCGTGGCGGCCTCAGGATCGCTGGTAGTAGATTATTGGTAAGGCAACCCAAACAGACAGATCTCACCAATGTGCGTCATTTGCGAGGCAATATCCCGAAGGGAACACTACCTGGAAAACGAGAGGGCCGTCGCGTTCGCCGACGGCTTTCCGCTGAGTCCCGGACACACCCTGATAGTCCCGCGCCGACACGAGACCGACTTCTTCGAGCTGTCACGGGGCGAACAGGCAGCACTCTGGAGCCTAGTTCCTGCAGTGCGCGACAGGATCGAGCGAACATACCAGCCTACCGGATACAACGTCGGAATCAACTCGGGTAAGTCAGCCGGTCAGACGACGGAGCACATCCACATCCACGTAATCCCGCGCTATCCGGGAGACGTCAGAGATCCACGGGGCGGTGTGAGGTGGGTGATTCCGGATCGAGCAGCTTACTGGGAGCAGTGAGCTAGAACGGGTGGAGGGAGATCCTTATCTGAGGAGGTGCCGGTGCGGTGCGGTGGTACAGACTACCGCCGCGACCGCCCGCGCTGTTGCCTGCGCCTAGCAGCAGTCGCCTTCTTGCGGCGAGCGAGGCTCGGCTTGACATAGTAGCGCTTCGCACGCAGGTCCTTGAGAATCCCCGACCGCTGGACTTTGCGGCGGAAGATCTTCAGGGCCCACTCAAACGAGTCGTTCTCTTCGATGATGATCTCTGTCATATCACTTCCCGGCCGAAGCGGTGTCCTTACGAGATGCGAGTCAGGGCCATGCCCAGCAATGGCTGGGATGGCCCTGCTCGATCACCGATGTTCGTGGCTCAGCCCTCTAGCCTGGTGACGTTCTCGGCTGCCGGCCCCTTGGTGCCCTGCACCACGTCGAACTCCACCGCCTCACCTTCGCGGAGAGTCTTGAAACCCTCGCCTTGAATGGCGGTGTGGTGGACGAAGCAGTCTTTCTCGCCATCCTCTCGAGAAATGAACCCGAAACCCTTGGATTCGTTGAACCACTTCACCTTTCCTTTGATACGCATGCCGTACTCCCTTTGGTTGTTTTCGATGTTCCTCGGAGTCCGGCCGTGCCGTACCTGCCGAGCGTCCATCTAGTGAACCTGGCGAGCTCCTCTCGCCAGCATAGAACAACAACGGGGACCGGTACCCCAGATCCCCGAATTTCCGTGTTCACTGGTTCCGCATATTTCCAATAGGGAAATATCCCCGCGCCGAAAGTAATTCGCAAGCTACCGCTGCGCCAGGGCTGGGGCCGGCGGGACCCCAGTCGCCTCCTGAGTCATGTGAATCCTGGAGTCGGCTCAACCCGTAGTGGGTCTTGGACATACGTATGACCCTCATCGGAACCGTGGCCGACGGCTACGGCCGGAAGGTTGGCACAGCTATGAATCTCCGCAGCCTGCTCAAAGCGGGAATCCCCGTTCTGATTGTCGGTGTCGCCATCGCCGCCGTCTCCGGAAGCAGGAGGCCGGACGACGCCATGGTGGACCTCAGAAAGCTGACCCCCTTTGAAGTCACTGATGCCGGCTTCACCCTCGAAGCAGAACAGGACCTCAGCGTTGAGGCCGTCGGCGCGCCGAGAGCGGACTACTGGGCAGGAAACGCATGGATCCTCAATGCCCAGACCCGTGAAGTGGTTTGGGAACTGAGGGTTTCGAACCCTGAGCATTCGAGACGAGGCCTCGCCAAGTTCGAGGGTACGGTCCGGCTGCCAGCGGGCGACTACTTGGTGAAGTATGCGATGTTTGCCCGGCCCGATGACGTTCGTAGCTGGCTGACCCGTGCTCTGGGCGGCCTGGGATTCGGAGAGGACTTCCGGATCACGATCCAAGGACCGGGCACGCCCTTGTCGGACGCCGAGGTCGATCAAGTCGACAGATCCTTCGCCGACAACGCATTCGTCTCCTTCACCGGCCTCGATGACGACTCCCAGGAGAGAATCGGGTTCAGCGTGTCCCAGCCCACCGAGGTGGAAGTCTACGCGATCGGTGAGGTCATGGATGGCGAGGCCTACGACTACGGTTGGCTGATGAACACCGAGACGGGAGAAGTGCTTTGGAAGCTAGACGCTGACGGCTCCCAGCCCGCTGGTGGCGCCGAGAAGAACCGCATGGCTCGCACCGTGTTCAGCCTCGATCCGGGTTCGTACGCGGCTTACGCGGTGACGGACGGATCGCATGATGCGTCCAACTGGAACTCGGCCCCTCCGCTCGATCCCGAGTATTGGGGCCTGACGATCCGTGCGACCTCCGACGACGCTGACATTCAGGTCTATGCTTATCGTCCCGCGCCATTAGCGAACGCGTTCGTGTCACTGATAGGTCTAGGCGATGACGAGGCGGTATCTGCCGGCTTCACCCTAACTCAGCCCATGGCCGTCCGAGTCCGCGCTCTCGGCGAGGGTATGGGCGACCAGATGTACGACTACGGCTGGATCCTCGACGCTGAGTCCCACCGACCAGTCTGGAAGATGGAGTACGGGAACACCGAATCCGCGGGTGGCGCCGACAAGAACCGCCTGGCAGACGAGATTGTGCCACTGGAGGCCGGCGACTACTTGGTGTACTACGTTACCGACGGATCACATTCGTTCGAAGATTGGAACGCTTCACCACCAATGGACCAGGACCGCTGGGGCATAACTCTATTGCCTGCCGCGGACGGGCCAGCCGGTAATGCGGTTCGCCCTCTCGATCCGGCAAGCGACCGGCGTAGAATCGCCGCTCTCCTCGGGATTCGCGACGACGACCAACGAAGTGAAAGCTTCACGCTGGCCGACGAGACCGATGTGCGCGTCTACGCCCTCGGCGAAGGGTCCGACGGCGACATGTACGATTATGCCTGGATCGAGAACGCCGGTACAGGACGAACCGTATGGCAGATGGAGTACCGTGACACAGAACATGCCGGCGGTGCAACCAAGAACCGGGTATTCGATGCGGTGATCACGTTGCCAGCCGGGGAGTATACTCTTCGTTACACATCAGACGGCTCACACTCCTCGGAGGACTGGAACTCCGGAGCCCCATACGATCCGTTCAATTACGGGGTGACGATAACGAGAACAGAGAACATCGAACGCTGAACCCTGAACGTTGAACAACGAACGCCGAGGTGCGGTCTGACTTCGGCGTTCGACGTTCAATGTTCAATGTTCGATGTTCGATGTTCTCTGTTCTCTGTTCTCTGTTCCCACCGTACCACTCGCACGCACTTATCTACCAGGTAGAGCACGCCAGCCAGTCGACCCACCGTGAACGCGGTGACTGCCGCGGTCACTCCGACCATACCAAGCTGCCAGCTCAGCAAGGGAAAACCTACGACAACCGCAGCTACCTCGATCACAGTTGACCACGTGATCGGACCGGTAATGTGGGCCACCACCAAGATGCCGCGCTGATACGACAAGATCACCGACAGGAGCGGAATCGGAATCAGCACGATGGTTGGCACGATCGCCAATCGGGCTAGATCCGGCGTCAACCCCGACACGACCTCAAACCACAGGCCAGCTATCGGAGTAAGGGCCACCAGGGCCAGCGCTGCTGACGACACAACTCCGAGAACGAGTGCGAAGCGACCCAGCTCCTCGAGGTGTTCAAACCGCTTACCCATCAGCGCGATTGCCACCTCCTGATAGCTCAATCCCATGGAGCGAAACACAAACGAGAGTGCTGCAACCACGGGAAACACGGCGAGAGACTCGATCGGCGACGGTGCTCGACCCATGAAGAACGTCAGCAGGGGCTGTACTGCCAGCCCTAGGAGCGAAGTCAGGGCCAACGGGTAGTAGAATCGTGTGATGCGACCGTAGTCCAGTTGGCGCCCGGTGTCAGACTCGGTCCCCAGCAGATTCCTCACTGAACTGCGGGCCATCAGACGACTGGCGATGGCCTCTGCGCTGACACCGATCGACAGAGCGGCCGCTCCTACATATGCCCCTGGCGGTGCGATCGTCAGGTAGAGCGCCAGCGCAACTGCGACCATGGTGACCAGCCTGAGTACCGTGCCGTAGGCGACGAGTCGGGTGCGACCGTCTCGGATTAACAGTCCTTGATAGAACCGCCGGTACCCGATGGCGCCGGGCCAGGGCAAGAACAACCACAACGCCAGGTATGTCAGATCCGCCACATCTTTCGGCACAGCCACGACATCCAACATCAGGAAGTGGAACACGGGCGGAATGAGCACGACGAGCATTACCGCGGTGACAACAGCGTTCAGCGCGTAGGTGAAGGTGCGCAATCGACGAAAACTGGCGCTGTCTTCGGCTAGCGCTGTCGAGGCGCTCATGATCATGATGACCGGCGCTTCGACTAGTAGCGCAAACGCGAACGCTACTCCGTAGGCAGCCAGGTTGAATTTGGGATCGGCGAGGCGGGCGATGATGGCGGCCAAGAAGGGCCCCTCTACCGACATCATCAGCCAAGTGGCGGCCAGCGGCAGCCAGAAGCGGAAAATGTACTTCTGTTCGAGTTTCAGGGATGCGTCTCCGGTCACGGGGACCGGATAAATGTACTGCCGGAACGTCAGTCGTTTGGAATCGTGCAGGTGGCCGTGGAGCGGGCGTTAGCCCACCCACGGTCACCCAACCGGCCTGGACAGGATCCCTATGCGGCCTCGAGCTGGGAGGTGCAGTTCGGGCACTTGGTCGCCTTGATCGCAACTGTCGAAAGACAGAAGGGACAGTCCTTCTTGTCTGGCGGCGGCGGTGCCGTCTCCTCCTGGCGCTGCATTCTATTGATGGCTCGAATGACCATGAACACTGCAAACGCCACGATGATAAAGCTGATTATGTTGTCGATGAAAACACCGTAGTTGACCGTGACAGCGCCGGCCTCGGCAGCAGCCTCCGGTGTCAGGTAAGGTCCAGCCGTCTCTCCACCTTTCAGCGTGAAGAACAGGTTTGAGAAACTCACGTTGCCAAGCAGCATCCCAATGGGTGGCATCAGCACGTCTGATACCAGCGATTTCACGATCGTGCCAAACGCGCCGCCGATGATGATACCGACTGCCATGTCGACGACGTTGCCACGCATCGCAAACTCTTTGAACTCCTTCAACATGCTCCATCTCCTATTGCACGGGTGTGGGAGGTAAATGATGATGAAAGGCAATCCACGTGCCAAGTAGCAAAGTATTGTCCAGTATGCACTTAAGCGCAATCAACGCGATTATCGCGCGCTCCAATGTTCCACTACGACACAGAATCAGCCGAATCGGAACAGACAACGCATAATCGAGCTAGTTCCACTACTTGAGGATCGCGTGTCACCACTTGCGACAAGCCGTACCTGTGGTGACAATCACGGGCGTGGAGGGCAAGGCCGCGGTGTCAAGCGAGCCATCAGAGAACAGAGCTTCAACCAAGAACGAGGAGGTTTGAAATGAGCTACAAGATCGTGGACATCGAGGGGATAGGCCCCGCATACGCGGAGAAGCTCTCGATGGCGAAGATCAAGACCACGAAGGACTTACTTGATGTCTGCGACAGCGCAAAGGGAAGGGCGTCTGTCAGTCAGAAGACCGGCATCAATGAAGGCCAATTGCTGAAATGGACCAACCTGGCTGACCTCATGCGCGTGTCCGGCATTGGCTCCGAGTACTCTGAGTTGCTTGAAGCCGCCGGTGTCGACACGGTCAAAGAGCTCAGAACCCGCAACGCCGCGAACTTGGCATCCAAGATGCAAGAGGTGAACTCTACGAAGAAGCTGACCCGCACTACTCCCAGCCAAAAAGTGGTGGAGAAGTGGATCAGCAACGCAGCCAAGCTACCCTCAGTCATCACTTACTGACAACGAACGAGGATAACCCACATGAGTGTTGCCAAGATCACCGAGATCAGTGCCACGTCCAAGAAGAGCTTTGAAGACGCGATAGAGAACGGGATCGCAAGGGCCGCTGAGACCCTCGAAGGCATTCAAGGCGCCTGGGTTGATGGGTTCAAGGTCGAAGTCAAGGACGGGCAGGTGAAGCAGTACCGCGTCAACATGAAAGTGACATTCGTACTCAAGAAGTAACGATGCCTCCACAAGCAAGACACCAACGGCCGGTCCTGCAGGACCGGCCGTTTCACATCAGTATGCTGGCTCGGCGATGCCGTCTTCGCCCACAAAGTGGGGCAGCCACCCTAGGCCAAAGTAACTGACATTAATGTCGGTCTTACGCGGTCTTATAAGCGTCGACTTGACCTCGAACGCGTCGGGATTCATGGCTTCCGCCAACGCAGCGACTTCCTGCTCGAAGTCAGCATCGAGATCACCCAGTTTCTGTCGCAGCGCGAGTAGGTCGCGCTTGGCACGGCCTATGTCGCCCTTTTCGCGAGCGGCCCGTCCCATACCTCGGGCGGTAGTCGTGGCGCGGCCGACCGTGCCAACGCTAGCGACCTTTCTCCCGAG
This sequence comes from Gemmatimonadota bacterium, assembly GCA_039589275.1. Classification (GTDB taxonomy): domain Bacteria; phylum Gemmatimonadota; class Gemmatimonadetes; order Gemmatimonadales; family GWC2-71-9. The sequence goes on along the minus strand of JBDHHP010000045.1, from coordinate 533 downwards.
CAGCGCTCCCAGGACCGTGGCACCTACGGAAATCACCGTCTGCATTTTTTGCTGATCGTACTGCGACGTCTCACGTCCGACCTTCTCCTCGGCTTTCCGTATGCGCTCCTGAAGCCGCACGAGTTTGGGGGCGTACCGTTTGCGGAGCTTCTCCACCGCGACGTCGCGCTTCTCGTGCGCAGCCTCTCGAACCCGAACCTGGAATTTCGCCGGTGACTCGCCGAGGTCGGCAGTGAGCTTGAGGGGGGTGCAGCGCAGCAGATCGATAGACCGATCCTGGTAGAGGTGCGTCTTGAACGATTTCTGCCACGTGCGGTACGACGACTTCTTGGAGGCTGCTTTTGGAAGCGCTGCGAACTCCGCTCCGTCAGGAGGTGCGCTGCCGAGTTCAGGTTCGCCATCCTCCAGCATGACCGACTCGTCCCAGAGCCTCGCTCCAACACGTTCTCTTAACGGCGCGACATAAGTGACAGTCTCCCAAGTGTCGATCCCCGCCCGCGCGTTTGCGAAGTGCAGGTCCGCCGTGCCAAGCA
>JBDHHP010000044.1:0-26103 GCA_039589275.1 Gemmatimonadota bacterium | reverse complement strand
ATCCCCGATGTCAGGGTGACCGCGCTGTGCGACGTGTACGAGCCGCGGTTCGCGGAGGGCCGAGAGATCACGGGTGAGGATACCCGGGTCTACCGTGACTACCGCCGGATGCTCGATGCGGCAAGCGATCTGGATGCGGTGATCGTCGCGTCACCCTTGGGCTTCCACGGCGAGCACATGGTCGCCTCCCTCGAGCGCAGCCTGCACGTGTACGGCGAAAAGGCGATGGGTTTCACCGTGGACGACTGCAACGCCATCGTCCAGGCGACGCGGGACAGCGGGTGCCGATTCCAAACTGGACTCCAGTACCGCTACGCCCCCTGGTATCGCGAGGCGATCGAGCGTATCCGGAGCGGCGAGATCGGACGCGTGACGCACGTCTACGGCTACTGGCACCGCAACTACAACTGGCGGAGACCGGTGCCGGACCCGTCACTCGAGCGGCTGATCAACTGGAGATTATACAAGGAATACTCGGGCGGGCTTCTCGCGGAACTCGGCTCGCATCAGATCGACGTCGCGAACTGGATCTTCGACGAGGTACCGACGAGCGTGATCGGCACCGGTGGGATCACCTTCTACCACGACGGCCGGGAGACCTTCGACAACGTACAGGCCGTATTCACCTATCCCGGGGGGGGCACCCACGTCTTCAGTTCGATCATCGGGAATCACAACGTGGGTTACCAACTCAACATCTACGGCACGGGAGGCTCGGTGAAGCTGACCCTGGAGGACGGAGCGTTCTACTACGAGCCGGCGCGTGCCAACTCCGCCGTGCCGCAGGAGCTGATCGAACGGGGTGTCCTAACGAGTGCGACACTGAGCACGAGCGGGGACATGCCGTATCGCGGGCCCGGCCTGCCGATCGAGATACCGGAGGACGAGGCCGGCGACCCCAATTTCCTCGCTGTCGCGTCGTTCCTCGAGAGCGTACGCAACGACACGGGCCCGTTCGCGGACGAACAGGTTGGGTGGAACTCCGCTGTGGCCGTGGCTCTTGGCAACGAGGCGATTCGCGGCAAGCGCTACGTGGAGTTCGCCGACCACCTCGGGGCCGACGATTCAACAAGACAACGAGACGTTGGAGCTGACCAATGAGACTGTGCCGTGAAGCAAACCGATTGACGATTGTCCTGTTGCTGGCGTCGAGCCTTCCCGGACCGACGGCCTTGACGCGGTATCGGGGCTTTCCTTGCGAACCTCAGTACGGTGCCACATAATCGTCCGTCGCCCTCAACCATTGAACTGCAGTTGACGCCGGTGGCCTCGTGGCCCCGCCATTGAGATTGAATTGACGCGGGATGACGGCTAGGTAGCTGGAATTGTCCATTTGTCTAAAGGTCTCTTAGCACATTGAATCTGGAATTATCAGGCATTCCCTCTGAAAGGTAGGTATTCACATGCGAAGAGAAGAGGATTCTTCGAGAAGGGAATTTGTGAAGGGTCTTGCAAAGGCATCATTGGTGGCTGGAGCATTTCCCTATATCGCCACAAGTAGACCTTCAAAGGGAAGGGTGATCCTGCAGCGAGAACCTCAGCCGGATCGGACTAGGAGATTTGCTGCCAATGATACCATACGGTTAGGAGTGATCGGGACCGGAATCATCGGGTTCTATAACATCCATTCGGCAAAGACCGTTCCGGGAGTTGAATTGGCTGCCGTGTGTGATCTGTATGACGGCAGGCTTACACGCGCGAAAGAAGTCTTCGGTCAGGACATTGTAACAACCAGGGATTATCGTGAGGTCCTGGCCCGGGATGACATTGATGTGGTTCTGGTCGCCACACCGGATCACTGGCACGACATCATCTGCATCGATGCCATGAAGGCGGGTAAAGCCGTTTATTGCGAAAAGCCCATGGTACAAGAAGTAGCTGAAGGGCACAGAGTGATAGAGGCGGAGAAACGGTACGACGCGAAGTTCCAGGTCGGAAGCCAGGGTGTCAGTTCCATTGTCATGAAGAAGGCACAGGACTTGTATCGAGCTGGTGAAATAGGGGATCTGATCTTGGTGGAAGCGGCCTATGACCGTCATTCATCTCTGGGAGCGTGGCAATACTCGATTCCCCCCGATGCTTCACCCGAAACGGTCGACTTTGACACTTTCCTTGGAGACACTCAGAAGGTGCCGTTTGATCCGATTCGCTTCTTCAGGTGGCGCAATTACCAAGCTTATGGAACTGGCATTGCAGGTGATCTGTTCGTTCACCTGTTCTCCTGGCTTCATTGGGTCATCAGCTCCGACGGACCGACCAAAGTGTATGGTTCCGGTGGATTGAGATATTGGAAAGATGGCAGAGATGTGCCGGACGTATTGACCTGTGTCGTGGACTATCCCGAGGCAGCGACCCATGCGCCCTTCAATATGCAGATCCGAGTCAATTTTGTGTCCGGAGGAGGCGGAGAAGCTTCATTGAAGCTGGTCGGTTCCGAGGGGACGATGAAGTTCGCAGGGAATTCACTGACTTTAGCCCGCTCGCCATTTCCCACCAAGCCGGGATATGGAGGTTATGATTCCCTAGCTACGTTCCCCAAGGATGTCCGGGATGAATTCGTAAAGCAATACCATCTGGAACACTACGATGTGCCCCCCAACATCAATGAGCCCAGTGAAATCACCTATAGCCCACCGGAGGGATATGATGACCGTGATGATCACTGGGCCAATCTGATCGCTGCGGTTCGGGACGGGAAAACCATCGTAGAGAATGCCACTTACGGTTTGAAGGCAGCCGGGCCTTCTCTGGCAGCCAATGAAAGCCATTTCAATGACAGGATAGTCACCTGGGATCATAAGAAGCTGAGTTACACCTAGGTGTAACAGTGCACGAGCCCCGGGCGTCTCGCGGCGTTCGGGGTCTTGTTCTCGCGGACCCATGCGTTGGGCGCGCGAGTTGTACTCGGTGGCCTGCTACCCTCCCAGGTAGGACATATCCCGACATTTCAGCAGAATCTCGCGCCTGGTCTTACCTGAGTCATTGATGATCTCGTAGAACTCATCGAAATACTCGAGTGTGCGGTTGAGTCGGCGCTGCTCCAACCCATCCTGCCCGCGCCAAAGATCGTAGATCGCTGCGCGGCGGTCGTTGAACAGATCAAACACGGGCCCGAACTCCTCGGGCGGCCGACAGATGCCCCAGTACCGCCGCTGCCGCACGTTACGTACGCCAACTGCCGGAGCCGGTCTGGCATAAGGTGCGGAGATCACACCTGACCAGTCGAAGTCGTACGGCACCAGAATCACGGGGCCGGCCATCGTGCCGATGAGCTTACCATTGTGACAGCAACTCCCACCGGCCGATTTTTGGAACGGACTCCAATCGGTGTTGCCGATCGAGAATTGAAACACCTCGACGAGGGGCAGATCGAAACGACCGTGCGCACTCGGACGGGCGGCAGGGATCTCGAGCACTTCCCAGCCATGGCGGGCGGCCAGCTTATCGAACGGCTCGAGGATGAACATGTATTTGGTCAGCGAGTCGCGTTTGCCGTCGGTATCGATGTAGGTCGCGCGAGCGAGGCGCACGCGCACACTTCTATCGGTCAGCTGATTGAACGTGCGATAGATCAGATACTCCTGTAACGAGAACTGCTCATATTCGGGCTTGTCGTCCTGGCAGTGGGCGACGATGGAGACCCGGTTCTGACCGGCAAACACGGTGTTTTCGACCTGCCGCCGACGGAAATTGATGTGGAGATTCGGGAAGCCGCAGGTTCGCCTCTTTAGCCGGAAATAACCGCGGGTCCTGGCACGCATGTCGAGAACCACCGAATCCCCGCTGTCGTCGACGTAGGAAAGCGTGCCGCGATGGTACTCGCTTTCCTGGTCCCGGTCCTTGAAGATCGTGGTGAGCGGAGCCTCGATCCTCAATTCGAGCACGTCGTGTGAGGCGAACAGCGGAGCTGTCTGCGCGACTCGCCGCAGCGAATCAGCCGTGGCATCGTCCTGCGCCTCGAGCCCGGATGCGGCCAGCAGCATGCCCGCAACGACGCTACACAAGCGTTTCATGCCTCCTCCGCTGAATACTCGTCTTCACAATCTGTTCAGAAGCGTAGTCCTGTTCAACTACTCGGCTAGGACTCCAGCGCGGTCAATTCCACAGCGAGCTTCCGGGCCACCTCGACCCAGTCGTAGCGTGCCACCACCGAGCGGCGCAGCGTGTCCGTATGGTGGCGGCCCAGAGCCAAGGCGTTTCCGGTATTGGCGATGATGTCGGCAACGGTCTGGCTTGGATCCGGACTCAACTTCATGAGCGCTGCATCTTCCGCGGGTAGGTCGCCGGCCACGGAATCGATGCTCGCGGCCATACCGCCAAAGTACGTGCCCAGGGGAAAGACACCCGATGCCAATGCCTCCAGGAAGACGAGTGGCCCGGCCTCGGCTACAATAGAGGGAAAGATCGCCACGTCGCAGCAGGGCATGAGGTATTTGAGTTCCGCGTGTGTGAGATATCCGGTGAAGATCACCCGCTCCGGCCGCGCGACTTCTCGCGCGGTCTTGAAGTAGTCATCGAGTTCGCCGCGGACCTCCAGAGCTTCGAAGTAAAGACGGATTGCTTCGAAGGGTGTCGCATCGCCGCCTTCGAGCGCACTGCCCCACCGGACGATGTTACTGGCTAGTGTGCGATCGCCATGCTCCAGTGCCCAAAGAAAGGCCTCCAGCACCTCCCTGAGAGGTCCGTGACCTACGATGATGAGACGCGTGCGGTGATTTGACGCTAAGATGCGCGGAAGCGCGGCGACGATGTTCTGCGGTCCCTTGCTGGCAATCAGCCGGCCGACGAACAGCAATACCTCGTCGTGGTCCCAATCCACCGTCGCCAGCTTTGCCTCGACTCTGACATCGGGCAATTTCTCCTTGTATCCTCTCGCCTCCGCCGCGGTATCCCGCAACGACTCAAATCCGATTCCCGTGTAGAGCCGCTCGCGAAGTCGTCGCTCTGCTTCCGGTCGCTTTCCGCGCTTCAAGTCTTTCAAGGCCGCCGATAGCGTCGCGACACGTCCGCCACGATCAATGCGGTCGACCAATGTGAACGCTTTGGTATCCACTCCGAGATTGAGATCCGAGATTTGAGACTCGATTCCGATCTGGTCCGGAAAGACACCGATGATCCGCCGGCGCATTTCTGGACCGATCACGAATATACGAGCCGCTCGATTGAACGCGCTGGCTGCCAGGGCGTGAATGCGGCGGTCCTTCTTGACGGCATATTCTATCGCGCTGCCGTGCGGCATGATGGCGAAAGGGACGCCCGTCGCAGCACTCACTCGTTCCGCGACGACCGACATGAGCACAGCGTGGTTTGCGAGCATCGATGTCACACCGTGATCCCGCACGACGCGTTCGACTACCGCGACATTAAGAGCCAGATAGGCGTCGATCGCCTCATCCGGCAGCTCGATCATAGGGACCACATGTGCGAACTCTTCGTACTGGTCACGCACGTAGACGGGCAGGGTCCCGCCAAGGCGCGGTTTGTGCATCACGCAACCCGCGGCATAGGGCGTATCCCGTTTGAACAGACTTGTTACGGAGCCCTCGTTCTCATAAACGTAGGCTGCGGCGATGAAGTCGTAGATGTCCGGATGGAGCTCTTGGCACACTAAATGGACAGCTTGTCCATCGCGGCACAACGCGCGCACTACGGCGCGGGTCCAGAGGTTGCTGCCGGAACCCTCAAGCAAATACCCGTGCAATATGCAGATCAAGTGGTCAACGTAAGGATGTGAGGGTGAGTGTTCATCTGCGGCCCTTGGGTACACTCGGGATCTGCGGGTCGTGTCACTTACCGAACTCGAGCAAGCCACGCCTCAAAATCGTTGTGTTCCTCTAGAAAGGAAGTTCCTAGAATGTAGGTGACGAGGCCGAGCATCATCGAGGAGTAATCGATCCCCTGGATTTCCTCAGCAACCCAGAGGGGATTTGACACGCTGTAACGCCACAAGAGGTTGCCGCTCACACCGTCAATCGAACGAACCGCTCTACTCGCCATGGCGTTATGCTCTGTGAGATCGCCCATTCTGGTCGAATCGACCGGAAGAAATCCCGCGATGATGTGAGGAGATACGATTTGGTCCGGGTTGTCGCCTATGGCGTCAGCGTGATAAGAGCCCGAACGTGCGCTACCCGCTCCTAGGCCCCACTCGTGATCCATGGCATCTGTCGACTGCTGCCACCACGCACGGTCCGCAAGTTGGGCGTCGCGTATGAAGGCAAGGTACTGTTCACCTATGGTGAACGGATGACACAGGTAATACGCAAACTGAATGACGAAGCTGGAAAGGAAGGCGCCTGGCCGGTCGGTAAGTAGGTCATGTCCCGCAAAACTGGAAGTTGGCAGACTGTCGGCGCTGGCATAGAACAGCTCCCAGAGGTCAGTGGCCCGGCCGGTCCCCGTTTGATCCGCCAACTTGGCTAACCACGCAACCAGCATGTATTCGTTGAACGGCAGCGTGACAGATCCCGGCTTTCCTGACCCGTCCTGCAACATCTCGAGATAGATGGCCCCGGTCTCCGGATTCGCAATAGCCTGAGACCAGTCGATCGATTCCCAGAGCTGCAGCACGAGCGAGTCGAGTTCGTCGTCTCCAGCAAGACAGGATGCCGCAAACAGAGCCCCGTTCATGAGAATGGCGGTATCGATGCTCGAGTATTCACTATTCCCCGCTCTGTCACCCGTTTCCATGTCGACGAAGTGGTAGTAGAAGCCTGCCGCGTTACGAGCGTGCCCCATTCCCAGCATCGTGCGCACAGTCGTTTTCGCACGTTCCCTTGCGTTCTCGCTCTCGCCGATGAGGCTACCGATGCACAAGGAGATCAATCCCATGCCCGTGGTAGCCACAGAGGCCGGCGCGTCATGTGTGCCGTCGAAGCGCAAACGGTCACGATAGAGCCCCTTGTCGTTGCGGGATGCGTTGTAGAAACTCACCGCGCTAGCAAGGAGTTGGCTGTCAGCAGGCGATTGCGGCGATGGCGGTTCAACTGGAGCATTGCAGGCACTCGTTCCAACGAGCGCCACAAGGCTCAGGGTTAGTCGCAAGGGCGTTATTGCCGTCAATTCCATCATGGTGTGCCAGATGTGGGCAAGGACCTCCCAAGTCGGGACCGGTGGATCTACCCTATAAGATACCTTGACTCCCACTCAACATCTGTTCGATTTGATGCGGTGCTGCTACTTCCCAGACGAGGAAGACGTGGACTACATGGAGATCTCCCTTGCCTGCACGCAGCGAGACCCAATGTGAAGGATACGACCATGAAGACCTTCCAGCCTCACCGCGCCGTTGCGTACGCGTTTCCGTTGATCTTAACGCTCGCGGTGCTGAACGGCTGTTTCAGCCGCGCTGCCAGATGGAGCGAAACGGAATCGGGAATAATCAGAACCGTAACCAACAGAGGTGGTCAGACCCTAAGATACGTGACGACATCGGGCGTCAGCCTGCTCACTGTTGACCGGTTCGCCTTCAAGGACCTGAACAAGAACGGAGCTCTGGATCCGTACGAAGACTGGCGCCTCTCCGCCGACGACCGGGCGCAGGACCTGGCCTCTAAGATGTCTATCCAACAGATCGCAGGCCTCATGCTCTACAGCGCCCACCAGGCTGTTCCTGGGGCAAGTGGATGGTTTAGAGGCACCTACGATGGAAAGCCTTTCGCTGAGAGCGGCGCGAAGGCCTGGGACCTCTCCGACGAACAGAAGGACTTCTTGACCAACGATGACCTGAGACATGTGCTCATCACGTCGGTGGAAAGCCCTGCGGTGGCGGCGCGCTGGAACAACAACGTGCAGGCGCTGGTGGAAGGCATTGGGCTTGGTATTCCGGCCAACAACAGCTCGGACCCGCGCCACGAGACGCAGGGGGCTTTTGCGGAATTCAGCGCAGGTTCCGGAGGGGATATCTCCCTGTGGCCCGGTTCGATTGGCCTTGCAGCGACCTTCGACCCCGCCATGGTGCGGCAGTTCGGCGACATCGCATCGAAGGAATACCGTGCGCTCGGCATCACGACTGCTCTTTCTCCTCAAATCGATCTGGGCACCGAACCCCGGTGGTGGCGTTTCAGCGGCACCTTCGGCGAGGATCCGGCCCTTGCGACTGACATGGCGCGCGCGTACGTGGACGGGTTTCAGACTTCGGAAGGGGATGCGGTCACAGAGGGGGGCTGGGGCTATGAAAGCGTGAACGCGATGGTCAAGCACTGGCCCGGTGGTGGTTCGGGCGAAGCGGGACGAGATGCACACGTTGGCCTCGGCAAGTATGCCGTCTATCCCGGAAACAACTTCGATCTCCACCTGACTCCCTTCACGCAGGGGTCGTTCAAACTCGAGGCCGAGACTAGCATGGCGGCCGCGGTCATGCCGTACTACACCATCTCGTTCAATCAGGACACCGTGTACGGCGAAAACGTGGGTAACGCGTACAGTAGGTACCTGATCACTGACCTGCTGCGAGAGAAATACGGATACGAAGGCGTGGTCTGCACCGATTGGAATGTCACACGCACAAATCAGGGCTTGGACATGCTCAGCGGTATGCCCTGGGGAGTGGAGGGTCTGACTGAAGCCGAGCGGCATTACAAAGCCCTGATGGCGGGCGTCGATCAGTTCGGCGGCAACAACGATGCCGGCCCGGTCATGGAAGCGTACGAGATGGGCGTGCAGGAACACGGAGAACAGTTCATACGCGCGCGATTCGAGGCATCCGCTGTCCGACTGCTTAAGAACATCTTCCGCACCGGCCTGTTCGAGAATCCGTACCTGGATGTGGAGGAAACCGCCGTCACCGTAGGAAAGCCCGAATACATGGCCGCCGGGTACGAAGCGCAGCTCAAGTCACTTGTGCTACTCAAGAACCAGGACGATGTCCTGCCGCTGGAAAGGGACGCAACGGTATACGTCCCGCAGCGCCACATCCCGGAAAGCAGGGATTTCTTCGGTAACGTGATTCCCGGCCGGGACGTGGATCCGCTCAACACCCAGATCGTTAGGGAGTACTTCGACCTGACCGATGATCCGGATGCCGCAGACGCGGCCCTCGTCGTCATCAACGGCCCTGAGTCTGCGGCAATGTTTGGTATAGCAGCCGGGTACGACAGATCCGACGTGGCAGCGGGCGGCAACGGGTATGTGCCGATCAGCCTTCAGTACGGCACGTACACGGCCACGCACGCCCGCGCCACGAGTATCGCCGGCGGGGATCCGCTGGAAACGTTCACCAACCGTTCGTACCGGGGCAAGACGGTTACAGCCTCGAATGTGACCGACCTGCAGGCGGTCCTTGACGCCCGTGAAGACATGAACGGTAAGCCAGTCATCGTGGTCCTAAACACGACAAAACCGGCCGTGGTATCGGAATTCGAGCCCAGTGCGAACGCGATCCTGGTGAGTTTTGGCGTGCAGGACCAAGCGATCCTCGACATCCTGACCGGTGCGGCCGAGCCCTCGGGTCTCCTACCGCTGCAGATGCCGGCGAACATGCAAGCCGTCGAGGAACAGCACGAAGACACGCCGCACGACATGCAACCCTACGTCGATGCCGAGGGCAATGCCTACGACTTCGCTTTCGGACTCAACTGGGGCGGTGTCATCCAAGACGACCGGACGGCAACCTATGGGAAAGGGACGCACCGTAGCACGAACCATTAGACATCGCGTCGCAATGTGCACCAGGGTGGTGGCGTTTGCCACCGTGGTCACGTGCGAGCTGGCCGTTACACCACTCCCGGGCCAGGATGACCAGCTGCGTGATGATTGGGCGTCCCTCGCACGATACCGCGAAGCCAACGCACGACTCGGTCCGCCGCAGCCCGGTGAGCGACGGGTGGTGTTCTACGGCAACTCCATCACGGACATGTGGGCGCGGTACTTCGACACGATGTTCCCTGACAAATCGTACGTGGGACGGGGCATAGGCGGCCAGACGACACCGCAGATGCTAGTGCGCTTTCGCCAGGACGTGATCGCGCTCAAGCCGGCGGTCGTGGTGATCCTCGCTGGAACGAACGACATCGCGGGCAACACAGGCCCATCGACACAGACCATGATCGAGGACAACCTGATCTCGATGGTCGAGCTTGCCCACGCGAACGGCATTCGGGTGGTACTCTCGTCCGTGCTGCCGGCGTACGACTACCGGTGGCGGCCGGGACTGGAGCCGGCGCCAAGGATCGTCGCGCTCAACACGTGGATGAAGCAATATGCGTCTATGCACGACGTGGTGTATCTAGACTACCACGCGGCAATGGCAGACGAACGCCAGGGCCTCAAGGCCGAGTGGTCAGAAGACGGTGTGCATCCGAACGAGGCTGGCTATCGAATGATGGCGCCGCTTGCAGAACGGGCGATCGCCGAAGCTCTTGTGCGGCGGTGAGCGGTTCGCGCACCTACCCGCTGAGCGAGGTCCCCGAAGCCATCCGATATCTGCAGAGGAGAAACGACAAATGCCAATCCACTTCAATGACTTGGACGTGGTTCCTGAAGTTGAAGGACTGAGTTCTGCCCTGATCGTTCCCTGCAATCTGTGTCCTGCAGTGACTGTGGCCGTGAGAGAGGAGAGACCCTTCATGCAGTTCTTTAGGAGTCTCCTGAAGTCGGCTCCCTTCGAGCAACACATCAGGGCACTGCAATCCCGACTCAGGGAAAAGGGTGTAAACACAAAAGTCTTCAGGAGTAGTCTTTATCACCAATGGTTTCTTTGCATGTGGACTTCGGGCCGACGGAAGAAGCTCCATAGACATGCGAGCCAATACGACGCCGTGATAGTGTTGGGCTGCGATTCCGCTACCGAAACTGTACGCGCCGCGGTCGAATCAACCGACTGCAAAGTGATCGAAGGTATGGAAACCTCCGGCATAATGAACGCGCAACTGAGGTTCCATTTGCCGTGTAATGTCTCCTTTGACGACTGCAGGATAGTCCCAATATCCCGGCAGAAGAGCAAAGAGACCATGCCGTGCTGACCTCGTCCGGCTCACGTCGAGGTGCTAGTAGATCAGTGCGGATGGTGCCGGGGAGAGACGCTGCCTAACAGATGTTAGGGGCTAAACACAGGTGGCTACCAAAGGAGCAGAGGCCATGGCCGCGCGAAACATCGTCATCACGGGCGCGACGGACGGCATGGGTAAGGTGGCGGCGAAGGAACTGGCACGCCAGGGAGCGCGGCTGCTCCTGATCGGCCGAAATCGCGAGCGCTGTGAGGCGGCAAAGACCGAGTGCGTCGCCGAGACTGGCAACCGGCAGGTCGACTACGTAGTCGCCGACCTCTCGACCGTCCGCGAGGTGCGGCGGGCCGCGGCCGAGATCAAGCGGCGGCTCGACAGCGTCGATACGCTCGTAAACAACGCCGGCGGAACGTTCACGAAGCAGCGAACGGAAACCGCGGAAGGACTCGAGCTTGCCTTCATGCTGCAGTACCTGTCGCGCTACGTTCTGACCAAGGAGCTCCTCGATCAGCTGCGCGCATCCCAGGACCCGCTCGTCATGACGGTTGCCGGGGGCGGCACCTACGCCAAGGACTTCGACCTCGACGACCTGCAGAGCGAGCGCGACTACAACAAGTTCGGCATCATCGGCAAGACGGCCGCGCTCAACGAGCTGCTCACGCAGGAGCAAGCGCAGCGCTACAAGGGGATCAGCTTCTGCAACTACGGCCCCGGGCTGGTGCGCACCAAGACGACTATGGCCACGACAATGGCGTGGCTCTTCTTTCAGTCGATCGGTCAGCTGTTCACGCGCTCACCGCAGCAGGCGGGCGCCGACATGGCGGCGCTGGCCGCGGGCGGTCACGGAAGTGGCTTCTACGGCCCCAAGCTCAAGCGTAACGAGCCGGTGTGGGCGCAGGCCAACGCCGAGGTCGGGCCGGCGCTCTGGGAGAAGACCGAGGAGCTGCTGGGCGGCCTGACCGTCGACGCCGGGCGGCGGGCTATCTGAAAGGGACCAATCCCCAGTTTACCATCTTGAGTGTGAGCCGCAGCAGGTGATGCGTGAGCGAGCGCCACTTGTACTGCATCGAGCCTTGCTGGTACCTTATTAGTCTATGACCAAAGTCGGATTCTTCTTTTGTCTGCTGGCAGCTGCAGGGGTTCTGTCGACGGATTCCGGTCTCGCCCAGGGCGACGATAGCCAACTCCGGATCATAGTCTTCGGTGCACACCCGGATGATCCCGAAAAGGTGGGCGGGACCATGGCCAGGTTTGTTGAGAGCGGTCATAAGGTCCGACTTGTTTCCATTACCAACGGGAACGCGGGCCATTTCGAGATGGGCGGTGGCCCTCTCGCTCAGCGACGTTACAGGGAGACCCAGTGTGCGGGCCGGGCTATCGGGGCTGAGTACATCGTCCTCGACAACGACGATGGAAAGCTCATGCCCACTCTGGAGAATCGGGAGGAAGTGATCCGCCAGATTCGCGAGTTCCAAGCGGACATCGTCATCACCCACCGTCCTAACGATTACCACCCGGATCACCGCAACACGGGGCTGCTGGTGAGGGATGCGGCCTACATGGTTACCGTGCCGAACATCGTCGCCTCGGTTCCCCACCTCATGAAGAATCCCATCTTCATGTACATGTCGGACAGGTTTACGGAACCCTCTCCCTTCGTTCCCGACATCGTCGTGGCCATCGACGATGTAATCGAAGAGAAGATCGACATGTACCACTGCCACGAGTCGCAGATGTATGAATGGCTGCCTTACAACATGGGCATTCTCGACTCAGTGCCAAGTGATCAATCAAAACGGCGTGATTGGCTCGCAGAGATGCGAGGATTCAGATCGTCCCGGCCTGGCGAGATGTATCGAGAGCTGTTGATCCGGCTGTACGGACAGGAAGTCGGGAGCCAGGTGAAGCAGGCCGAAGCGTTCCAGGTTTCAGAGTACGGCTCACAGCCGTCTTTGGAGGAGTTAAAACAGCTCTTCCCGTTCTAGGTGCCAAACCACGCCATCAAGAGAATCGGGCCAGCGGCGCCCGCTCTCCTAACACTTGGGTTGTCAGGCTGTGCGCCGCAACCGCAGCCGCCACCGAACATCGTCTTCGCAATAGCAGACGACTGGAGCTGGCCGCACGCCGGCGCGTATGGCGATCGGGTCGTTCACACGCCGACATTTGACCATTTGGCTGAGCGCGGAGTCCTCTTCGAGCAGGCGTTCATCTCTTCGCCATCCTGCACGCCGAGTCGCGGCGCCATAATCACTGGACAGCACTTCTGGCGACTCGGGGCTGGTGCACAACTGTGGAACTACTGGCCGTCTGAGTTCGCCGAATACCCCGAACTGCTCGATGAGGCCGGCTACCACGTCGGGAGCTTCCGCAAAGGCTGGGGACCAGGCGAGCACCCGGACCAGCCCAACAACCCCGCGGGCCCGCGCTACGAGACCGTGGAGCAGTTCTTCATCGACCGCGGTGACGGAAAGCCGTTCTGCCTCTGGTACGGGACTGCTGACCCGCATCGGCCCTACGATCGCGGCTCCGGCGCTGCGTCGGGGATGGACCTCGACCAGATCGATCTCTTTGTCCACTTCCCCGATGCTGCGGAAGTACGCAGCGACGTCGCCGACTACTATTGGGAGGTGCAGCGATTCGACAGAGAGCTTGGCGAGTTGCTCGATAGGATCGAAGCGATGGGAGAACTCGACAACACCCTGGTCTTCGTCACATCCGACAACGGAATGCCCTTCCCGCGGGCCAAATCCAACATCTACGATGCTGGCGCCCGAGTACCCTTCGTGGTGAGCTGGCCCGCGCGAGTTCCAGGAGGCCGCGGGATAACAGACCTAGTCTCCACCACCGACGTCGCGCCGACTATCCTCGAGGCCGCCGGCCTCGCCGTGCCTGCGGAGATGACGGGCCGATCGCTAGTGCCGCTCTTGACCTCCTCCGCCTCGGGCCGTGTCGATGAATCGCGCGACTACGCTCTGTTCGGCAAGGAGCGCCACGTCCCCGCCCAAGAGGCGCCCGTGAGCGGCGGCTACCCCATGCGAGCGATCCGTACCGACGACTTCCTCTTCATTGTGAACTTCTTACCCGACCGCTGGCCGGCCGGAACGCCCGACTATGAAAGGGCATACATCGAGAACGCCTGGCTCGCCGACACCGACAACGGCCCCACTAAGACCTACATCTGGGAGCACCGCGGAGAGCCCGGCGGGCAGCGCCTCTATGATCTCTCTTTCGCCAAGCGTCCGGCCGAGGAGCTGTATGACCTGCGCGAGGATCCCGGCCAGCTCAACAACGTGGCCGCCGACTCTGTCTACGCCGCCATCAAGAACGAACTAGCGCAGCACCTAACCGAGGCTCTCCGGGCTACCGGCGACCCGCGCGTCACTGGTGGTGCGGAATCCTGGGAGACGCAGCCGTATCTGGGCAGAGGGCCGAGGTGGGAGGGGAACCGCCCCTAGCGGCCGAACCACGCCATCCAAAAGATCGCACCTGCCGTGCCGTCCATGGTGGGCTCGTTCGTCGCGTAGTCTCCGATGTCATCGTGATAGACCACGTATTCGCTCTGGAACGGGGAGAACTCGTCTGGAGAGTAGAGAGTTATTCCCAGCAAGTTCGAGTAGATCGACTCGAGCACCGGGCCGTCGACCAGGCCACCCGGCACCTCCCGCTTCGTTAGCGCCCACACGGACGTGTGAACGTCCTCGGGCCGCTCACCGTAACGCGGGATCCCTGTGAACATCGACGTGCCCCAGGGGTTCACACCCAACAGCCAGTCGCGCTGTCGCAACATGAAGTCGTGATACAGTGTATCGCCCGTCATCCCCTCGTACAGCAGGATTTGAGTGATCAGTGCCGTAGTCAGGTTGTTCGAGCACCAAATGAACGGCACACCAATGTCGTAGGGATTCGTCCGGCCCCGTTCCATCGCGTGTTCAATACCGTCTCGATAGTAGCCGGCAAGCGTATCCTGGAAGGCGGCATCGACGAGCGGATAGAGCGCGAAATGCCCCACGTTGACGAACGGGTAATACTCGTAGTGTTCTGCCGTGTCACGTTGCATCCACGAAGTAGCCGCTGCCATGCGGGCATAGCGAACGGCGTCCCGCAGGTATTCGGACTCGCCCGTGGCCCTGTACAACTCGGCAGCACCCCACTCCATGTCGTCGGCCCAAGTGCGTTCGCTGTATCTGTATGGTGCTCCGTACGAATTGCCCTGCTGATATCCCTCGTTGCGCTTGCCCATGTCGTAGACCTCGCGCGCGGCCGCGAGACTCCTCCGAGCGAAGGCCGAGTCGCGCCCGTCGGCCATCCAGACGCGATAGGCCATCGCCATCGCCGCCGAGAAGCGCCCGGCCAAGTTCGCGATTCCCGTTGCTTCACTCTTGTATTGCGCCAACCCCTGTGGTCTCCCGGTAGCGAAGTAGGCTGCACGGTAGCTGTTCGGGCCCCAGCCGTAGTCGGAGTTGTCCTGGTCCGGCATCTTCCAGCCGCGATGATCGCGATCATCGGCAATCTGATGGATCAGCTGGTCCGGGCCCGGATGCATCTTGTGCAGCCAATCCAATCCCCACTTCGCCTCATCCAGCACATCGGGAATACCATTCGGCCCGGGTTGGCCGAGTCCGTTGGTAGCGTCGCTAAAGCGATCGCCGGCCAGCTCGTATGCCAACAGCATCCGGGCGGTGGCGTTGCTGCCCGTGATCAAGTACTTGAGTTGGTCTCCGGCATCGTGCCAACCGCCTGAGACATCGACGAAGCTCGAGTCCGGCATGGGACCGTAGAAGCTGCGGCCATCACGCTGGTGGCAGACCATGTCGAGGAACGGATTGTATCCGCAACGCTGCTGTCGCATGAACCCGAGCAGGTCCTCGTGCGTCTTTCCATATGCGTCTCGACCGATCGCGAAGGTCGGCGTACGGTGTTCTCCCACTCGCAAGTAGTAGTGACCCGGTACAGCGACGGATGAAAAGTCAGCGAAGTAGTAGTGTGCAAAAGTGCCCCAGCCCTGGGCGTTAGATGGCTGCAGCACGCCGCTCAACACCGACTGTTCCGTCGCATCTCCAACGAGGTTAAAATCGGCGTCGACCGTTCGGTGTGAAAACACGACGGCGACCTTACTGTCGTGCTCGAGGTAGCCCAGCAGATTGACGCGCAGGTGAACGGCACTGGAATCGACGGCAGTCGGCCATGCCCGCTCCATACTCTCGTCCGGCTGTGTCGTACGGCATCCGAAAGAGATCATCGTCGTCAGACCGATGATCATCGAACGGGTGATACCGCCCCTATGGACGGTCCGAGGCCTCATCCCGATTCCTCCGGTTGCTCATGCGTGCGCACCAAAACTCCACTACCTCTCCCCGCGGACTCTACGCCTTGCCACGCCGGTCGGCAACGGTCCGGGTTGACTAATAGTACTGCTAGTACTATTATGGATCGTACTATGACGCGCCGTACTATAACCACACTAGACTACGTGGCCCATCCAATGCAGGTGGGGGACACGAGCTCTGCCTCGGCAATCGTTAGAATCTCATCCGAGTACCGTCGAGCCTCGTCCAGCCTGTTCCACGCGGCATAGAGATCGCAAGACCGCATGTTCAGGGCCGCATGCTGCTGCCCAGCCAACTTCTGCGCCTTCTTGAAGGTTGCCTCAGCAGTCTCAAGCATCCCCTGACCACGGTACGCATCACCCAGACTCAAATGAGCCACGAAAGAACTCGGCTCCCACTCCACGATCTGCCGGTACTGAGCGATGGCGTCGTCATATTGGCGCGCACAGTAACGCACATGCCCTTTCAACAAGTGGAACAACAGCGAGAGTGGATCCAACACCAGCCCGGTCTCGACACAAGCGGATGCGGCATCGAGATTGCCACAGTTCGAGGATTCAGATCGTCCCGGCCGGGAGAGACCTATCGAGAACTGCTGATCCAGCTGTACGGACAGCAGATTGGGAGCCAGGTGAAGCAGGCGGAAGCGTTCCAGGTTTCAGAGTATGGTTCGCAGCCATCCCTCGAAGAGTTGAAGAAGCTCTTCCCGTTCTTCGATTGATCGCTCTCTTTTTGAACCGAATCGCTCGAGGATCCGTCCAGACCCTGTGATTGGGCGCTAAACCTCTCGCCTCCGTGGCTCCTCGACGGCCTTCACCATTGATCATTGGGCAAGGAGGGGGGCAGCTCTTTTCTTGCCGTAGATGTGATTGCCGATGCGCCGCACGCGAGCCATCTCCTCCTCGTTGAGGGGGCCAGCGTCCAGCGCCTTGAAATTCTCCTCCATTCGCTCGGTTGTGGAGGGGGCCGTGACACAGACGTTCACGTCGGGATGGGAGAGCACGAAGCGGTAACAGTCGGCCGCAGCTAGCGGGCGCTCGCCTGCCGGCATGAGCTTGGGCTTGAGCAGCCTGCGCCAGCAGGTGGCCGTGAAGATCGTGATGCCTGGTCGGTGCTCCTGCGGCAAGTACGGGAACACGTCCTGTTCGGCTCCTGTGTGCACGGCGTTGTAACGGATGTGAAAGAAGTCCACCAGCGCCGTCACTTCTTCGCTGGCGATCTTGCCTAGGAAGGGGCGGTCGTGGCTGGAGATCCCCAGGAAGCGCACCTTGCCGCTGTCCTTGAGCCGCCGCAGGCGGTCGGTGAGCTTCTGGCTCGGAGGTTTACGCACGTCCTGGAACAGCAGATCGATCCATTCGAGCTCGAGCTTCCGCAACCAGCGCTCCACATAGCTCTCCAGACGGAAGCTCCGGAATATCGGCCTGGCCAGCACGATACACAGCTCGTCGCGGTGGCTGGGCGCCAGGTTGCGAACGGCCCGCACAATGTTGCGCAAGTTGAGCAGAGGAGAGATGTAGAGATAGTTGATCCCGTACTCGTGAAACGCCTTCTCGATGCTGGCCGCGGGTACGCCGTAGCCCGACGCCAACGCCATCCGGCTCAGCATCAGTCCTGTCCTGCCGAAGGGAACTCGCTGCTTCAAGTCCATTCGCGTCCTCCCGTTTGTGCGTGCAGGACGAGTCAATCCTCGTTTCGCCCCGACAGGCGTCTATCCGCCCCTCGGATCTCGTGCGCCACCCGGAACGGCGTCGTGTAGAGAAGTCTACTCGCAAACCAGGCTTCGGGGCGTTGGCCGACGGTGCCGAGATCACGATACCCGCACACCTGCCAACTCCATGTCCTCATCCCGCTCACGTGGGTAGGGTTGACAAATAGTACGAAGAGTACTATTATGATACGTACTATGACGAGACGTACTCCAACCACGCTCGACTTCGCGTTGCTCGGATTGCTCTGTCAGTCGCCCCAGTCGGGCTACGACCTGAGGAAGATCTTTGAGACGATGGCCCTGGGGAACTACAGCGGCAGCCCCGGCGCCATCTACCCAGCGTTACGGCGACTGGAGCAGCAGGGCCTCGTCGAGGGCGAGGTCGATACCACAAAGGTCCTGCGGCCGAAGAAGATATTCCGTCCGACCAAGGCAGGCAGGGAAACTCTCAGCGACTGGCTGGTGCGCGAGATCGAACGCGAGGACGTGGAGCGTCGCGTCGACGAGCTGCTGCTGCGGTTCGCATTCCTCTCGGTGCTCGACAGCAGGACCGCGACTCGCCGTTTCCTCGAGAGCTTCCTGCGCGAAGTCGAGGACTATCTTGGCGAGCTCAACCGTCAGCGCAAGGAGTTCCCGGAAGAAACACCACTTCATCCCCGATTGGCCTTGGCGGCCGGCATCGAGCAGTACCGGGCCTGCGCCCGCTGGGCGCGCAAGGCCCTCAAGGAGTTCAAGGAGTAAGGCTAGTGATCTCCCGAAAGACAGTTGTTGGTTGGTTGTGGAGGATCCCCGTCTGTATGGTGGTGCTGATCGTCGGCGAGATGGTCGGCGCTGCGCTCGTTTCGGCCCTGGGTTTGGAGCTGCCGACGGCGCCGGTGGCCGTTGACGAGGGTACCCAGGCCCTGCTGCTCTTCCCGGCGGCGTTCACCATCGCAGTGGGTCTGGCCGTAATGGCGGTCGGACTCGCTGGCCGCTGGTGGGAGCGAGGGGCAATCCTGGCGGCATTCATCTACGGGGTCTACGGTATCGGCAACGCGATCGAATCGAGCGTCTTCACCACCCTTGGCGGAGAGGTGGCCCTGGGTGTGATACATCTGCCGCCTTCGGTTTTTGGTGCGCTGGCGGTGGCTCTCCTGTTTGCGGCCCCCTCGAATGAGGGCTTCAGGGAGAGAGCACTGGCGTTCTTCTCACTGTGGAAGCCGGGGAAACTGGCTGTTCGAATCGGGCTGGCGGTCCTCGCCTTTCCCTTCTTCTACTTCCTGTTCGGCATGATTGCCTCACCAATCCTGACACCACAGTACGCACAGCTCGACTTCCTCGTCATTCCACCGCTGCCAACGATGTTGAAGGTCGTCTTCACGCGCAGTGTTCTACTGCTGCTCCTTTCCCTACCGGTCATCGTCGGTTGGCGAGAGTCACGGGGCAGACTGATCCTCGCTTTGGGTCTCGGGCACTTCGTCGCTGTCGGCTTGGCCGGACTGATCCAGGCGCCGTTCTTCCCGGCGGTTCTCCGTTGGACTCATGGCATTGAGATCCTGGCCGATTCGATCTGCTACGCGGCGGCTCTGGCCTGGCTGTTCTTCCCGCGCCGGAGTCGCGCCGCTGAGGAGCAGCATACGCTGCAGGAGCGCCTCGCCTGACCTCCCCTGTATGAGTGACAAGGAGGTGCGTGGGTCGGAACCGCCTACCAACCCGCCACCTCCTCATCATCGTAATCAACGCGCTCGGACGCGAACGGCGAAGGCTTCAGCCGGGTTCTTCACGAGCAGCTGATCGATCTCGGCGTCGGTGAAGCCGGTGTTCTTCAGCGCGGGCACGAAGTCTGTGAACAACGTATCGTAAGGCCGGAACGTGCCGCCGTCCGGCTCGCCCACATGATACCAACCGGCATCGTGCGAGATGAGACTGCGGTGCAGCACGCCATGCTCTTTCATGGTGAGGGCTAGCGCGACGAAGCGCTCCGACAGGTCGGGGTTCAGGGCATCGAATTCAACCCAGGCGCCGCGTTGGGCGGCCTCGACGTGGCGCATCGTGTCCTGTTCAGCATGGGCGTGTACCCAGATCCAGGCGCTGGGATCGACGCCTTCGCGTTCGAGCACTTCCAGTTCTTCAAAGGCAGGCACTGCCGGACCGGTGTGGGCGGCGATTGTGAGGCCGGTCTTCAGGTGCGTGCGGGCCGCCGCCTGCACGAGCTTCCGATCCACGTCCGACAGGGCTCCGCTATCGACGCCGATCTTCATGAAACCAGGGCGGATGCCGGTGCCGTCGATGCCTTGCTCCCATTCGTGAATCCAGCGGGCCGCCAGCTGGTCTGCTGATTCGGAGAAGGCGTGCGGCGGGAGGAATTGACCCTCGCGAGCGCCGTAATAGCCTGTGTTGGTGAGGATGTGAATCCCGGCGGCTTCAGACAACCGCTTCAAGAGCCGGGGATCGCGCCCCAGGTAGGCGGGTGTGCATTCGACCAGGGTTTGCCCGCCGAGTTCGCGAAACTGCTGCACGTAGGGCAAGACCGCCCGGAAGACCTCGTCGCGGTTGTACCGGTCGGGGCTGACTTCGGCTGCGCCGATGAAATCGACCAGCACGTGCTCGTGCGGGAGCGTGGTCCCCATCTGCTCCGGCGAGATGTGCCCATTGACGGTCATGATCAACGGCGGCCTGCGGGAGCCGGTCGCATTTGTCTCGGCGAATGTGTTCAGGGCCGTCGTGGCGAGGCATGATTTGAGGAAGTCGCGTCGCTGCATAGGATTCTCGTTGGCCAGAGCTGTCCGGATTCAGCGCCGAGACTGCAAACGACCTCGGCCGCAACCGCCCCCTTCTACTCAGCTATCCGCGGGAACTCCGTTACCCGGATGTTCGTACACCCGTAAGGAAGGAGGGTCAACTCGTCCACCGGTTCGTCCGATTGTTGGACACCCGGGACGATCTCACCGGCCCACCCATGGGCCATCTCCCAGCGAGGCAGCCGGCGGGCCTGAACCCGAGCCATCATACCAGCTCCTTCCGGAGAAAAGGGCCGGTCTCCCACCTCCCGTTCCTCAAAAGCCAACCCCTCCTCCGGCCGTGCCTGGTCCAGTATGAGACCGTAGTTCCAGGGAGATGCGGAGCGGACCTCGAAGTCCCCGTGGGGAAGCTCCCTATGAGGCTGGTCGGCATTCACCCGGGTCCATTCTTCCTCTGGGGAGAAGGAGTACACCAGGGGGCCCCGCTCGATGGCCAGGGCGTCGTTGTATCGCAATGTCACCTTAGGTCGCATGGGGAACCGGATGCCAATTGGGGTCCGGCCCGACCACTCCCGCTCTAACCGGTGAAAGGTCCCGGGAGTCATGGGACTCGGCCGTTCACTGTCGACTTGGACCGTGGCCCCCTCCGCCCAGAACGGAACTCTGAGGAAAAGAGGGAAAGCTGCGGACCCGTCGGCGGCCAGGGTTAGCGTCACCGTGTCCCGGAACGGGTAATCCGTTTCCACCGTTGCCGTCACAGGAATGTCGCCGGACAAGAATCGAGCTTCGCTGGGCGCCCAGGCCACGACGGCCAGGCCTCCCTCCGGAGCCTCCATGTAGAGGTTCGAGACCAGCTTGGGCCAACCCTGGTGCATGTTGGATGTGCAGCAGCCGTAGTTGGGCTCCAATCCATAGATGTTCGATTCCGGGCCATTCGTAGTCCACATGTGATCCGGATTGATAGTGCACTGTACCTGGTTCACCTGCTGATCGTACTGGTGGGCCCACATGTCCGGCGTGAAGGTGGCCGGCAGGGCGTTGAAGGCCACCCGCTCCAATCTGTCACCGAACACCGGATCGCCGAACACGGAAAGCAGGATCTCTAAGGAGTACATGAACTCCACGACCGCACACAGCTCGGTGCCCTGAACCGGGTTCTTGCCCGACAAACACTCGTCTCCGGTGAACATGCCGTTCACCTGACCGTGGTAACGGTCCAGGATTGCCAGCATCTCCGACGGGAAGGCCCTGTCCTCGGGACGCTGGTCCAAGCGCCATGAGAGTGCCGCGGCCTTCACCGCCATTCCGGTGTTGACTACATGCTTGTCCCAGGTCCAGAGCCCGCGCCGAGGGGTGGGAAGAGCTATACCCTCGGCGGCATAGATGGCGGGGTAGTCGGTTCCCTGCCGCCGCAGGGTGCGGGCCAGGTCCAGCAGCCACTCCTCACCCGTCCGCTCATAGACATAGAAGATGGGGATGAGTCCCTCGAACCAACGGTACTTGCCCCAATTGTAGAGCGGCGTTCGCTCGACCCCCGCAGTCAGAGCCCGCAGACTCGCCTCCACGGCACTGAATACCCGGTCGTCTCCCGTGGCCTCGTGAAACTGTGCCAGCACCTTGTTGACCAAGAGGATGGCCCACAGGTCGTAGCGCTTGACCGATGCATCCACGGGATAGGGGCCGTACCACCCATCGGACCTCTGTCCGGCCAGGATCTGCTCCATGTGTCCCGTGATCTTGGCCTTGAGGGGTTGGTCGTCCAAGCTCCATGCAAGAGGAATCACCCCATCCAACCAGTAGGGTGCTCTCTCCCAACCCTCCGCTTCACCCCCGAACCACTGACTCTGTCCGACGTCGGGCCAGAACTCATCGAGATGTCCGCTCAAGCCATCTGCCTGAATGCGTAGTTGTCGTTCCAGCCAACCCGTAGGCCGGACGGATCCGAGGGCGAGGGGCCGGAAGGCCGGATCCGACAAACCGACTAACCTATGGCTTCCACGAAACGGAGTGGACACGGTTGCTGCCTCCCCATCGGAGCCCGGCTCCCCGGCTCCTGCGAGGGAGGGCAATCCGAGTGCGGTGCTCCCTGCCGCGACTTTGGTTACGAAGGTACGGCGGTCCATGGGTGCCATTCTCATCTCTTTCCTTTTCAACGCCGAGTTCTCAATCCCTCACGCCAACTACGTACACCGTTCTCGACCTGTACTCCTCGCCCGGCCGCAGGATGGTCGATGGAAAGCCAGGCTTGTTGGGCGAGTCCGGGAAGTGCTGTGTCTCGAGGCAGAATCCGAAACGCCGCCGATAGACGTGGCCCGATTTGCCGGTGATCGTCCCGTCCAGGAAGTTCCCCGAGTAGAACTGGAGCCCCGGTTCCGTGGTGTACACGTCCAAAACGCGTCCGGTGGTCGGCTCGTAAACCTGCGCTGCATGCCCTGGGTCGGGGCCGGCCCGATTGAGTACGTAGTTGTGATCGTAGCCGCCGGCTTTCTCGAGTTGCTCATAGGGCTGCTCGATGCGCGCTCCGATCGGGGTGAGAGTTTGGAAGTCCAGCGGTGTTCCGGCGACCGGCGCCATGGCGCCAGTTGGAATGAGTGTCGCATCCACGGGTGTGAAATGATCGGCGTCGATCGAGAGTTCGTGATCCAGAACATCGCCGCTACCGACACCGGCCAGATTGAAGTACGTGTGCTGCGTGAGGTTCACGTGCGTGGGCTTGTCCGTGGTGGCGTGGTAATCGACGGCGAGTTCGTCTTGGTTTGTCAGGGTATAGCTGACACGCACTGCAAGGGTGCCCGGATAGCCCTCCTCTCCGTCGGCACTGGTGTAGCTGAACACGACTCCCACGCTGTCCGGACTCTCGAACTCCTCTGCATCCCACACGACCTTGTCGAAACCCACAATACCGCCATGTAGATGGTTTGGCCCGTCGTTGAGCGGGAGTTCGTAGTCATTGCCGTCCAGCGAAAACGTGCCGTTTGCTATCCGATTGCCGTAACGTCCAACGATGGCTCCGAAGTAGGGACTCGCAGTCAGGTAGCCGGCCAGATCGTCGTGACCCAGCACAATGTCGGCGAAGCGTCCATCTCGGTCTGGTACCTTCCACGAGACGATTATCCCGCCGTAGGTCATCGCACGCAGCTCATGACCATTCGCGTTCGTCAGAGTGACCAGGTCGACCGGAGTGCCATCAGGCAACTCCGCAAAGGGTTCTCTCATGGCCGATGCACCGGGTTGATTGTCTTCCGATTCGCGGGCGCAGCCGGCGAGCAGAACAGCAAGTGCCAAACAAAGTGAAAGCGCATTTCTACGTGACCTCATAATCCGATGATCTCTACGAGTCCGGCATCAATGTACTGCCCGCCGGCTGTCTGAAGCACATGTATGGCCATTGTGTTGGTTCCTATTCGAAGTCTGCCTATCGTCTCGTCGCTCAGCGGTATCAACGTGTAGTCCACCGAGTGACCAGGGAAGCTGCCAATGTTCTCTCCGTTAAGGTACACATCGGCGTCCTCGTCGTGATGGATCCTGAGATGCAGGTTGTCGAATCGCAGGGTCTCTAGCCGGAACGTCTGCCGCAGCCAGATCTGCTCGGAGTCCCATAGCGTCCCGATCCGAGCGCCGGGAGTGCCTTCGGTTCCGAATCCTCCAACTCCTTCCTGCCAGGCCGAGTCATCGTAGTCCGGAGAGCGCCAATCACCTACGGGCTCCTCGTTGGTGAAGCGCCACGTCCGGCCATCCGCGTGCGCTGTCGGCACGACTGTTCGTAGCCGAGGTGGCACGCCGTATAGCAGAGCGTTGAGTGCTATGACCTCGGGCGGCAGCTTCTCCACTGCGCGATCGTATGTGAGCAGGCCGTTCACCTCGATCTCGACGTCCGTAGTCTGGGTGTACACGGCTGCCGCCAGGCCCTCACCGACCAAAGGTCGTAGCTGATACAGCAGATCGGCGTACGCTTGGCCCAGTTCCTCTCGCGTTGCGTAGCTGCGGTAGCCCCAGTTGTCGCTGTCGACCCAAGTGTGATCATCCAGCGGCAGGCCTAGGCCGCCAAACTCGCCCAGCACGGCCGCGCGTTGACCTTCCAGCGGTGGCATGCCTGGTCCCGGGTAGCGATGGATGTCTAGTACAGCGCCGACCTGGCGGTCCGTCCATCCGCTCGCATTGTTCACCAGCCGTGAGGGATCGTGTTGCTCGAGCCACGTCACATAGTGCTCGGTTTCGTGCTGACCCCAACCTTCATTGAATGGCACCCACATCACGATGGATGGATGGTTGTAGAGGGCTTCGACCACACGCCCGAGTTCATTGGCGTATTGCTGCCGTGCTTCATTGCCTTCGTTGTCGCCGCTCGGCATGTCCTGCCACACCAAGAGGCCTAACCGGTCGCAGTGGTAGTACCATCGATCGGGCTCGACCTTCACATGCTTGCGAGCCATGTTGAAACCCATGCGTTTGGTGGCTGCGACATCAAACTGCAGGGCCTCGTCGGTTGGCGCGGTATAGAGGCCGTCGGGCCACCAGCCCTGATCCAGCGGGCCAAACTGAAACAGTGGTTCGTTGTTGAGGAAGATGCGTTGGTGCCCGTCCTGAGCCCGGGCCACGGAGATCTTGCGCATTCCGAAATAGCTCTGCACTGAGTCGCCAGTCTCCAGTCGGATCGCAAGTCCATAGAGGAAAGGGTCGTCAGGTGACCATAGGTGCGTGTCCGAGATGTGCAGCGTCACTGGCTCGGCGGTCGATCCTGTTCCTCGCGCTACTTCTCGGTCGCCCTCCAAAGCCGAAGCCTGCACGCGAACGCCCACTCCCGGTGTGGTAGTGTTCACGTGCAACGACACAGTACCCGCATCCACGTTGGGGACTATCCTGAAAGAGGTGATGTGACTAGCCGGTACCGGCTCGAGCCACACGGTCTGCCAGATCCCGGTCACTGCCCGAGTACCTGCTTACCGCGCGGTTGGTCGCCTTGATCGGTCGGATCCCACACGCCAACGACCAGTTGCTGCTCGCCCACTGGGCGCAGTGCATCGGTTATGTCGAAGGAGAACGAATCGTACCCTCCGCGGTGTTCGCCAACGAGATCACCGTTCACATGGACAGACGCATGCCAGTCGACCGCCCCAAAGTGCAACAGCCAACGGTGGCCGTCGGGCAGGTTTTCGATTTCGAAGGAGCGTCGATACCACAGTCTCTGATCAGGGGTGACCGAGCGGGCCACACCACTCAGCTGCGACTCCACCGGGAACGGGACGAGAATCTTGCCGTCAAACTCCGCCGGAAATGACTCGTCACGACTTCGTATGGCATAGTCCCACTCACCGTTCAGATTCTGCCACTCCGACCGAACCATTTGAGGTCGAGGATACTCTGGGTGTACCCGCTCGGACGTGACGTCGCCGGCCCAGCGCGTG
>JBDHHP010000043.1:0-30028 GCA_039589275.1 Gemmatimonadota bacterium | reverse complement strand
ACGGTGAAGGTACTGCCTCGCCCCACTTCACTGTCTACATCGATGGTACCGCCCTGTATCTCCGTGAGCATCTTGGCGATTGCCAGACCCAAGCCGACTCCCCCGTGCGCGCGACTGCGAGATTTCTCGACGCGATAGAACCGGTCGAAGATGCGGGGCAGGTCCTCGGGTGGAATCCCGTCGCCCTCGTCGGCGATTGCGATGCTGATTGAGCGATCGTGGCGCGCGGCAGTGATCGCCACGCCACCGCGCTCAGAGTGTCTCACCGCGTTGGCCGCCAGGTTTAGCAGCACCTGTCTCGTGTGATCGGGATCGCCCTTGGCATGTATGGCCCCCTCGATCTGGTTCCTCACGGTGATTTCCCGGCCAGTGGCCATGGCTTCCGCGATCTCGACTATCTCCTGGACGATTGGTCCCACTTCGAATGATCTGCGCTCGACAGCGAGAGCGCGGTTGTCGCCACGGGCGAGTAGTAGCAGGTCTTCCACCAGTTTGCTGGTGCGCTCAACTTCATCACCTATTGCGGCCAACGCGTCGCGCAACTCCTCGTCGCTGCGGTGCCCATCGAGGGCCCACTGAGCCTCCGCGCGCATGTGTGTGAGTGGCGTGCGCAGCTCATGACTGGCATCCGCTGTGAAGGCGTCCAGCGCCCGATGTGATGCCTCCACGCGCGACACCAGGCGATTGATGGATGCGGCAATCTCGGTGATTTCGGCGACGCCGGTGGGTTCACCCACCCGGCGACTCAGGTCTTGCGGACCAATGGCCTGAGTCTCAGACCGAACCCGTTCCACGGGCCGAAGTGACTGCGTGACTGCCGACTTGGTGGAACGTCGGGCGGCGAACGCGGTCAGGGGTAGCAGGATCACGGCAGCAACGGCAAGTCCAGCGATGGCGAACAAGCTCGTCTCGCGGGTTCCGGCGACGAAGATGTCGAACTCGCCGGATCGCACGTGATGTAGCTTGTACCGCCAGCGTCCCCGCTCGACCACGGCTCGAGCGATCTCGGCATGTACCTCGTCTGCGGTGGCGTTGGGTCCCAGCGTCTCGATGCGCTTCGCGGGCATTGTGGACGAGAGGAAGTACACGGAGCGACCGCCTTCGGCGCTTGCGGCCGTACGGGTGATGACGAAGCGTGCGCCCATGCCTACCAGCTGGTCTGCCAGCATTCCGGGGGCCACAGTCGTGCGCTCACCGCCCGGGTCGGCATAAAGGCCCAACAGGGACTCGATGACCGTAGCGCTCTGAGTGAGAGAGCGGCTGAGGGATATCTCGCTCACTATGGTGAACACCGTTATCACCAAGACCGCGTAGCTCGTCAGAGTGATCCACGTCACCCGCGAGAAGCGAGCGATTAGATCATTGGCGAGCGAGCGTTCTGTCACGGGCCCTCGAGCCGATAACCAACACCGCGCACGGTGCGGATCTCGGTGCCGTCCTGCATTTGCCCCAGCTTCTTGCGCAGGTAGTTGATATACACGTCGACCACGTTAGTCGACGGGTCAAACTGGTAGTCCCATACCGCTTCGGCTATTCGGGAGCGGGACATCGTGCGTCCAGCGTTTTGCATCAGGAACTCCAGCAACTCAAACTCGCGTGGCGAGAGGTCGATGGCACGCCCGTCCAGCTTGACAGTCCGGCCGATTGGATCGAGCGCGATCGCACCAACCTCCAGCGTGGCATCCGTGCGCTGAAACCCGGCACGGCGGATCAGTGCCTGCACTCGCGCCAGCAGCTCAGGTAAGTCGAAGGGTTTTGTCAGGTAATCGTCCGCTCCGTCCTCGAGACCCCTGACCTTGGCGGTGAGCTCGCCGCGAGCGGTAAGCATCAGGACGGGCGTGTGCAGCCCTCGCGAGCGCAGCTCCTTGACGACCTCAAAGCCGTCGCGACCCGGCAACATGAGGTCCAACACGATGCAGCCGTGGCCGCCGTCCAGCGCGCTCTCCAGTCCGACATCTCCGGAATCTGCCACATCCACAGCGTAGCCTTCTTCTGCGAACGCCTTGCGCAAGAAGGTGCCGAGGTTCCTGTCATCTTCGACTATGAGGATGCGCATGCACGTCTCTCGATTGTACCGGGGCTGTGGAGAGACGCCGGAGCGCCTCTCCACACACGAATAGTAAACTACTTCATCCGGCGTACGGTGACGCTGGCGATGGGACCTGCCCAGCCGTGGAGTGCCGGATCCAAGTCAGCGCCACCCATGATACCGAGATGAGGCAGCACGCGACCGTTCTCCGCTGTGCGGTCGTTGCCGTCGCCGGGACCGGAAGTGGGACCGATGAGGAAGCAAGGGGGAACGACGGTGGCAAAGGTCTCCTCGTTGACCTCGGTACCGGCATCATAGGCGCGGGCGTAGTACGTCTTCGCCTTGTATCCGCGTGGTAACCTCACACGATTCAAACCCGCAACGCCATCGTTGGTGCATATCAGCATGAGCCCCAACGACAGGTATCGAGCGCTACCGCGGGCGGTGATGGTAGTCGTCAACGTCTCCGGCCCAGGACCGCCGATCCTGTGTACGGGAGCGCCAGTCGTTACCACGTCGAACACGCCTTTTGCCCCGCTCAGCTCCATCGCGGCCACGCTGGGGTCACCGTTTTCGGCAATTGACCTGAGTCCTTCAGAGGCTCGGCCTCGCAGAAACGAGGCGCGGCGACTGTGAGTGAAGATCACGCCTGGCGAGAGCGGCTGTCCAGTAGTGAGGTTGCTGATGGTGATTTCGTAGGTTTGCGTAGCGTTCGACGAGGCTCGGTGTAGGTCAGCTGTCTCATCGAGTTCAACTGGGTCCACCACTGCACCGTTCTCGCCGCATGCGAGCGTTCCTACCGTGCCGATCAGAATAGCGAGTTTCTTGAGCATGTTTCGGGTCTCCTCTGGGTGTGTGTTGCGCTTTGTATCGGAATCGCGATTCTGCACACAGTGTAGGAGCCGTTCGGGTGTGGCGGTGCCAGTATTAGAGGATTCTCATCGTGGTCTAATGTGCGGCGGCATGGGCGTTCGCGACGCAGCAACAAAGCAAGAGACTGAGCGGACGCTCCGGTGTCGGCTGCGCCCCGGCACCTGGATAATTAGAGAGGCAAGCGGTGAACGGCGTCTGGGGCACGGACTGGCCGAGGGCTGAATTTCGACGGGTCGGCCAACCCTCCAGGCCGAGATTACGCGATCATGGCACGAGCATGACGTTTGGTGTAGATTCTCGCATTAGGACGGTTGAAGAGGCATCTTTGTAGCATACGGCGGACGCCCTCGACTACGGTGGCAACGCCACTGCCTGGAGTTGGGCGTCGAGCACGGGCTGAGAACGGGGTGGTTGTGGGGGTACCGTAGATCTCCAACAGATACACATGAACGCCGAAATCCATGTGGTCGGATGAACAAATCCGCGGCGCTCTCTCCGTGATAACCGGCAAGCGACACTCGATGACATGCCTCATCGGTCTCGGAGGCATTGATGTCGTGTACATGGCTCACGGCAGCTCAGGTAACCCACATTGACTTAGAGTGGAGCATCCATTGTTAGGTGTACTGCAGATTACCGACAAAGGCGCTGGTTTCCTGCGGCGCCGAGAAGTCCATTATTTACCCTCCTCGGGCGACATCTTCGTGCCTCAGGGGATCATTCGCCGCCACGGACTCCGTACCGGAGACGAGGTCGATGGAGAGGTCGGCAAGCCGCCGGGTCGGAATAAGAGCGCGCCGCTCAAGAAGGTCTCGCAGGTAAACGGCCGCCCACCCAAAGACATGAACGGGAGGCCCGAGTTCACTCGTCTCAGCGCTATCCACCCGAACCGACATCTCGCGTTGGAGTGTGGCCTCACCCGTGGAGGCCAGCCGGACTACACCAACCGGATCATCGATCTCCTGTGTCCCTTCGGGTTCGGCCAGCGCGCTCTGATAGTAGCGCCCTCGAAAGCGGGCAAAACGATGGTACTCCAAGCGATTGCCGAGGGCATCGTGGCGAATCGGCCGGATGCGCTGTTGCTCATCCTGCTGGTCGACGAGCGGCCGGGGCTTTGGCGAGGTTGTGGCGTCGAGTTTCGACTACCCGGTAGAACGTCATGTGACGCTTGCCGAACTGACATTGGAGCGGGCCCGCCGCCGTGCCGAGCTAGGTGAAGACGTTGTGATAATTCTCGATTCAATTACGCGGCTTGCAAGAGCCTACAATACCCTCACGCGGGGGACCGGGAGAACGCTCTCGGGGGGCTTGGACGCAATGTCTTTGGAGGAGCCCAAACGTTTTCTGGGTAGCGCGCGTGCGTTCGATGAGAAGAACGGAGGTGGGTCGCTCACGATCATCGGCACCGCGCTGATCGATACCGGATCCAAGATGGACCAGGTGATCTTCGAGGAGTTCAAGGGGACCGGCAACAGCGAACTGGTGCTGAGCCGGGAGATTGCGGAACGCCGCATCTTTCCCGCGTACGATCTCAACGCATCCGCCACCCGTCGCGAGGAACGCCTGCTCACGCCTGAGGCGCTCGAAACTGCTCAGCTGTTGCGACGAAGGCTGGCGGACCACGCGCCTGTCGACGCAATGAACACGCTGTTGTACCTACTCAAGGAAACGACGACGAACGCCGAGTTCGTCGCGGGAATGCTCGCGCGTGCTTGAAGGCAGCTTCAACCCCTCGAGAAAGTCAGCCCACAAACAGCTTCTTCGTCGCGAAATCGGGATCGCTCGTTAGGTTCACCCCGAGTTTACGCAACCCAGCCTCGTCGCCTGGCGTCGGCATATGGGTCATGTGAATCTCGCAGCCGCGCAGGCTTTGCAGCTGCGACACCGCTGCCCCGGCTGATGTGTCGGAATCGGCGCTAACAGCCAGCGCAATCAGTGTCTCCTCAGTATCAAGGCTAACGCCCTTGCCACCCAACACGTCTGTCTTGAGGCGCGACAGCGAGTCCGTGACGGACGGCGGCAAGAGATGTTGCTCGTCCGGTATGGCCGCCAGTCGCTTGACGGCGTTCAGTACCAGACTTGCAGCCGCATGCATCAGAGGAGAGTTGCAGCCGGTCACGACAGATCCGTCGGGCAATTCGACAGCGGCACCGCAGAATACGCCGTCATTACCCTTGCCTTGCACCCTTGCCTGTTCGGCAGCCTGTCGAGCTGGTCCGACTACTATCCGGCTGGTAGGGCTCAAGCCGAGGTCTTCCATCAGTAAGACGAGGCGGTTCACCGCATCCTGATCCACCAGGCCCATGGCATGTTCGCATGCGTAGCGAAAGTAGCGTCGCACGACCTCCTGCTTGCCGGCTTCCCGGACCGCCGCGTCGTCGACGATTCCAAAACCGGCCCGATTCACGCCCATGTCGGTTGGTGATTGGTAGAATGATGGCTCACCGGTGATCTTCTCGATGATCCGCTTCAGCAGTGGGAAAGCCTCGATGTCTCGATTGTAGTTGACTGCGCGTTCCTCATGCGCATCCAGATGGAAATGATCGAGCTGATTCACGTCCTTGAGTTCAGCGGTGGCGGCCTCGTAGGCAACGTTCACAGGGTGCTTCAGCGGCAGATTCCAGATTGGGAACGTCTCGAATTTGGCGTAGCCGGACTGTAATCCCCGATGGCGGTCGTGATACAACTGCGACAGACACGTGGCTAGCTTGCCGCTCCCCGGCCCCGGACCAGTGACGACTACTATAGGCTTGTCAGTTTCGATGTACAGGTTGGCGCCGTAGCCGTTCTCGCTCACTATCAGGTCGATGTCGTTGGGGTATCCCCGTGTGTACTTGTGTGTGTAGACGGTTATGCCGCGGTTTTCTAGCCGGTTCTTGAAGACCGTCGCTGCGGGCTGCTCCTGGTATCGGGTAATCACAACGGCGCGTACGGCAACACCCCAGTCGCGGAGGTCGTCTATCAGCTTGAGTGCGTCCGCGTCGTAAGTGATTCCGAAGTCCGCCCGCATCTTCTTCGTTTCGATGTCGCCCGCAAAGATGCACAGCACCACCTCGGCTCGATCGCTCAATCCCTGCAACAGCTTGATCTTGACGTTGGGGTCGAATCCGGGAAGGACGCGGGCGGCGTGATAATCGAACAACAGCTTGCCGCCGAACTCCAGATACAACTTGTCGCTGAATCGAGTTACTCGTTCCTTTATTGCTGCGGCCTGCTCAGTAAGGTATTTCTGATTGTCGAACCCAATCCTCAGAGGCATCGGCTCTCTATGGTATCTGTAGAGTCACGTTCATGTCGTTGTCGATCGACAGCTTGAATCCGGATTCTGGATCCGTGTGATTCCAGGCAGTCACGAAGCCCATGTCTTCCGGTTCCAACTCCGGGATGCCGTACTGCTCACAGAACTTGCTCACGAACTCGCTTGGCTCCGTCACACCATAGTCAAGTAACACCGCGACCGTCGTGTACTGGAATTTGAAGTAGGTGGCTTCGCCACTCTCGTTGTACTGGACTTCGATCTTGTTGCCCATGCTGCCGAACTCGCGGGAGACCATGATGAGGTCTCTGTACTCGGATGGCTCGATCGAGATGTATTGGGCCACTTCGTTTGTCTTCATCGACTCATACAACTGGTTTACTTCGCTCTTGGACATTCCGAGGTAGAAGCCCTTGATCTTGAGGCCCTGGCTTACGGGAGAGTCTTCCTGAGCCCAAGCGCTGCCGGTGAGCATGCTCGCCGCTATGAGACCGAGTAGTGCTGTCGATGTCTGCCGTGGCATGTGTTCCTCCTCTGGCGCGAACTACGGCTGGCCACTCGCAGTGGCCGATCGTCCGGAAGTGGACGGGCCTAGCTTAACCTTCAGTGGGCCGCTGCGCGAGGACCCCAGTTGGTATTCATGATGTGACCAAGTCTTGGGGGCAGGGGTATTCTCAGAAGACGGTTGTTGAGTTTGAGTCGCCCCTAACGCATGGTGGGGTACCGAATGAAGAGAGCTATCGTTCTTGCTGTGATCATTCTTGTGGCAGTGTTGACTGCCGCGACCTGTGATATCGACATCGCAGCACCGGAGATGGTCGGCGAGTGGGGCGGCGAGCACATTAGTCTATCCGTATCGCTGAATGGGAGCACACTCGAGTATGATTGCGCTCACGGTAGCATGGTCGGGAGCATCACCCCTGACCGGGACGGCAACTTCGAAATCACAGGGACGCATGTGCTGGAACATGGCGGTCCGATTCAACAAGATGAGGTACCCGACGAGCATCCTGCACGCTACGAAGGCTGGACCAACGGCACCCGCATGACTCTCACTGTGACTCTAACTGATACAAGCTTGGAGGTCGGCACGTTTCACCTGCGGCTGGGAGAACAGGCGCGCCTGTTCAAGTGCCTGTAGATTCGGCAGTGTCAGCGCGCGCTTGTTGCCGCCGCCCGCAACTCCTCATGCGCATGCGATTCGGCTGACCCCTTCGGAAACGCCGTCGCCACGAACAAGGCTAGGAACGCCATTCCCGCCATCACCAGGTACACGAACGTGAGTCCGCCGTCTAGGGCAGCGACCAGATCTTGGAGCTGTGCCGATGGGATCTCGGTCCGCGCAGCCGGGTCGAGCGCCACGTTCATATCGACGTCGGAACCGAGCCGCGCAGCTATGTGAGCGTTGAGCACGGCTCCCAACGCCGCAACGGCGATTGCGCCGCCTATCGTGCGGAAGAACTGGATTGAGCTCGTTGCTACACCGCGCTGGCGCCAGGGCACTGCGTTCTGAACCGCCAGCAAGTACGGTGTCGACATGAAGCCGAGCCCCATGCCCACCAGCAGCATCGCCAGCATCACGGCAGCGCGGCCCGATTCGGCGTTTGCGGCCGAGAGTAACAGGCAGCCGGCAGCTCCGATCACTGCGCCCGCGATTGTGAATGGGCGGAAACCGAAGCGGAGCAGCAGCCATCCCGATAGGGTGCTCGCAATGGGCCAACCAATCGACATGGGTGCCAGCGTCATACCGGCATCGATGGCCGTGCCGCCCAATACGCCTTGCGTGAACATCGGGACGAAAGCCGCTGCGCTGAACAGAATCGTTCCCAGGATGACGTTGCCGGCGCTGGAAACGACAATGACGGGATTGCGGAACAGCTCGAGCGGCAGCATCGGTTCCTGAGCGTGCTTCTCTTGCCATAGGAACAGAAGAAGCCCAACTCCGGCTATACCGGCCATCGTGAGTGTCCTCGGGTCCAGCCAGCCCCATTGTCCGCTGCCCTCGAGCAACGTCACCAGGAGCAGTGCTATTGCGAGGGTGAGGCTCAGGGTGCCCACGATGTCGAGCCGGTGTTCGTGCCGAGCCGGCTCGTCTCTAAGAAAGAGCTGGATCATCGCGACGGCTGCCAAGCCGAACGGGATGTTGATGTAGAACACCCAGCGCCAAGACAAGAGATCGGTGAGCAACCCGCCGGCAGCCGGCCCGAGCAGGCTCGACACGGCCCAAACACCGGAGAACAGGCCTTGCATCCGGCCGCGCTCTTCCAACGTGTAGAGGTCGCCCATTAGCGTGACCGAGATGGGCATCACTGCGCCGGCGCCGAGACCCTGAATTGCCCTAAAGGCAATGAGTTGTTCTGGAGACGTAGACATTCCGGAGAGTGCGGAGCCGAGCAGAAACAACGCCACGCCGAACGTGAAGACGCGCCGACGGCCGAATAGGTCCGCCAGCTTGCCGTACATCGGCACGGTGGTTGTCGATGTCAACAAGTAAGCTGAGAAGACCCAACTGTAGCGCGACATGCCGCCCAGCTCGGCGATGACAGTGGGCAACGCGGTGCCAACAGCAGTCGCCTCCAGTGCGGCAAGGAACATAGCCAGCACCAGTGCCGCGGTGACTATCCTACGCTCGCGTCCGGGTTCCAATGCTCAATTGGGCAGTTTGTTTTGGTGGTGCTTGGGTTGGGTGGAACGTAAGTCCCACAGGTATCAGTTCAAAGTATCGGGGGCGGGTCACCTGAGTTAGCCCGCCCCCGAAGAACGCATCTTGTGCAGTCTACCGCACGGTGCCGGTGCGCGTGGAGGGTCCTTCCTCGTACGGCTGGAGGTGCCACTCGAGGAATGCCCAGGTGCGGTTCCACGAATCGCGCTGCTCGGGCGAGTCGTCCCGTTCCAACGTCTCGCTGTTCACTCGGCGGCTGAAGGCATGACCGACGCTGCGGCCCCACGGCGTCGGGTTCTCGTAGATGATGGTCTCCGAGAGGTCAGGCTTCAGGGCGCGGAGCTTGTAGATCAGCATGGAGGCTTCTTCGAAGTTCACGTCCTCGTCATTTGTGGCGACGTGAACCATGAGCGGAGTCTCGAGCTTGTCGACCTGGTAGTAAGGCGAGCGCTCTACGTAGATCTCACGCTCTTCGAACGGTAGTCCCCCGATGCGCGCCTGTGTCGAGAAACCTCTCTGATAGCGCGGCCCCTTGTACGACAGCCGGAATATCAGGTTCGTGACTGGTACGAGCGCCGCTCCCGCCTTGAACGGATGGTCGTCCCGTGTGATGGCGTGTATGGTAATGAACCCACCGTGGCTCCAGCCCATTATGCCAATACGGTCCGGGTCGACGTGGGGCAGGTTCTCCACCAGCCAGTCGTAACCGGTCATGCAATCATCTACTTCGTAGGCGCCGTAGTCGATGGCTCTGTGGTGCTCCTCGCCATAGCCGGTGCTGCCCCGGTACTCCGGCGCAATGATCACGTAACCGCGCTCGACCGCCTCGCGAATGAACGGCCAGTAGTTCGCGCTCAGGTTGCCGTGCACGCCACCGTGTACCCACACCATCGCTGCATGCCCGCGAGGACCACGCTTCTCCAATGGTTGGAACACGTAGGCAGGGATGTCCATGTCGCCGATCCTGCTGCGGTAGGTGATCTTCTGGTAGTCGACTGCACCGTCGGTGACGGCTTCGTAGATGCTGTCGATTTCGGCCTTGCGGGCGATGTCGCGCTCGTAGTCGCGGTCGGGGTGGTCCTCCCATTTGTTGCTCACATAGAGCTCTGCCGCGCGAGCTGAATCGATCGGGACGACACGTGGGGTGAATTCCCGTTCTTGTGCTTCGGTCGACGCCGCGAAGAGGAATAGCGTCAGAAACGTCGAGCTGGCGAACTGACAGCCTCGGCTTAGGCGCTCTGATTTCGACATAGTAAGGTGCTCCTGAGGAATGTGGCGGAACGAATCAACTGCGGGCAGTATCCACGGGAGTGGTGCCAACTGTCAAGGATAGACAGCCGATGCACTACCGAAGTACACTTTGTGGACCCTGCAACTGGAGGCAAGATGAAGCCACCCATCCGTTTCACGCTGAACGGCGAAACGGTGACACTCGAGACCGAACCCGACCGCACGCTACTCTGGGTGCTTCGCACCGACCTGGAGCTGACCGGCACGAAGTACGGCTGCGGGGCGGGCCTGTGTGGATCTTGTACCGTCATCGTCGACGGCCAGCCGGTTCGATCGTGTCTGACCGATTTGGAGTACGTGCAGGACAGAGCGGTGACCACGATCGAAGGACTCGCCCAAGACGGGGAGCTGCACCCGCTGCAGCAGGCGTTTTTGGACGTGGCCGGCTATCAATGCGGTTATTGCACCCCGGGAATGATTATGAACGCGTACGGTGTGTTGCTTGAGAATCCGAGCCCCACGCGGGATGAGATCGTCCTAGGCATGGAGAGCAACCTGTGCCGTTGCTCCGCTTACAAGAGGATCGTCGAGGCTATCGAGACGGCCGCTGGACAGAATGGAGGCGGCCATGAGTGACGCCACGCGGATGGACCGGCGTGAGTTCGTGAAGCTGTTAGGCGGCGGCATCGTAGTCGTCGTGAATCTCGGACATCTGACCGCCTGCCGTCCGAGCCGGGCGCAGGGCTTCCGGCGCGGCTACCCCGAAGACATAAACGCGTACCTCCACATTGCCACGGACGGGAAGATCACGCTTTACTCCGGCAAGATCGAGATGGGGCAGGGGGTGATGACCTCGCTCACGCAGATGGCGGCGGAAGACTTGAGTGTGTCGCTCGACACCATTCACATCGTCATGGGTGACACGGATACGTGTCCCTGGGACATGGGCACGTTTGGCTCGTTGACCACACGCATGTTCGGTCCGGCAGTGCGCGCGGCGGCGGCGAAGGCTCGCTTGGTTCTCACCGACCTGGCTGCCGAGCGCCTAGGAGTACCGCGAGATTCGCTTGCCGTCGAGGACGGCGTGGTCTATGACCGGTCCGACCGGAACCGACTCGTGACATACGGCGAACTGGCGCGGGGCCAGGAGATCACTCACACGGTCGATGAGGAGGCGGTGCTCCGCTCGGTTGCCGAGTTCACGGAGATGGGTCGCTCGCCGCAACGGCTGGACGGTGTTGAGAAGGTGACTGGTGCCGCGAAGTACGCGGCCGACATCCAGCTCCCCGGCATGCTCTACGCTCGCGTCCTGCGTCCGCCGGCGCACGGAGCTACGCTGCAGCGGGTAGATACATCGGCTGCTGAGGCTATACCTGGCGTCACGGTGGTCAACCAAGACGGACTTGTGGCCGTGCTCGGCTCCGATCCCGAGATGGCTGAACGGGCATTAGACGCTGTCGAGGCGGAGTTCGATGTGCCCGCGCCCTCGGTCGATACCGAAAGCATCTTCGATCATATAGTTCGGATTGCTCCAGAGCCTGAGACCGACGCCGCAGGCGACCTGGCCGCAGGTAGGGAGGCCTGCGACCACACGTTCGAGGCTACCTACTACGGCGGCTACGTCGCTCACGCCCCCATCGAGCCACATGCGGCGGTGGCCGAGATCAAGGACGGTAAAGCGACCGTGTGGTCCTCCACCCAGACCCCATTCCCTCAGCAGGCGACGATTGCCAGAGCGATCGGATTCCGTGAGGAAGACGTGCGAGTGGTCACGCCTTATGTGGGCGGCGGCTTCGGGGGCAAGTCCGCGGGCCTGCAGGCGGTGGAGGCGGCGCGTTTGGCGCAACTCACCGGTGAACCGGTGCAGGTGGCATGGACTCGGGCCGAGGAGTTCTTCTATGACACCTTCCGGCCGGCTGCCGTTACCAAGGTGACTTCAGGACTCGACGCAGCCGGCAGGATAGTGCTGTGGGATTACCAGGGATACGGAGCGGGTTCGCGGGGATCGGATGTCTTCTACGATATCCCCAACCGGAGCGTGCGTGTATACGGCGAGTGGGGCAGAGCGCCAGAGGGCATGCACCCGTTCGCGGTGGGTCCATGGCGAGCGCCGGCTGCCAACAACAACAGCTTCGCCGGCGAGCAACAGATTGACATGATGGCCGCGGCTGCAGGGCTAGACCCGTTGGAGTTTCGCTTGATGAACACGAAGGACGAGCGAATGCTGGGCGTGTTGCGGAGAGTTGCCGATGCCTACGGCTGGCAACCGGCTGTCGCTCCGCACAGGAACGGTCGTGGACGGGGCTTGGCCTGTGGCATTGACGCCGAGACGTACGTGGCTCTGATCGCCGACGTTACAGTCGACACGCATTCGGGCGAGGTTACGGTGGACCGCGTGGTCTGCGCTCAGGACATGGGTATGGTCGTGAACCCGGACGGTGCCCGCATGCAGATGGAGGGGTGCATCGCCATGGGTCTTGGGTACGTGTTCAGCGAGGAGGTACGGTTCGAGGGCGGGAAGATTCTGGACACCAACTTCGGCACCTACGAGCTGGCGCGCTTTTCACAGCTCCCGGCGATCGATACTGCTTTCGTGTCGAACGACGATCTGCCGCCTACGGGCGGCGGTGAGCCTGCGATCATCAACATGGGTGCTGTGGTGGCTAACGCGGTCTTCGACGCCACCGGTGCGCGGGTCCATCGGATGCCGCTGACTCCGGGACGGGTGTTGGAGGCGATCAGGCAGGCCTGACGGCGGTCAAACAGACCGGCTGGGGCGTTCCTGAAGTGGCGCCCGCAGCCGTCCACCAGATCCTATGAGAGGCCGCAAGTCATTGCGGCTTCTTTCTTTAGGTGTGTCTGCCCCGGTTCGCTCCTCCATACGAGGGTTGACATTTAGGTGTCACTATTGTACTAGTAGACTAGAACAATAGTCATATAGAACTTTCAATAGTGTCGCACAAATTGGACTATCTGATCGACCTGAAAAGCGGCGTGCCGTTCTATCGGCAGATCATCGAGCAGGTGAAGTTCGCGATAGCGAGTGGCACCCTAGCTTCGGGAGATCGGCTGCCCACTGTCCGGCAACTTGCCGTAGACCTGTCCATCAATCCCAACACCGTCATCCGAGCCTACAGAGAAATGGAAATCGAGGGCGTGCTCGCTACCCAGCAGGGGTCGGGCACGTTCGTGAGCGAGCGGCGGCCTGAGATAGATGCTCTGGAACGGCGTCGCATGCTCGATCAGATCTTGACTGAACTCCTGGCCCGGGCCTCGGGCTACGGCTTCACTGTCGATGAAGTCCTCGAGGGCCTGCGTCAACGAAAGGAGGAGTCGCAATGAGGCGACCAACTAGCTCTCCCGCCACCGGGAACTCCCTTAGCGGCTTCTCGCTGGAGAGGTTTGCAACCTCGAGTCGAGCCGATTTCCGGTTCGCGCCGCTCAATGTGCTGCTACTGGTGGCGTTCATGGTCACCGGTCTAATCGTCCATCTGAGCATGTACCCGTTCTCGATGTACGCAGTGGTGCTTTCGGTCGGTTCGGCCCTGGCAATATCGATCATGCTGCGACTCGCGCAGGTGTGGGAAGCGGCAGTGGTGCTGGCCACTGCGAACTGCCTGGCCCTTTACGTGGAGCTGAGGCCCGAGAGCGAGATACTGATCGTGAGCACGATCCTGGCGCTGCTCGTCGCGCCTTCGATCCAACTCGCGTACCAATGGGAGCGATCGGTGTTGCTGCGCTTCGGCAAGTTCAGGGGTCTCAAGAAACCTGGGCTGTTCGTTCTAATCCCTGTGATCGACAAGGTCGCGCAGTTTGTGGATCAGCGTATCCGGGTCACCGATTTCAGTGCGGAGACCACGCTCACGTCCGACACGGTGCCCGTCAACGTAGATGCCATCGCCTTCTGGATGGTCTGGGACGCTCAGAAAGCGGTGCTAGAGGTAGAGCAATTTCGGGATGCGGTGGCCCTATCCGCTCAGACAGCGCTGCGTAATGCCATTGGTAAGAACGACCTAGCTGTACTGCTGTCGGAGCGAGACAGGTTGGGCAAGGAGATCCAAGTGCTACTCGACGAGAAGATGAACGCCTGGGGCATTACGACCCAAGCTGTAGAGATCCGTGACATCGTGATTCCTGTGGGCTTGGAGGATGCGATGTCCCGCCAGGCGCAGGCCGAGCGGGAACGGCAGAGCCGCATCATCCTCGGCACTGCTGAGACTGAAATCGCGGAGAAATTCGCCCGGGCGTCGGAACACTACCGCGATAACC
Organism: Gemmatimonadota bacterium; assembly: GCA_039589275.1. Lineage (GTDB taxonomy): Bacteria > Gemmatimonadota > Gemmatimonadetes > Gemmatimonadales > GWC2-71-9. The sequence goes on along the minus strand of JBDHHP010000043.1, from coordinate 15,709 downwards.
CAGTCGCGCTACACCTGCGGGCGATGAACATGGTGTACGAGGGGCTGAGACAGAAGGGATCGATGATCATTGTCCCCTCCACTGCCGTGGAGACCATGGGCCTCGGCGCGCTCGGTGGGTTGACTGCGTTCGGTCAGAAGGCTGCATCGGACGAGCCGGACGCCGGGAGGGTGTCCGACGACGTGAACTTGGGCGAGAAGTAGGGCGGTTGCGTTGTGGGTGCGTAACGCCCGCGGAGGTGGATCGTGAAGAAGACACTGATCGTTGTCCTGGTCCTGCTACTCAGCTTGCTGGTGGCGTGTGACGTAGAAGCTCCTCAGACGCCGGACAATCTGTCTCGTATCGAGGCGGCGACTGCTCCTCTACCATACTTGCTGCCTGAAGCCACCCTGTTTGCAGTGGAGGTCAGTGGTCTCGCGCAGCGCTGGTCCGAGATCCGCTCGATTCAGCCCATGGCCCTGTTTCAGGACCGACTATTCACGGCACTTGGCCTCGACCCCGACGTCCTGCTCACTCTGGCGGGTGACAGGGTTGTGTTTGCTTTGGTGTCTACGTCCGGCGGTGGTGAATTGGTTGCGCTTGCACTTCTCCGGCCGGATGCGGCCGAAGCCGATTCCATCCTCTCCTCAATTGCGCCAAGCTGGGCTGTGATTCGCGCGCGGAACGCCGTGTGGCTGGGTGCTGCTGGCGCCGCAGAGGAGTTGGAGAGGGTGGCGTGGGGAGATGGAACCAGCCTAGCCCACGCGGTCCCTATGGACGAGGCTGAACTGCGTCTGCCGCCGGGTGGCCTGGCTCGGGGATGGGTAAATCCCGCCGCAATACGAGAGTGTATTCAGTCTCACATGTCGGGAGCGTGGCTGCCGGGACTGGAACTAATTGGCACGCTCATATCCGCAGATCTCGACGCTGTCCGTGTGTTGGCGTTTCGCCGCGACATCGAGGCCGGCAGGGTCGTGACTGATGCTGTGGCGCTGTATGACACCGGCGTCCTGCCACCCGAGGTGGTTCGGGTGTTCAATCCGGGCGCGAGCGGACCCCAGTTGCCGCAGCGACTACCCCGAGACGTAGCTGTGGTGGCGGCCTTTCGGCCCGAATCGGAAGCCTGCATACCCTGGTTGCGTTACGCGGCCGCGAAATATCCCGGCAGCCCGCTTCGAAACTTCGATTTTTGGATAGCCGAGTTTGAGGAGCGTTCAGGGCATGAGCTAGGGCGCGATCTGTTCGGCGCGCTTGGTGACCAGGGCTGGCTGCTCGGTCTGAAGAACCCAGATGACGAAGCTGCCTCGTGGGTCACGGTGCTCGAGGCCCCGGAGTCATACCTGGCAGATACCGTGTTGGTCTCGCTGCGCGGTTGGAGTATCGAACACATCTGGGTGCGAACGTTTGGCATGGCCGTGCCGCGAATTCGTGACTACGTCGTGAACGGAACCGAGGTCCGCGGCCTGGTCGTTCGAACACCGTTTGGCGAGTTGGCTGGCCCAGCGTTCGCGGCTGTTGACGGCTACCTGCTGGCTGCCACCTCGGAGCATGCAATGCGAAACGGGCTGTCGCTCGTAGGGGAGGGAGCATTCGCCGTCGACGCAGCTGCGACCCACGCACATGCGATCGTCGAGGTAAGGGGTCATGCCCTGCTCGATCTGTCCGGTTTCCTTCGGGACGCGCTGGCTTTGGGGAATGAAGAGCAACGATTCGTCGATGCGTTTGCCGCACTCTTGGCGAGTGTATCCTCGATCACAGCGCGCGTATGGTATGAGGCCGACGGCATACGCATGCACGGGGAGGTTGCGCTGGGTGATGAGTAACCGAAGAACGCACAATGTCAGGTAGATCTGGAGTCAACGAGATGTTACCGGTCACAAATGCGAATTGGCTCAGCACTCTGGTGGGTGAGCTGTGTCTGTTCGCCGCCGCCATAATGTGGTGGGACTTGATCTTGAGGGGTGTCTCTTCACTGGGTGTTGTTCCGCCAGTCGCATTCACGCTGGTCGGCGTGTTCTGGTTGGGAAAGGCATTAGGTAGGACAGGGTCCTACGACCGTGTCTCCAACAAGAGCCGGGATCGCGACGGCGGGATTAGATCTTGAGTAGGCCGAATCGCTTGAAGGCCAGCAGCGCCCGGTAGGTGATCCAGGGGCTGGGCGCACCTTTGCGGTCCAGGTCTCCGTGCATCTTGCCGTTAAGGCCTCCGACCATCTTCCACATACCGTCTTTGCCCCGTTTGGACAGAATCAGCTTGAGCCCTTCCTCTATCACTCGGTCGTACTTGGCTCCTGCCTCTCCAAGCAGAAGCACCACTTCGAGAAGGTCCGAATTATAGGAGTGTGGAAAGCTGAATCGCAGCCATCCTGACTTATCACGGCGCGGCTGGTCGCGGCCTGCCGCAAGCCACTTGGGCTTCTCCTTGCGCCGCTGCTCCGCCGACGCCTCATGCGCCCATTCCAACCATTGACGGTTGTCGCGGGCAACGTACCGGTGCAACTGGGACTTCTTCAATAGACTGACCATCTGCTTGATCAGCTTGCGATCACGTGCCGTGCGTGCACCTTGCGGAATCGACAGAAAAGCCTTCAGCACCTTGGGAACAGTCATGAAGCAGGCCGGCTGTAGCGAGTCATCAATGACGAAGCAGCCGAAGCCCTCCGATTTGTCGAACATGTATCGGCAAGTGCACAGCGCTGCCTGCGCGACTGGATGTTCGAGGTGCCCGTAGCGAATCAGCACCGCGGCAGGATGAGCTGCCAGGCAGACCACTGGATAATGCCAGTAAGCCCCATCGGCGCATCCCTGGAAGCGCTCAGCATTCATACCGCGTAGATCGCGGGTAAACCTGGCATGGGTCAAGAGATGCTGTAAGCCCTTCTGAATCGGTGGCAGATGTCCTGGAGCTCCCAACTCGCTGAGATGAAGCATGACCCAGTTCGTGCCATCGTACTTGGTGTAGAACCCCCGTCCCCAAGTACCGTCGCCTTTGTGTGCCGCCAGTGTCGCTTTGATCCAGGGTTGATCCGGTATCCGCTTGCGCGCCCGAACCACTTCGCGATCGTCATCAGGGCGGTCCAACAGCTCGGTGAGAACTCGCGCGCGCAAGGCTGGATCGCTCTTGTCGGCCAGGCGGTCCCGTACCTTCTTGTCTAGGAAGATCGGATCAAGAGTCACGTTGAGTGGAGGCTTCACTGTACCGTGTTCTCCGTTGTGGTGTCGGCTAGTGCAATGTTAGCACTCATCGCTCGCTCTTGACACCATCCGCGTCTACCTTCTTCCTATCAGATCCCTCTTCGTGTGAGATAACCTTGGTCATCTATGGTGTTGCACTGCTGGCGGGATGCATGATCGCTGGCCTGTTCGTGGGAGAGCTGCTTGGCAAGCTGATTGGCGTCCAGGCAAACGTTGGCGGTGTCGGCATCGCCATGCTGCTGCTGATTCTCCTGTCCGACTACCTGAGGAAGAACGACAGGTTGAAGCCAGTGTCGCAGCAGGGCGTGATCTTCTGGAGTTCGATCTATATCCCAGTGGTCGTCGCGATGGCGGCTAAGCAGAATGTGCTGGCTGCGGTCAAGGGAGGACCTGCGGCGATTTTGGCTGGCGCGCTGGCGGTTGTTGTTTGTTTCGCGTTGGTACCCGTTATCAGTCGCGTCGGCAGATCGGACCTCATACCGCCAAGCAAAGCCAGCGCCGAGGACGAGCGATGAGAGAAATACTCGAACTGCTCGGCTCGGTACTGATTCGCAACGGTCTGATCACCGCGTTTGCGTTTGTTGGTGTCACTGTCTGGCTCTCCTACTTGGTGTCCAAGAAGCTGACCAACGGGCACGTCCACGGCTCGGCGATAGCGATTCTGACTGGTCTGGTGCTGGCCTACGTCGGTGGTGTTGTGACCGGCGGCGATCAAGGGCTGGCGGACATCGCGGTGTTCGCGGGTGTTGGGCTGTTGGGCGGTGCGATGCTGAGGGATTTCGCCATCGTGGCTACGGCGTTTGGAGTGCAGATGGACGAGATCAAGAAAGCGGGTGCCGGCGCCGTGGTTTCGCTGCTAGTCGGGGTCATTGGCTCGTTCATTGTCGGGGCAATGGTGGCTTACGCGTTCGGGTATACCGATGCGATCAGCATGACCACCATAGGCGCTGGCGCTGCTACCTACATCGTCGGACCAGTCACAGGAACGGCGATCGGCGCATCTTCGGACATCATTGCGCTCAGTATCGCGGCCGGCCTAGTGAAGTCGATGCTCGTGATGACTGGAACGCCGTTTGTGGCCCGCTACATCGGTCTCGACAACCCGCGCTCGGCAATGGTCTACGGAGGACTCATGGGCACCACTAGTGGGGTGGCTGGCGGTCTCGCCGCAACAGACCCGAAGCTGGTACCCTACGGTGCAATGACGGCCACATTCTATACCGGCCTGGGATGTCTCTTGGGGCCGTCGGTAGTGTTCGTCGTGATCCGTGCGTTGTTTGGATAGCCGTGCGGTGTGTACCAGACGCGGAGGATTTCGTTGGAGTCGCTTCACGGGGGTAGCGTGACCGGCATCAATCTGATCCGGAGGGCTACAGGCTACGGTGACGCCACGGCAATTGTCTCCGCACGCCGCTCCTACACATATGCCGATCTGCTCGGTGCTGCAGAAGGCGTTGCGGCGGCCCTACTGGATGGTGCGGAGGATCTCCAGGAGAGCCGCGTCGCGTTTCTGATACCGGGAAGTTTTGAATATGCTGCAGTTCAATGGGCCAGTTGGCTGGCTGGGGGAATCGCAGTTCCTCTCAGCATGTCGGCAACAAGCCCCGAGTTGGAACACGTTCTAACAGACGCAGACGTAGGCGTCGTGCTGGCACCGCGCCGGCTCGAGGAACGTGTCGAGCCGCTTTGCCAGCAGCTTGGCATACGAACGCTCTGTATCGATGAGGCCCTGAAGGCCGATCCAGGTGATTTGCCTAATGTATCGGCCGACCGTCGCGCGATGATTCTCTATACAAGCGGCACGACCAGCAAGCCGAAAGGAGTGGTCACGACTCACGCCAACATCGAGGCGCAGATCTTGTCTCTCATCGACGCTTGGGAGTGGCAGAGGGACGATCGCATTCCCCTGTTCTTGCCGCTCCACCACGTGCACGGCATCGTGAATGTACTCAGCTGCGCCCTTTGGTCCGGCGCCCAGGTTGAGACGTTCGAGTCTCTTGACCTCGAGAGGATCCTGGGGCGTGTCGGTGAGGGGGCCTACACAATCTTCATGGCCGTACCCACCATCTATGTGAAACTGATCCAAGCCTTTGAGTCAGCAACGTCGGACCAGAAGAAGACGTGGGCTCGAGGTTTTGCGAACATGCGGTTGATGATCTCTGGTTCGGCGGCGCTGCCCGTCAGCGTCCACGAGAAGTGGACTGAGTTGACGGGCCAGAAGCTGTTGGAGCGATATGGGATGACCGAGATCGGGATGGGAATATCCAACCTGCTTCATGGTGAGCGGCGACCTGGCGCGGTGGGACAACCGCTTCCCGGCGTGGAGGTCCGACTGGTCACGGAGTCAGGCGAAGCGGTAGAGGAAGAACATGTACCAGGCGAGATCCAGATTCGCGGTCCGAACGTGTTTGGCGAGTATTGGCGCAAGCCCGAGGTTACGGGTGAATCGTTCGCGGGTGGTTGGTTCCGTACGGGCGACATGGCCGTGCTCGAGAGCGGATACTACCGGATTCTGGGAAGGCTCTCGGTGGATATCATCAAGTCGGGTGGGTACAAGCTGTCTGCCTTGGAGATCGAAGACGTGTTGCGGCAGCATCCGGCTATCAAGGAGTGCGCAGTGGTGGGGGTTGCGGATGAGGTGTGGGGTGAAGCCGTGGCTGCGGCCGTGGTGAAGAGAGAAGGGACGGATCTCGATCTGGCCACACTACGTAGTTGGGCCGGTGCCAGACTCTCCAAATACAAGATTCCAAAACTGCTGCAGGTCGTGCCCGATTTCCCGCGCAATGCTATGGGAAAGGTCATGAAGCCCGCTGTGAGAGAGATGTTTCAGGCCGACTAACCGCAGGCTCTTTGCTGTCTCACACCGCCATAGGTATGTTCTCACCCAATGTCATCTGCGGAGGCTGGAATGTTGCGTCACATCTGGTTTGTTCTTTCCGTCATGCTGCCCATGCTGCCCATGCTGCCGACCTCGTTAGCGGCTCAGGCCCCCACCACAGAGTCGCTCGGCCGTTCCCTGCATGAGTTCATCGAGCGTGGGATGCGTGATTGGCAGATACCAGGTCTCTCGGTGGCTGTGGTGCGCAACGATAGCGTCGTGTTCTCAGGGGGATACGGAGTTCGATCGCTCGAGGATGGCGGTGCGGTGGATGAGCGGACGTTGTTCGGAATCATGTCTACGACCAAGGCGATGACGTCCGCTGCCATCGCAATGCTGGTGGACGACGGTGCGGTGAACTGGGATGATCCCGTCACCAAGTGGATTCCTGAACTAGAGATGCCGGATCCGTATGTGACGCGGGAACTCACCGTGGTGGACCTGCTGACCCATCGTGCCGGACTCGGCAACGCAGATCTACTGTGGGTGCGTGGCGACATAGACGAAGCTGAGATATTCCGTCGCGTGCGGCTGCTGGAGCCCGGCTACTCCTTCCGAGCTGGATACACGTACCAGAACATCATGTATGGGTTGGCGGGAGAGCTGATCGAACGGGCATCAGGTAAGACTTTTGGGGAGTTCTTGAGACAGCGGCTGTGGGAGCCACTCGGTATGAGCCGGACTTTCGCCAGTCTCTCAGACGTGCGTGCGTCCGGCGACGGTAACGTCTCCGCACCACACTATGAAATCAGGGACACCATACGCATCATCGAGGAGACCCCGGTTGATGTACTGGCGTCAGCTGGAGCTGTGTGGTCGACTGCATCCGACATGGCGCGCTGGATCAAGTTCCTTCTGGATTCCGCTACCGTGAGTGGAGAGCGGTTGATCGGACAATCGACCTTCAATATGCTGTTCCAGCCGCACACGATCATTCCGGCGCACCAATTCTATCCGACGGTACAGCGCACCAGTCCCCACTGGACCACCTACGGGCTGGGCTGGTTCCAGCAGGACTACCGCGGACACTCGGTGGCGTTCCACACTGGCAGCCTGGACGGCCGCATAGCGATTGTGGGACTGCTGCCGGATGAACGTTTTGGGATCGTGATGTTGGGGAATTTGGATCATGCCGAGTTCCGGCACGCTCTAATGCTCCGGGCATTCGACATCCAGATCGGTGATACCGGTCGCGACTGGAACACTGAGTTGCTCGAGCTCTACGGTGGAATGGCGGCGCAAGGAGACTCGGCGCGCGCTCGGCAAGAAGCACGACGCCATTCCGGCACGCGGCACACCCTCTCACTCGTAGACTACGCCGGAACCTATACTCATCCTGTGTGGGGAGGTCTGGAGGTGGTCGAGGAGAACGGGAAGCTGACTGCGCGGATGGGAACGGAGAGCCAGTTGCGTGGTGAGTTGGTGCACTGGCACTACGATACCTTCCGCGCCCACTTGGGTGACGGCAGGTCGAATCCTAGTTGGGTTCGATTCGTCATCGATGTGGACGGTCGCGTCACCGAGTTACGTTTTGGCGACGGCGAGGGAATGGTGTTCACGCGGGCGGCTGAGGCTCCAAGCTCGCTACCTTGAGTCGGGTGCGGGCACGTCTGGCGGACAACCGGCGGGATAGGCCACGCTCACGGTAATCCCGCTGGTTGCTGAGTTCCACCCCCGCTTAGAGCACTACGTCCACGAGATTCGTGTTCCGCACCCTTGCGCCGGCACGAGTGCTGTCTCACCAGGGCCATTCCGGATCGTGGCAGGTTGAGATACACTCCATACATCACCCCACCAACCACCGACCAATACGTATTGGCCGATTCAGATGCTAGGAGACCTAAGATGATTGTGCGTGTTCGCCTTCACCTGACCGCTGTGCTCTTGAGCTACTGCGTCATGCATGTGCCTGCTGCCATCCTGGGCCAAGACGGCAAACAGATGGTACGAACTCACCTCGAACGCCACAGCGTTCAGTACGGTGAGATAGCACAACAGATCTGGGATCTCGCTGAGTTGGGATATCTGGAGGAAAAGAGCGCCGCGTTGCTCCAATCGACTCTGGCGGACGCGGGCTTCAATATCGAGACGGGCGTTGCGGGGATGCCCACTGCGTTTATCGCATCATACGGCAGCGGGACTCCAGTCATTGCCATCCTGGCCGAGTATGATGCGCTTCCCGGTATCACTCAAGACAGAGTGCCAGTACGACAGCCCCATCCGAGCCTGCAGTCGGGTCATGCGTGCGGGCATCACCTGTTCGGCACCGGCTCGACCGGTGCCGCCGTAGCGGTGAAGGATTGGTTGGCGGCCTCCGGCAGATCCGGGACCATCCGTCTCTACGGGACACCTGCAGAGGAGGGAGGTTCGGGGAAGGTGTACATGGTGCGCGCTGGTCTGTTCGAGGACGTCGACGCAGTGATTCACTGGCATCCCGGCGACAGGAATGGCACCGGAGTCTACAGCACACTGGCCATCAAGTCGGCCAAGTTTCGATTCCACGGTGTATCCGCTCATGCCGCGGCGGCGCCGCACTTCGCGCGATCCGCATTGGATGGCGTCGAGGCCATGAATGACATGGTCAACATGATGCGCGAGCACGTGCCACAGGAGACACGGGTCCACTACGTGATTACCGCCGGTGGCTCGGCGCCTAACGTGACTCCTGATTTCGCAGAAGTGTACTACTACATCCGGAACCCGGATCCGGCCCAAGTCAGTCAGATCTTTGACCGTGTGGTGAAGTCCGCCGAAGGCGCAGCCCTCGGCACAGAGACCACAATGGAATACGAGGTGACCGGCGGCACGTACGCTGTGCTTCCCAACGAGGCCCTCGGTAGGGTGCTGCATGCCAACCTGGAGCAGGTCGGTGGAGTCGACTACGACACCGCGGAGTTGGAGTTTGCGCAGAAGATCCGCACCTCGCTGCCTGACGGCTCGCCGCCACTGGAGTCAGCTGCAGGGGTTGAGCCCTTCGTCGTCATCCAGGGCGCCAGGCCCCACTCAACCGACGTCGGTGACGTGAGCTGGCTGGTGCCTACCGTGGGGCTGAGTGCCGCAACTTGGGTTCCCGGAACATCAGCACACACCTGGCAGGCGATCGCCGCCGGCGGAATGAGCATTGGCAACAAGGGCATGATGGTGGCGGCCGAGGCGATGGCGCTCACAGCAGTGGACTTGTTCATGGACAAGGACCTTATCGCGGCAGCAAAAGCCGAGTTCGAGCAACGTATCGGTCCCGACTTCGAGTACGTGCCGTTGTTGGGTGATCGGGAGCCAGCACTGGACTATCGGAAGAAGCCCTAGACCACCTGGGTCGGACAGACGGCCGTAGCGAAACGCCGCATTGGCGGCCGCTACGGCCGTGGTACCCCGCTTCGCTACGCGGCTGCCTGCCCGCCCGTGAACGCCGCTAGGCTCAGAATGCCGGCCAGAATCATCCCATAGCCTACTGCGGTCTGTACCAGGAACACTACGATCCAGATCAAAGCTGCCTCGCGCCACATAGCGCAGCTAAACACGATCTTGTAGATGACGATTGGAATGATCGAGTAGGCGACGAGAAAGGCCACTATTGGAGGGGCCTCGAAGTACAACCCGAACATCATAAAGGCAGCCAGGGAAAAGGGCCCGATCAGGATCTGCGATAAGAACGCCTTGCCGTAGGTTGGGTTGTGCAGGTTCTCAATTCGCTTGGCTGTGAATCCGGTGGTGATCCAGGAGACTACGAAGATTATGGTGGCGGCAAGCCAGATTGCCTGCACGATAGTGCTTTCACGCGGTGCGTCCTGGGTTGCACCGACGATCGCTGTCGCCAGGTCAGTGCACATTAAACAGTACCCTCCTGTATGTGGTCGGGATGGGATTCCTGAGTAACGACCGGCTGCTGGAACTCCGTGCGACGCGAGGATTGGCGAGCGTAGCGACGGGAGCGCCAGACACGATCGCAAGATCGAAGCGTTGATCCAGGTTGGCTCCCACGGCGAGGGCGATGTAGACCAGCGTGAAGCCCACCACCAGCTCGACCAGCAGCACCGAGATCCAGATCAGCGTGGCCTGTGCTAGAGTCGCTTCGAATACGAGTTTGTAGATGATGATAGGTGCCACCGTGCCAGCCAACACCAGCACTAACTCACGTGGTGCCATGGGTATGTAGCGGCTGAGCAGGTACGCCGCGCCCCAGAAGATCCCGTTCTTGAGCAGGGCCGCCCATAGCGCCTTGCCGTAGTTGGCGTCGAAGATGTCGAGCTTCTTGGCCACGAAGCCGGTGGCGAACACGGCGACACCAAAGACAGCGATGACGGCGATGCTCAGTAGCAAGTACTGACTTACACCAAGGGAATCCCGTGCTGCTTGAGTCGTGAATACGAGGTGAGTGGAGTGCAGGGAGCGGATCATGCCTGTGACTCGCTCCCACCAGAGGGTCGGCTTGGCCGGCGATGGAGAATTGATCAGCCCCGTTCAGGGTTGGGCCAAGATTGCGAGTGCGGTTGTCTCAGTCAACCCTGCTGAGATCGCCGCCCTCGCCGAACTCGAACTGACTCTCCATTATTCGCGTCATGGAAACGATACCCGACAACCTGATCACAGCCCTAGCTGGCCGATATTCGATCGAGCGTGTGATCGGCCGCGGTGGAATGGCGACAGTGTACTTGGCTGAGGACGTGCGGCACAGACGCAAGGTTGCGGTCAAGGTACTGCGGCCCGAGTTGGCCTCGACTCTGGGCACTGACCGCTTCCTACGGGAAATCGAGATCGCGGCGCAACTCAACCACCCCCACGTGCTGCCGCTGCTCGACTCCGGCGATCAGAAGGGTGTGCTTCACTACGTGATGCCGTTTGTCGACGGGGAATCACTGCGCGGTGTCATGAATCGCGAGAGGCAGCTCGATCTGGAATACGTGCTGACTCTGACGCGGGAAGTCGCGGATGCGCTGAGCTACGCGCACCGGCAGGGGGTGGTGCACCGAGACGTCAAGCCGGAGAACGTACTCCTTTCCGAAGGGCACGCCGTGGTTGCGGATTTCGGCATCGCAAAGGCAATCAGCACCGCGGGAGGCGAGAACCTGACGCGGACCGGCTTTCCCATTGGAACGCCAGGTTACATGAGTCCGGAGCAGGCGGCAGGCAACACGCAACTCGATGAGCGTACCGACATATTCAGTCTGGCCTGTATCGCTTACGAGATGCTGACGGGCCAAACGCCGGCCTGGTGGCCCACCGATGAGGAGGTGAGGCTGGGTCGATTCCTGGATGCACCTCCTGACCAAAGGACCCGGCTCGACAAGCTGCCCGCCGCCGTGGAACAAGCTTTGGCCAAAGCGATGGCGGCGCGACCGCGGGATCGATTCAGTACACCCGTTGAGTTCGCCGAAGCCCTATCCCAAAAGTCGAGCAGCCCGCGCAAGTACAGTGATTCGGAAGTTCGGGCGATCGTCGGGCATGCTGCAGATGGGCAGGTTGCGCACCCCACGGAAGACGGAGCGTTGTCACTCGGTGGCATTGAAAAGGTGGCGGCGGAAGTCGGTATCGCCCCCGAGCGGATCCGTGAGGCCGCCATGGGAATGGACCGACCGGCGGATCGACCGGCAGCCAGACGCGGTTTGTTTGGGATTGCGGAGAAGATCGACCTGGAGCGAGTGATCGGGTGCGAGGTACCGGAACACGAGTTCGAGGAGATCCTGGAGAACATAAGAGGCGCCATGGGCGAAGTGGGACGCCTCAATCCGACTCTCGGCAAGTCACTATCGTGGAATTCGCTGAGCTTCCAAAACACAATTGAAGGGGCAGGACGCCTCACGCATGTCATGGTGAGCACCAGGGGCGGTAAGACGCGTGTCCGGATAACTGAAGGAGGCGGGCAGCACGCGGCGTTGTTGGGTGGGGCGGTCGCTACAGCGACGGTAGTCACCGTAGGCATGATCCTCGGTTCGACCATCGACGTTCTGGCACTGATCCCGCTTGGCGGAGGCGTAATAGGTGCATCATACTGGGGCGCCCGGTCGCTGCTCCGGCGCCTCATGGCCAGGAGAAGGCAGTTTCTGGGCGATCTCCTCGACCGCATCTCCGTGCACGTTGCTGAGACCGGGTCGACTGACCGGAGCTGAAGCAGCCGAAGGCATCGGTGCTTCGGCCGCAACGGAAGTGACGAACTCCGGTTGTGACCCGAAGTCGGAGCCCAGGGTATTACCTGGTGTACCGCGCTAGGAGATCGTCATGAGCCGTCTGATCCGAGCGATCGCGACCGCCCCCATCGTCGCACTTGCTGCGTGCGGCGATACCAACGGGCCAAGTCCCGACGACCCCATCACCGGTCTGCCGCGTGACCTCAGTGTCGCCGAACAAGACCTAATTCAAGCTGACAACACGTTTGCGCTCAATCTGTTCCGCGAAGTCAACGCGCAGGACGCGAACAAGAACGTATTTATCTCGCCCTTGAGTGTGGCGATGGCGTTGGGAATGACCTACAATGGAGCCGCGAGCGCCACGCAGCAGGCAATGCAGGATGCTCTGGAGCTATACGGCTTGACACTGGAAGAGGTCAATCAGTCGTATCGAGACCTGATAGACCTGCTGCGCAACCTCGACCCGGCCGTCGAATTCACCATTGCGAACTCGATCTGGTATCGCAATACGATGACTTTCAAGCAGGACTTCCTAGACGTCAATCAACAGTTCTTCGACGCTGAGGTTAGTGCGCTTGACTTCTCCGATCCCTCGGCGGCACCCACTATCAACGGTTGGGTGAGCGATAAGACCAACGGCAAGATCCAGGAGATTGTACCAGATCCGGTCCCCTGGCACATCGTCATGTACCTGATCAATGCCATCTACTTCAAGGGCGACTGGAGCTATCAGTTCGACAAGGCTCAAACCCGAGGTGCTCCATTCCAACTGGTGAACGGCTCACAGGCTACCGTGGACATGATGACTCACGGGGAGGAGATCGAGTTCGGGACCAACTGGGACACTGGCGTGCAGATAGCAGACCTGCCGTACAACGGAAAAGCGTTCAGCATGACTATTCTGCTGCCGCAAACGGCCGCCGAGATCGACGATCTAGTGGATCGGTTAACGCAAGAGAACTGGGATGACTGGATCGGAGGGCTCAGCACGGGGTCGATGTATGTGTCTATGCCCAAGTTCACGCTCGAGTATGAGATCAAGCTGAATGACGTCCTAAATGCGCTCGGCATGGGCGAGGCGTTCCTGCCCGGCGTGGCTGACTTCAGCGGCATGTGCTGCCAGCCCGGCGACCTCTACGTAGACGAGGTCAAGCACAAGACTTTCGTGGATGTGAATGAAGAGGGAACCGAAGCGGCCGCGGTCACGTCTGTGGGGATTGGCCTCACGAGCGCGCCTCCGAACTTCACTGTGGACAGGCCGTTCGTGTTCGTGATCCGAGAACGCTTCTCGGGCACGATCCTGTTCATGGGGAAGGTTCTGGACCCAACGGCGGGATAACGAGGCGACAAGATGAGCATGACACATGACATCCGATTGGTTCTTGCCCTCGCTGGCTGCATCCTGCTGTTGGGTTGTGGAGACTCCCTTGGACCTCGTGATGGCCCGATCACGACTCTCCCCCGCGACCTGAGTGTCGCCGAGGCGAAGCTGATTGAGGCGGACAACGCCTTTGCTCTGAAGCTGTTCCGTGAGATCAACGCTCAGGAAGGTGACAAGAACGTGTTTGTGTCGCCGCTCAGCGTGGCCATGGCGCTGGGTATGACCTACAACGGATCTGCGGGAAGCACACGTGATGCCATGCAACAGGCGCTCGAGTTGCGGGGCATGAGCATACAGGAAGTGAATCAATCCTACCGCGATCTGATTGACCTGTTGAGAAACCTGGATCACCGGGTCGAGTTCCAGATCGCCAACTCGATCTGGCATCGTAACACGATGACGTTCGAACCGGCGTTCCTGGACTTGAACAGGGAGTTCTTTGACGCCGAGGTGTCCGCCATCGATTTCGGTGCCAATACGGCGGCAGGGACAATCAACGGATGGGTCAGCGAAAAGACGAACGGCAAGATCGAGAGGATCGTGCCGGATCCCATCCCTGCAAACACCGTCATGTATTTGATAAACGCGATCTACTTCAAGGCGGATTGGACCTATCAGTTCGACAAGAGCCGAACACACGGCGCGCCGTTCACGCTGGATGACGGATCTCAGGTGACGGCGGACATGATGTCTCACGATGGGGAGATCCCCGTTCAGCTTCGTTGGAGTGATGATCTGTTGATCGTGGAGCTACCCTATGGTGGAGAGGCCTACCAGATGACGGTGCTACTACCATACGGTCAGAGCAGCATCGCAGATCTATTAGAGTCGCTCACCGCTGAAACATGGTCAGGCTGGATTGACGAGCTTGCACCGAGTGAAATCGGCGTGTCACTGCCGAAATTCACGCTGGAGTACGAACTGGTGATGAACGATGTGTTGACAGCACTCGGCATGGGCGAAGCATTCACCCCGACTGCGGATTTCACCAACATGTTTGCGCCGGGCGGCATATGGATTGACGAGGTGAGACATAAGTCGTTCGTTCAGGTAGACGAGGAAGGCACTGAGGCGGCGGCTGTCACTTCAGTCAGCATGACGGACAGTGCGCCGCTCAGTATAGTCGTTGATCGGCCCTTCGCCTTTGTGCTGCGCGAGAGGCTATCTGGCACCATTCTCTTCATCGGAAAAGTGATGGACCCAACGGCGGAGTGAGCCTCGGCGGAGTCATTTCAAGCACAGCCCCGCGATCTTCAGGGCACCTCGAACGTAGCCGTCCGGAAAGAGGCGTTCCAATTCGTCCGGATCAACGCCCAGAGCGTTGCAGCACTCGGAGACGGACGGCACTATCTGGCCCATCGCGTGGCTCCTTCTTAAGAACTGGATAATCTCGTAGTGCCTCTCCGAAAGTCCCCCGGGCATCTTCATTTCCCGGGCCTTGTTGGCCGCAAAATGCTCATCCCACTCGGAAGAGTCGACTAGAAACCCGAACGCGTTCACGCGATAGACCTTGTCGGTGTGTTGTACAGTTGCGCTCCCCTTCCCCTTTCTCTTAGGAACGGCCTCGCCGTAGTAATCGGTGAAGCGGTCTCTGTACGTCAGGCCCGCCAGTCTACAAGCGCCTCTGGTGTAACCTGCAGGGAAGAGCGACTTGAGCTCGTTGGGGGAGAGCCCGGTGGCCCTACAAGTACTGAAGACGAGGGGGCATTCCCCGGCCCGCTCGAACTCGCTTCGTATGAAGCGGATTACGCTCCAATGCTGAGCGGTGAGCCCTTCCTTTACTTTGGCCGCCGGTGCCATTCCCTCGGCGAAGCCATCATCCCATTCCTGATAGTTCAGAAGGAACCCGTTCTCATCTACCCTGTATGATCTGCCTTTGTGGGAGAACGTGCCCATCGGTATGATGCTCCTTTCAGGTCAATGGCAGCCGGCCTGGATCGCTGGTCGTTGACCACCTGCAATCCCTGCCACGTCGAGGGAATCCCGAGGTTAAGGATCCGACCCGGAAGTGTCGGGGCCGGCTCGCGGCAACGAGTCGGCCGGCGAGACAGAGTCTAACAAGGCGGGGGAGTCCCCAACTGCTATTGAGTCAGCCATATCGACGGTGTCCGCCTGGGCGATCGAATCCGTAAGTGCAACTCCAGCTTGGGGT
>JBDHHP010000042.1:0-26983 GCA_039589275.1 Gemmatimonadota bacterium | reverse complement strand
ACGGGATCTACTACAACGGTGCCGTGCCCAACGCCGCGTTCGACTACTCTCCGTCATCTGGGGTCACGGTCACCATCGTGAGCGGAGACATCGCGGGTTGGTCCGGCACGTCGAACTATCTAGGAATCCCTACTATGTGCGCGATCTTTGTCGGAGCAGCGGCTGCACCGCCGCCCGCGGCGTTAGAAGGTAGCCCGGCGTGTAACTGATTCGGTGTTTTTTGTCCGCAGCATTCTGAGACTTCGGTGCACGGGAATGGTCACGCGCCCGAGCGAAGCAACCATAGTTTACCCGTTGATGAGTGGCTTCACGATGGTCGAGACGCTGGTGGCGCTGCTGCTGCTCACTGTTGGTGGCTTGGCGCTGATCGGTGCGGCTGCCTCGATACCTCGTCTGGTTGACGAGGCACGAGACGACAATGAAATAAGCGCGTTGGCAGCAGCCGAGTTGGAGCGACTGCGAGGTTCGGTCTGCGCGGGCTCGCCACCCGGTGAACGCGTTTGGGCAGGACGAACCGTGTCGTGGGGCTCAACAGCGCTGGGTGAAGGCGTGCTCCAGGTGTCTGTTGTGATACGCAGCGAAAGGCGGCACCGGACGCGGTCCGACACACTGACCGTTTCGATGGCGTGTCCCCGATGAAGGCTGGCAATCGGGGCTTCACGCTTGTTGAACTCGTTGTATCGCTAGTCTTGGGTAGCCTGGTCGCGTTCGCAATGCATGGCGTGATCTCCGCTGCAAACCGCTTCTTCCAGGAATTGAGCCAAAGAACGCAGGTCAGTGACCGCCTGAGAACTGCGATCTCAGCCGTGGCCGGTGAGTTGCGCGAGCTCGACTCCAGCGGGGGCGATCTCATCGCAATCGCACCTTCGTCTGTGACCTACCGAGCGTCCCGAAGCACTCAGTTCGTTTGCCAAGCCCCGAGCGGTGCTGACAGCGTCCTAACGGTGTATCGCAACCTATCCTTCGGACTGAGGCAGGTTGCCCCAGGCAGGGATTCGGTTCTTGTGTATGCGGAACGCGGCCATGCCCGCAGGAACGATGGCCACTGGCTTACCTCAGCCGTTACCTCTAGAACCGAAAGAGTATGTCCGAGCGGGGATCCCGGTGTAGGTCTGGCGCTCGCTGGAGTGAGCGGATTGGAGCTGAGCCAGGTCCCCACCGGTGCCCCGCTGCGCGCGTATCAGACAACTCGGCTTCGGCTATACCACGACAGAACTGGAACGGCGTGGCTGGGCCTCAGCGAATGGCGCGAAGGCAGTGGCTGGAGCGCAACCCAACCCCTCGTCGGACCCTTGGAGGATCAGGGCTTCAGGTTGGAATACGTCGACGGTCTAGGCGCAGCCACGGGGAGCCCAACAGCGGTACGCCAAGTGAGGATAACGGTGGTAGCGCTTGGGTCCGCCTCCGGTCAACGAATACAAGGCGCATTACGGGACTCCATTACGACGCTCGTGACACTGCGAAATCGCCCGCTGCCGTGATTGACGTTCGGACTGAGAAGTCGATCTCAGGCGAGCGTTGGAGAGGCCAGGTTGGAGCTGCCTTGGCCATAGCGGTATTCGGCCTATTCGTGATTGGACTCTTGATTGGCACCGCCGTGCTGCTGGCCCAGTCGGAACGCCGTAATGGTCGCGGCTTCCTGAACCTCCAGCGGGCGCTAGCAGCAGCGGAAACCGGTCTACACAAGCCTCTAACTACCTGGAATACTGTAGGTTACGGCAATCTGCCCGTGGGCGGCGAGTCGGCCTTCTCGGGTCCGGGACCGATCGGTCAGACGGGGTTCGCCGGATCCGTGCACCGACTCAGCCAGCGGCTCTTCTTGATCACGTCAATGGGCGAAGGCCCGGGGGGCGTTCGGCAGGCTGTTGGTATGGTCGTGCGACTGGATCCCGTGGTTCTGCCCTCGCCGGCGGCACTCACGCTGTCTGGCCGGCTGGAAATCAAGCAGGGTGCTACTCTGAGCGGCAGAGATGCTCAACCAGCCGGGTGGAGATGTGAGCCGGGTACGGCCCCGGTGCCTGGTCTCTTGATCTCGCCAGCCGATTCGGCCTCAGGGCTAATCATCGAGTGCTTTGGCTCAGACTGCATTTCCGGAGATCCGCCTATCCTTACCGATACATCAGTAGTGCAGCAACACCCGTCGGCATTGCTGCCTGAGGAAGTTGCTCGACTGCGACGCCTTGCGGCCGTACAGGTCGCCAGACCGCTCATTCGACCGGAGCCCGCGTGGATCAATGAGACGTGCGTCACAGCGCGACAAGACAACTGGGGCGACCCTTATCCGTCGGACACGCCCTGTCGGAGCTATTTCCCCTTGGTTTTCGTGGGGGGCGACCTCGAGATACGAGGCGGACGAGGGCAGGGAGTGCTGGTGGTGGACGGAGATCTTTCGGTAACCGGCAGCTTTACTTATGCTGGCTTGGTGCTGGTCAATGGAACGGTCATGATTGCAGGTCTAGGCACCCGAATCTACGGTGCAGTGATGGTGGCTGACTCGCGTCGCGGACAGAGTCAGGTCGCGGCCGGTGCGTCGATTAGCTATTCTAGCTGCGGGCTGCGGAGGGCCGTGATCGGGTCCGGGCAGCCATGGCCGCTAGAGCGGCGGAGTTGGTTTCGGGCGTACTGAATCCCGTAAGTCGGTGCCTACCAGAGGGTTGTTGTAGCTGGGTTAAAGTAGCTTAGAGCTTGACAAACTGGGCAGTGGACCATACTGTAGGGTCCCGCAAACTACACTTATCTCGTTGACCTGTAGGCAGATATGGCGCTTTTCGGGCTCGGGAGCAAGACGACGGTCGGTTTGGACATTGGCAGCGGGCTGCTCAAGTTGGTCGCCATAGACCACGGAAAAGGCGAGCCGATCTTGAGCGGAGTGTCCGTTACTCCAGTCCTAGCCGACGCGATTGTCGAAGGCGAAATCATGGATCCTGGCATCGTGTCTGACACGATCCAGGGGCTGTTCAAGACCGCTGGCATCAGGCAGAAGCGGGTCGTGGTGGCGGTTGGCGGCCGCGACGTCATTATCAAGAAGATCCAGGTCGATCGCATGAAGGAAAGCGAGGCCTTCGACGTCGTGCGCTGGGAAGCTCAGCAACATGTGCCGTTCGATATCGAGGCGGTGGAGCTGGACTTTCAGATTCTGGATCCCGAAGGAGAGGGACTTCAGATGAACGTGCTGCTTGTGGCCGCAAAGCGAGACCTGGTCGAAGACAAGGTCCAGCTTCTGTCGCAAGCCGGTCTGGAGGCCGATGTCGTTGACGTCGACGCCTTCGCCCTGCACAATGCCTTCGGTCTGAACCATCCAGAGGCCATGGAGGGCGTGACCGCCCTGCTGAACATCGGCCACGAGCTGACCAATGTGAACGTGCTCGATGACGGAATCCCGTTGCTCACTCGGGACCTAACGGTGGGGACTCGGAAGATCCGAGAGGATCTCCAGCGGGAGCGCGGCGTATCGGCAGACGATGCCGACAATATGCTGAAAGGCTTCGAGCGATCGCCTGATCTGGATCCCTACGTGCGGGCGCGTGGAGAGGAGATCTCGGTCGGTATTGAGCGAGCCTCGGCGTTCCTGCAATCGGCGAGTCGGGAAGCGGGCACCATCCAACGAGTGTACTGTTGCGGGGGAGGTGCCCGGGTACCCGGGCTCACCGACACGCTGTCACAGCGGCTCAACACCCCGGTTGAGGTCGCGAATCCGATCCAGCGCCTCGACGTGAAGGATGGGGTGTTTGATACGGTAAACGTTGATGAGGCCGCGCCGCTTCTGATGCTGGCCACTGGTCTTGCACTGCGATCCCTCTGAGGGGCCTGAACCATGCAGTCGATGATCGAGATCAACCTGCTTCCAGGCAAGAAAAAGAAGAGAGCTGCAGTCGGCTTCTCGATGCCAGATTTTGGCGAGTTTGTCGGCAAGATTCGGGACCCCTTCATGGTAGGTGCCGTGGGGGTCTGGGTTGTTGCGGTCGCTCTGATCGGCATCGTCTTTTTCACCGAGAGCCGCAAGCTTGCGAATCTGAGGGAAGAAGTCGAGACAGTGACGGCGGATGCCCGCCGATTCAACACCCTGATACGCGACAAGGAACGACAAGAGAGGTTGCGCGACTCACTGGTAGTGGAACTAAACGCGATCCGTGAGATCGACGCAGACCGCTACGTTTGGGCACACGTCATGGACGAGGTAACCAAGGCGTTGCCCGATTTTACTTGGATGGTGAGTCTGGAGTTCTTGCCGGCGCCGGCCGTGGACCTGCTGGAGGAAGTGGAGGTCGTGGTCAAACCCCCTGTACGGTTCACTCTGTCCGGCCGAACGGCCGACATCGGGGCCTATACTAGGTTCCTGAGAAATCTGGGCAACTCACCGTGGCTCACGGACGTCCAGCCTGGACCGACAGAGACCGTGATGGAGAGCGAGAGGCCGGTGACCGCGTTCACCATCAATGCGACCTATCAACAGGCTGACTCGGCATTCATTCGTATGACTCCTGTCCAGGAGTCGGTTCGGTAAGGGAGCGCTGGCATGGCGATGACGGCGAGTGAGCGACAGAGGGCCATGATCCTGGCGATTGTGCTGGGGATCGTGGCCGGTGCGGCGTTCTGGGTCTACTGGCGTGGGCCGCGGCTCGAGGAGCAGGCGGCTCTGAGAATCCAGGCTGACACGCTGCGCACTCGAGTGGAGGCCGCAAAGCGAGATCTCGCCAGTGGCACGATGGAGAGTATTCGCCAGACGGTCCGAGACTACGAGACCATGCTCGACCGGATGACTGAGCTGGTGCCAACCGGCAATGAGGTCACAACCTTGATCGACGAAATCTCGGCTCGCGCGAAGCGCAATGGGGTGGAGATAGCCGAGTTCAGTCCCCTGGCTGTAGAGATAGGGCAGAGCTTCGACATATATCGATATCGTTGGACCGTGTTCGGCAACTACAATGAGATCGGTGTCCTGATGTCTGACATCGCCGGCCTCTCCCGGATCATGGTCCCATACGACCTCGAGCTGAACCTCGCTGAGGAGGCGCAGCAGGCTGCGTACGCCGACACTTCGCAGTCAATGCTCAGGGCTCAATTCTTCCTCCGTACATTCGTCAAGCCGCAAGCACCCGCGGCTGAAGGAGGTGAGGGTGGTGACCGCTAAGAGGCTCTCTTGGGCGGTGGTCTGCGTGGGCCTGCTGATCGGCTGTGGTGGAGACGGCTCCGAGCCGGTCGCGACCCCACCATCGCAGCCGACTGACGCCGGTGTCGCCCAGATGGACACGGTCGCAGCCGCCCAGAATCAGGGCGAAACGGAACTGGTAAGAGAGATCTTCTCCTATCGGGGGGTCAACCGCGATCCGTTCTTGTCGTTACTCGAATCCGGCGACGTGCGGCCGTTGGTGCAGGACCTACGGATCACGAGTATCACGTACGATCCGCGCTACCCCGCCGCCAGCATAGCGGTTCTGCGCGACACCATTGTGAACCAATCCTACGCGGTTCGGGTGGGAGACGAGGTTGGTCGAATCAGAATTGCCGAGATCACCCCGGGGGCAGTTGTTCTTGTTCTCGCAGAGTTCGGATCTGAACGCCAGGTAGTGTTGCGCCAAAGGCGCAGGCAGGAGGGGACACCATGAAGCGGTTCATGATACTCGCAGCCGTGGGTTTGATCCTGGCGGCGCCCGCAGCGTATGCCGACGTGGCCGAGGGGACGGGGCCTGGTGAGGTGACTGCGGTAAGCGTTCTTCCGGGCGCGGGTCGTACGCACATCATCATAGACGTGCAGGGCGTTGTGACGATTCAGGACTTCGTTCTGGATAATCCCCCACGTCTGGTGGTCGACCTCGTGGGCGCGAAACTCAATGCACCGGGCTCACTCTATGACGGCCACGCACGAGGCGGAATCACGGACATCAGATACTCGCAACATCGGTCCGATGTTGTCCGGGTAGTGGTCGAATTGGAGTCCATTAGGGATTATCAACTCGAGCATGTCGATGATGCGGTCCGTGTTTCGTTCGGTTCCGATCGCAGCTTCGAGGCATGGTCCAGCACGTTGGCCGCCAACTGGTACGAGTCTGATGACGAGCAGCCCGCCGCGCTGCCGTCCTCCGCGTTTGCCCGCACCGGTGGCTTGCCGATGGTGCAGTCGCAGCAGCCCCCCGTGACAGTTACCTACGATTCGGCCCACATTCGTGATGTGGCCAACGCGTTTGCCGAGTACAGCGGTAAGTCCATAATCATTGGTAGGGACGTAGATCTGGTTCTCAGTGCGACAATCAAGAACCAGCCTTGGGATGTGGCCTTCCGCACCATTCTCGATGCCCATGGCCTGATGGGGACTGAAGACCCGCCGGGAGTCATCCGAGTCGACAGCCGTGAGTCTCTGGCAGCCAGGGACTCTACCGAGCCGCTGGTGACGAAAGTTGTGGCTATCAACTACGCCAGAGCGGCATCGTTGGCTGAGACTATGGCAGGTGTGGTTACAGAGCGCGGCAGTGTGGTAGCAGACACGTTCACCAACAGTCTGCTCATAACGGATGTACAGAGCCGCATCAGCGATGACTCGATCCTGGTTTCGCAGTTGGACGTGCGGACTCCCCAGGTCTCGATCCAGGCGAAGTTGATTTTCGTGGACAGGTCGAACCTGCAGGACCTAGGCATTCAGTACGACTTGGGAACGAGAGATCAGTTCTTCAACAGATTGGTCGCGCGTCCTGATCCGGCAACGATAGAAGGAAAGGACCTGGACGGCGACGGAGTGAACGACTCCTTCACTCAGGACGCATACGAACAGGAAGTGACGATTGTCGATCTGGGCGGCAACGCCCTGTCGGGGATAGCGAACGCCGAGGCGCAGATCCTCTCTCCGGCACTGCAGCTCATATTCGCGACTGCCATCGGCAACTTCAATGTGACGACGTTCGTGAATGCGCTTCAGCAGGTGGACCTAGCCGATCTTCAAGCTGAGCCCCTGACCACGACCGCGGACAATACCGAAGCTTACATCTTGGTGGGTGAGCGGACGCCGATTCGGGTTGTTGACCTCAGTTCGCCGGTGGGCCAGGGCGCCCAGGCACCGGTTGCAACCACCGAAATCGTGCCCACGGGACTGCAACTCAGGGTGACGCCGCACGTCACCGCTAACAGGCAGGTTCTGATGGACGTTCGCGTCGAAAACTCCGCGGTGGTGGAAGCGGCGGCCGACCTGGGCTACACGTTCCAGACTCAGGAAGTGGAAAGCCAGATCCTGATCGAAGATGGAGAGACGGCCGTCATCGGAGGTTTGACCGTGACCAGTGTGACGGTTTCGAAGAGCGGTATTCCCTTGCTCGTGGATCTACCGATTGTGGGTGGGTTGTTCGGATTCAGCGAGAAACGTGAGAGAAGGCGCGACCTGTTGGTCATGGTGACGCCGCACATCCTGGATCCCGGCACCTAGACGCGGCAGGCAGGCAACTTTGTGAGCCCGGCTTCGGCCGGGCTCTTTTCTTATCTTGACAGCGGTGTGGTGAATAGGGGTACGCGAGAAGGCAACCGGTGAGAGACAGATGCTTCGTTTCATGACCGCGGGAGAGTCACACGGGAAGGCCGTCATAGCGATTCTCGAGGGCGTTCCAGCGGGGTTGCGGATAGTCGCTGAAGACATCGATGAAGAGCTGCGGCGTCGCATGTCGGGGTATGGACGTGGGGCTCGCATGAAGATCGAGTCGGACCAAGTAGAGATCCTCTCGGGAGTCCGTGCGGGCGAGACGATCGGCTCACCAATTGCGTTGATGGTTCGCAATCGCGATTGGGAGAACTGGGAGGAAGTCATGCGGGTCGAGCCGGACGAGTCCGGCGCACCGGATCGGCGACGCAAGCTCATCCGACCACGCCCGGGCCATGCCGATCTAACCGGCAGCTTGAAATACGGTCGTCGCGATGCCAGGGACATCCTGGAGCGCGCGAGTGCGCGAGAGACGGTTGCGCGCGTGGCTTGCGGAGCGGTAGTCCGGAGGTTGCTCTCCGAATTCTCTGTTGACATCGGAAGCCACGTTATTGAGCTCGGGGGTGTCGTGGCGACGCGCAACGAACTGCTGCCAGAACAGCTCAACCAGGTGGCCGATCGGTCACCTGTTCGCTGCCTCGATGCTGCGGCCTCAGAGGCCATGGTGGCCGCGATAGACAAGGCCAAGTCGGACCGGGACACGCTGGGTGGGGTGGCCGAGGTCGTTGTTCGAGGATTGGTGGTGGGGCTCGGGTCGCATGCTTCCTGGGATCGTCGCCTTGCCGGACGGCTTGCTCACGCGGTCATGTCGATACCTGCGGTCAAGGGTATTGAGATCGGGCTCGGGTTCGAGCTTGCTCGGCGTCGCGGCTCCGCTTCACACGACGAGATCGAGCGTGCCGACATCAAGGGCGCCGGAGGATATGGCCGGGCGAGCAACAGAGCTGGTGGACTGGAGGGAGGGATGACGACGGGAGGGCCGCTCATTCTACGGGCCGCGATGAAGCCTATATCGACCTTGATGCGACCGCTTGGCACGGTGGACATGGAGACTGGTGAGCCCGCCAAAGCGCAGGCGGAGCGATCCGATGTCACAGCCGTACCCGCCATGGGAGTGATTGCGGAGGCGATGGTGGCTCTGGTATTGGCCGAGGCCATGCTCGAGAAGTTCGGCGGCGATGCCCTTCCTGAGATGCGGGCCAACTATGATAGTTACGTGGCTCGGATCGCCGCCCGGCATGGTTGAGGCGCAGCAAGATGCAGCTCCATCGGCATGTCATCCTAGTAGGACTGCCCGGCGCCGGTAAGAGCACCGTCGGACGGTTCCTAGCGGACACTCTGCACGCCGCGATATATGACATCGACGCTGCTGTAGAGCAGCGTGCCGAAATGACGATATCACAGATCTTCGAGTCCCTGGGCGAGGACCGCTTCCGCGAACTCGAGCGTGACGAGGCGTTGCTCGCTTTAGGGAGTGCGCCGGGCGTGATCATCCCCGGTGGAGGGTGGGCCGCTCAACCTGGGAACCTCGAATCTGCTCGGCCTCGCGGGGTAACCGTGTACCTCCATACGACACCTGCCGAGGCAGTGTCACGCGCTCTCCCCCAAGGAGGCCGTCCTCTGCTAGAGAGCCCGAACCCAGTTGGCCAGATGGAGCGTCTACTGGCCCAACGTTCTCTGTTCTACGACCGCTGCGATGTCTGTGTTACGACCGACGGTAAGAGCCCAGGGGAGGTCGCGCGCGAGGTGATCGAGCTTGCGTTGCAGGGGCATGCTGGGTAAATATGCCCACCCCAAGCTGCCGGGTCGTAGTCGAGCGCACTCGTTGAGGGTCGAGCAGACCTTCGGCCGTCACTGACCCAATACTAGGCAGCCTGTTGATGTCTCGTTGATGCGGCATGCGCACTATCTGGTTCGACGAGAGTATTGAGAGATATGATGGTCAAGAAGAAGACAACGAAGAAGAAGGCGACCAAGTCGGCAAAGAAGGCGATAAAGTCCGTCAAGAAAGCGACCGGGTCAACAAAGAGGAAGACGACTAAGGCGTCCAAGAAGACGGCGAAGCCGAAGACCGTCACGGCAAAGCCGTCACGCAAGGGTACTCAACGGCAAAGCCCCATCAAGCGGGGCAGCTCCCTGGTAATCGTCGAGTCGCCAACTAAGGCAAAGACCATCGGCAAATATTTGGGAAGGGGCTACTCCGTCAAGGCAACGGTGGGGCACGTGCGTGACTTGCCTCAACGGGAGCTCGGGGTGGACGTTGAACGTGGCTTCAAGCCCACCTACGTCACGATCCGCGGCAAGAAGAAGACGGTTACCGAGCTGAAGCAGTCTGCCCAGAGTGCGGCGGCAGTGTTCCTGGCCACTGATCCTGATCGTGAAGGCGAGGCGATCGCCTGGCACGTGGCCGACCAAATCGGTAATGGGGGGGAGATACACCGCGTCTTGTTCCACGAAATCACACAGGACGCGATAGCACACGCCATGGCTCATCCGTTAGAGATCGACGGGCGGAAGGTCGAGGCACAGCAGGCACGTAGGATCCTGGATCGTTTGGTGGGCTACAAGGCCAGTCCTCTCCTCTGGAAAGTGGTAAAGGCGGGACTTTCAGCGGGTCGGGTGCAGACGGTGGCGCTGCGTCTCATCGTCGAACGAGAGGCTGAGATACGCAGCTTTAAGCCCAAGGAGTACTGGTCTATCGAAGCCGAGCTCGAAGCAGAGCGGCGCCGATTCACCGCAAAGCTGCACAAGGTCAAAGGCCGCAAACCGGATGTTCGGACGCAGAATGCGGCGCAGAAGATCGTATCGGAAGTCGAAGGAAGGCCCTTCGTCGTTTCGGCTGTGCAGCGAAAGCAGCGACGCAAGAACGCTGCCCCTCCTTTCATTACGAGCACCCTCCAGCAGGAAGCAGCAAAGCGCTTTGGCTTCTCATCTAAGCGCACCATGGCCTGTGCTCAACAGCTATACGAGGGTGTCGAGTTGGGTGAACGAGGTGCCTTGGGCCTGATCACGTATATGCGGACAGACTCGACGCGCGTGGCCGGTAGCGCCATCGATCAAGTCCGATCGTTTATCAGTGAGCGCTATGATGAGAGGTATCTGCCGGCAAAGCCCAATACGTATCGGGCCAAGAAATCGAGCCGTACGCAAGACGCACACGAAGCAGTACGCCCCACCGATGTGACGTTGACGCCTGAGAGAGTTAGGCAGTACCTGACCGCGGATCAGCGCAAGCTGTACCAGATGATCTGGCAACGCTTCGTAGCGTCGCAGATGACTCCGGCTGTGTACGACACAACCACGCTCGACTTTGCCATTGGTGACTATCTCTTCCGTGCGACGGGCTCCATTGTGGTGTTTGACGGATTCCACATCCTATACACCGAAACCAAAGAGGCCGAGGAGGAGAAGACCTTCGAAGAGTTGGCGCCGGTACCTGCGCTAAGCAAGGGAGATGAAGCGCAGGTTACGGACATCGCCGCAAAACAGCACTTCACTGAACCGCCACCACGTTACAGCGAGGCGAGCTTGGTGAAGGAGTTGGAGGCGCTGGGTATAGGACGTCCGAGCACGTACTCGAGCATTGTGTCGACCCTGCGGGATCGAGACTACGTCAGGATGGACCGCAAACGGTTCAGCCCTACTGATCTTGGCGACACTGTGACAAAGGTGTTGGTCAGTCGATTCCCCGACATCTTCAACGTGGAGTTCACGTCAGAGATGGAAACAGAGCTCGACAAGGTCGAGGAGGGGGAGCTGGCCTGGCGTACGGTACTGGAGAACTTCTACGGACCGTTTGCCAAAGCCCTGGAGAAGGTCGACACGGCTGCCATGATCCGTGAGGCGTTCAATGTGGAGGAGATCGAGAAAGAACCATGCCCCGAGTGCGGCGGAACACTCACCGTCAAGAGTGGTAGGTTTGGGCCGTTCATCGCTTGCACCAACTACCCAAAATGCCGCTACACTCGACCTCTGAAGCGTGACAAGGTTCCGGATCGCCCTACGGATGAGGTCTGTCGTGATTGTGGTTCACCGATGGTGGTCAAGACTGGTCGTTACGGGGAGTTCTTGGCCTGCACTGGCTACCCGAAGTGCAAGCACACTCGCCCGATTCCCATCGGGGTCAAATGTCCCAAGTGCGGCGACGGCGATCTCAACGAGAGGCGAACGCGACGCGGCCGCTCGTTCTTCGGTTGCTCACGATACCCGGAGTGCGACTTCTCGACGTGGTACCGACCCGCTCCCGACGAGTGTCCGTCATGTGGGTATGTCGGCGCAGAAATGCGATCCACCAAGGCCCGCGGAGACTACAGGCGCTGCTTGAAGTGCGAAGACGAGTTCACGGTAGTGGAGGAGGCAGGAGCAGCCGTGACGGAATGAGTGTGACGGTCATAGGCGGTGGCCTAGCAGGTTGTGAAGCCGCCTGGGCTCTCGCGCAACGGGGTTTTTCTGTTAGGCTGGCCGAGATGCGGCCGGTCGTGGGCACGCCGGCGCACCAGACTGGACAGCTCGCCGAGCTGGTCTGCAGCAACTCTTTCAAATCCACGGAAATCACCAATGCTCACGGTCTCCTGAAGGCCGAGCTGCGGTTGCTGAACAGCATCCTGCTGCGCGCCGCGGATACGGTGCGAGTGCCGGGTGGCGCTGCACTTGCCGTCGATCGTCGAGCCTTCGCCGAAGAGGCGACCTCGCGAGTCACTGCTCATCCCAACATCAACGTTGTCCGTGACGAAGCGACGTTGCTGGAGCCCCCGTGTGTAGTGGCCACTGGACCGTTGACGTCGGACCGGCTTGCCCAAGCCATTGGAGAACGGCTAGGTACTGATTCCCTCGCGTTCTTTGACGCCATAGCGCCGATCGCCAGCGTTGATTCCCTAGATCTGTCTGTGATGTACCGGCTCTCCCGATACGGAAAGGGCGACGGAGACGACTATCTGAACGCACCTCTGACAGAATCGGAATACTATCAGTTGGTCAATGCGCTGCTCGAAGGAGAGCAGTGCGCTGGCCACGACTTCGATGCCGTACCATACTTCGAGGGGTGTCTTCCAGTCGAGGAGATGGCCGCCAGAGGGCCGGACACGCTGCGATTCGGTCCCTTGAAGCCGGTTGGATTGCCCAACCCCAGCACCGGCAAGGAGCCATTCGCTGTGGTGCAGCTGCGCCGGGACGACCGGGCCGGCCAGATGTGGAACCTAGTAGGGTTCCAGACTCGGCTCCGAATACCCGATCAGAAACGCGTACTAGGGCTAATACCTGGACTTCACAATGCCGAGTTCCTGCGGTACGGTAGCATTCATCGGAATACCTACTTGAATTCTCCAGCCTCTCTGACCCGACACCTCTCCGCGCGAGATGACGACAGGCTGCTCTTTGCAGGTCAATTGGTCGGAGTCGAAGGATACACGGAATCCCTTGCCACAGGGCTGCTTGCAGGCGTGAATCTCGCTCGTTTGATGCTGGACCGGAGCGCTTTGATCCCACCTCCGGAGACGATGCTGGGCGGTTTGATGCGCTACGTGCACGAAGCTGATCCGAGGCGCTTTCAGCCGATGAACGCGAACTTTGGGTTGTTGATGCCGCTAGGTCAGCGGGTACGGGACAAGCGGCGCAAGCGAGAGCTGCTGTCTGAACGTGCGCTGGCGAGCATGCAGCGGTTTGCAGTGGGTGTGGGGTCGGAGGACCAATGAGCTCCCATCCGGGTGCCCGAATCGAGGAGTTCCTGGAATACCTTGCAAAGGAGCGCCAGGACTCCGCACACACGGTCAAGGCATACGGGCGGGATCTTCGGTCGTTTACCGGCTTCTGTGATGAGTATTACGGTGACGCTGCGCGGTGGGACTGGACCACGGTAGATAGATTGGCGCTGCGCAGCTTCATGGGAGAAATGTCCCGGCGGGGACAGGCAAAGCGATCGATCGCGCGAGCCATCTCTGCACTGCGCGCCTTTTATCGATTCCTGAATCTTCGCTATGGTATCGAGGCGAACCCAGCCGCCACAATGCGGCTGCCAAAACTGGAAAAGAGACTACCGGCAGTTCTCGATCGTGCCCAAGTCGACCTTATGTTCGAATATGCAGAGAGCCTAGCCGCAGATGGTGGCTTGAAGCCTACCAGAGACCTGGCCATGTTAGAGCTGTTTTACTCGACAGGTATGCGGCTGTCGGAGTTGGCCTCACTCGACCTGCGATCGCTGGACGTGGTTTCCGGCCAGGTGAAGGTCCGCGGAAAAGGCAAGAAGGAACGGATCCTACCGATCGGTGATCACGCTTCACGCGCCCTGCGACGGTACTACAGTGAGCGTGATTCATTGTTGAGCAGACTGACGTCAGGACGAGTCGACCGGCGTGCGGTATTCCTATCCACAAAAGGAAGGCGACTGTCCCCGCGGGGTGTACAGCACATAGTCGCCCAGTTCCTGCGGAAGCTCGATGAGAGTTCCGGATTCAAGGTGCACAGCCTGAGACATAGCTTCGCGACGCACTTGCTCGACGCCGGGGCTGACCTTCGGGCTGTTCAGGAGCTACTGGGTCATGCCTCGCTCAGCACTACGCAAGTGTATACTCATACTAGTGTAGAGAGATTGAAGCGGGTGTATGACCAGACTCATCCCCGCGCCTAGGGTGAACGGCCACGCTCTCCGATCTCGGTCAATCCTCTGGTGTGTTTGAGATACGGGGGTTCAGGAGGCGATCGATGCCACAGCTGAAGATTCGGGCAACTACGATTCTCTGCGTCCGTAAGGACGGCAAAGTAGCAATGGGAGGCGACGGTCAGGTGACGGTGGGTGACACCGTCATGAAGGCGCATGCCAACAAGCTACGGGAGTTGAGGAACGGTAAGGTGCTGGCAGGCTTTGCCGGAGCTGCCGCCGACGCGTTCACGTTGTTCGAGAAGCTCGAAGAGAAGCTCGAACGCTATCCTGGTAATCTGTCCCGAGCGGTGGTCGAGTTGGCGAAGGACTGGAGGAGCGACCGCGTCCTGCGACGCCTCGAGGCACTGCTCTCGGTGGCGGACAAGGAACACTCTTTCGTGGTTAGCGGGAGTGGTGAGCTAATTGAACCCGACGACGGGATTGTAGCCATCGGAAGCGGTGGCAACTATGCGCTGGCCGCCGCCCGTGCGCTGGCTGATCACTCTGGTTTGAGTGCAACCCAGGTGGTGGAGAAGAGCCTGAGGATAGCGGCGGGAATCTGCGTCTACACCAACGATAACATCAGTGTGCTGGAGCTTGCGTAGTCTGGCCCTGGTGTCAACGCACGATTGACGATGACTGAAAACGACTCGACCGAATCGAAACTCCAGACCTTGGATACCGGGCCAGATCCCGTTCCGTGGTTAGAAGAACTTGCTCCGCGCCAAATCGTGGCCGAGCTGGACAGGTACATCGTCGGGCAAGGCAACGCGAAGAAGGCTGTGGCGATCGCCATCCGCAACCGGTGGCGGCGACAGCAGGCACCCGACGACATCCGAGACGAGATCCTGCCCAACAACATCATCATGATCGGCCCAACCGGTGTCGGGAAGACAGAGATCGCAAGGCGCTTGGCGCGTCTCGCGGGTGCGCCCCTGATCAAGGTGGAAGCATCAAAGTTCACGGAGGTCGGGTACGTGGGCCGCGATGTGGAGTCAATGATCCGCGATCTGGTGGATTCGGCGGTAAACATGGTGCGCGGCGAACGAGAAGATGACGTGTATCCGACAGCCGAGAAGCGTGCCGAGGATAAACTCGTCGATCTGCTGTTTCCTGCGCCCGCGGCGGAACAGGAGGATGGTGAGTCAAAGGATGCGCGGCGCGAGCTGAAACCGGAGCAGGATCCGACCGGTCGCCCCCTATTCGTCGTGTCGTCAAGTGGAGAGGTGACACCGGAACGGGAGGGCGACGCTACGAGTGAGGAGAGCCTCACAGAGCGTCACCGGCGCACACAAGAGAAGCTTAGACAGCTGCTCCGCGACGGCAAGCTGGAGGACAAGGAGATCGAGATTGAAATCAGCCAGCAATCACTACCGATCCTCGAGTTCATGCAGCCACAACCCGGGATGGATGCACCCGAAATGAACCTGGGTGAGATGCTGCAGGATTTCTTGCCGAAACGGACGAAGCGACGCTTGGTAAAGGTGGTTGATGCGCGACGAATTCTAATCGACGAGGAACTGAAGAAGCTGGTCGACATGGACGATGTCGTAAATGAATCGCTCGACCGAGTTGAGAATCACGGCATCATCTTCATAGATGAGTTGGACAAGATAGCCGGTGAGAGAGGCCAGATGGGACCCGATGTGTCACGCGAAGGAGTACAGCGGGACATGCTGCCAATCGTGGAGGGTTCCACTGTTCAGACTCGTTATGGGTATGTGCGGAGTGATCACATCCTATTCATTGCTGCAGGCGCATTTCACGTCTCTAAGCCATCAGACCTGATACCCGAGTTGCAGGGGAGGTTTCCGATCCGCGTCGAGCTCTCTTCTCTGAGCGCCGAGGATTTCGTCCGGATAATGACTGAACCCGAGAACTCCTTGGTCAAGCAATATCAGGCTCTCTGCGCGTCGGAGGGTGCCACGCTCGACTTCAGCAATGATGGAGTCAGTGAGATCGCGCGCATCGCCATGCTCATGAACGAGCGCATGGAGAACATTGGTGCACGCCGACTCCACACAGTCATGACAACCTTGCTTGAAGACCTTCTGTTCGAGCTCCCCGATGTCCCGGACAAGCACGTCGTCTTCAATGCGGCCGCCGTCGCGGAGCGACTCACCCGGATCGTGGAAGACGAAGATCTGCGGAAGTACATCCTTTAGGGCGAAGAACAAACGTCTTGCCAGGGCCACACGCGGAAGCTAAGATCCCTCCTCAACCTGTCATTTTGACCGACTAACATCGATTTAGTATGCCAAAGAGAGACTTCCTACAGATGTCCGACCTCTCTCGAGAAGAGGTCGCCAAGTTGTATGAGCTGGCTGCTGCCATGAAGTCAGGTGATTTTCGGAGCCGCCCGTTGGAGGGGAAGACCCTGGCCATGGTCTTCGCCAAGAGCAGTACGCGGACGCGAGTCTCGTTTGAGGTTGGTGCGTACCAGCTGGGTGGTCACGCCCTATTCCTATCGTCGCAGGATCTACAGCTGGGCAGAGGCGAGACGATCTCGGACACCGCGCGCGTGATGTCACGCTATGTAGACGGCATCATGATTCGCACGTTTGCGCACTCTGACGTAGAGGAACTTGCCACACATGCGACCATCCCGGTCGTGAATGGACTGACTGACCTGTTGCATCCGTGCCAGCTACTGACGGACGTTTTTACAGTCGTTGAGGCGTTCGGCTCTTGGGAAAGCCGGATCGTTGCGTGGGTCGGCGACGGTAACAACATGGCGAACTCGTGGCTCAACGCAGCAGCTCTACTTGGCTTCGAACTTCGCCTTGCATGTCCAGAAGGTTACGAGCCGGACCACGAGATCTTCGATCGAGCCAAGCGAGCCACCGATGTCGCCATATATGAGGACCCGGATGATGCGGTGCGAGGCGCGCACGTGGTAAACACGGACGTATGGGCATCAATGGGACAAGAAGCTGACGCCGAGGCCAGGAGACTTGCCTTCAGCGGGTACAGTGTGGATGAGAGATTGATGAAGCTTGCATCGCCAGATGCGATCTTCTTGCATTGCCTTCCCGCCCACCGCGGAGAAGAGGTGACTGACGACGTGATTGATGGTCCCCAATCACGGGCCTGGGATCAGGCAGAGAATCGACTACATGTCCAGAAAGCGCTGCTTGCAACGTTGATGGGTTGAAAGGAACGAGGATGGCAGCGCAGCAGCTGAAACGCACACCCTTCTATCACCTTCACCTTGCAAGCAAGGGCAAGATGGTCCCGTTTGCCGGGTTCGAGATGCCCGTCCAATATGAACGCGGTATCACGAAGGAGCACGAGACGGTGCGCAGTGGGGTCGGGGTCTTCGATGTATCGCACATGGGCGAATTCGAGGTGTCCGGTCCCGACAGAAACGCCTTCGTGAACAGGCTGACGTGTAACGATGTCAGTGTCTTGCGAGTTGGCCAAGTGCAATACTCAGCGCTGCTGACCGAACAGGGCACCTTTGTCGATGACTGCTTAGTGTACCGCTTTGACGACCGCATCATGTTGGTGGTAAACGGAGCAAACGTCCAGAAGGACTGGAATCACATTCTTGGCAGGAAAGCCGGGATCAACGTCCGGCTTAAGGACGTCTCAGACGAGGTGGCGTTGTTGGCAGTCCAGGGACCGAAGACTGAGCAACTGATCGTACCTCTTGCCGAGCCTGACGTGCGACAGACTGGGTACTACAGGTTTGTGACCGGGCAAGTTGCTGGCATAGACTGCTTTATCTCGCGGACTGGATACACGGGTGAGGACGGTTTTGAGCTGTACTTCCGTGCCAAGTCCGCAGCAGTCATGTGGCATGCGTTGGTGGGTGACGGTCGGGCCACGCCGATTGGCCTGGGTGCACGGGACACGCTGCGTCTCGAAGTCGGTTACCCACTCTACGGTTCTGACATCGACGACTCGATCAACCCATATGAAGCGGGCTTGGGATGGATCGTGAAGCTGGGTAAGAGTGCTCCGTTTGCCGGGAAGGCGGTTTTGGAGCAGATCGAAGAGTCGGGTGGGGCGAGGCGACGGTTGGTGGGGTTCAGAATGGTCAGCAAAGGGGTGATCCCGCGGCACGGATACGATGTGTATCTGGAAGGACGCAAGGTAGACATCGTCCGCAGTGGTGGATTCAGCCCCAGTCTGCGAATTCCCATCGGTACCACGTATCTACCCACCCACTCAGTGAAGCCTGGTACAGCAATTGACATTGCATGCCGTGGGAAGCGCGTAGCGGCTGAGGTTGTCGAGTTGCCGTTCTACACGAACGGAAGCGTGAAGACGAGGAGGGCTCAGTAGGATCACTCATGGGCATTCGCGTGGCTGTCGTGACTGTTTCTGACAGGTGCGCAGCGGGCCAAGAAGAGGATCTGTCCGGTGCGGCAGTGGTGCAGTGGGTGCAGCAATCAGGGTACGAACTCGCAGCCGTGGAGACCGTGCCGGACGAGTCGGACTATGTCGCCAGAACACTTGTTCAATTGGCTGATGACGACATCGCCGACGTGATATTGACAACGGGGGGCACTGGGCTGGGGCCCCGCGACTCGACCCCGGAGGCGACGCGTGCAGTGTTAGAGCGAGATGCTGCTGGAATCGCTGAGGCGATGCGAGCGGATGGCCGCGTTAACACGCGATGGGCGGTGATTTCGCGGGGCTTAGCCGGCATTCGCGCGGCGAGCCTCATCGTCAATCTGCCGGGCAGTCCCAATGCCGTGAAGGATGGGCTAGCGACACTGACTCCCATACTCCCTCACGCTGTGGCAATCCTCCGCAACGAGGCCACGGATCACTGATGCCAGCCAAGGTGCTCGTAACCATGGACGACCTCGAGACAGCGGTTCTGTCGAACGCGGAACTGGAGAGGTCTGGCTTTGATACAGTGATGGCGTCTTCTCTGGACGATCCAGTGGCAATCCTCGAGCAATCCGACCCAGACGTGATTGTGCTGACGGGCGCGCTGCAAGAGCGCACTGCCACTGCACTCATAGAACGGGCCCGAGAACGGTCCACAGCTACACTCGGGTTGGTGGAATCAGCAACACCCGATCCGTCAGAGGTGGCGCGTCGCATCGGACTTGCTGCGTGGCTCTCCAAGCCGGTGGATGCCAAAGAAGTTGGGGCTGCGGTGCAGCACATGGTGGACCAGCGGCGGCTGCAGCATCGCACAGGAATTCTCGGCGACAGCCCGGCTATACAGCAAGTCCTTGTCAAAATCGAGCAGATGGCGCCGGTGTCGAGCACGGTGCTAGTCGAGGGTGAGTCCGGTACCGGTAAGGAACTGGTGGCTCATGCGATTCATGATCTGTCTCAGCGCCAAAACAAACCATTCATAGCCGTTAACTGTTCCGCCCTGCCAGAGACGCTATTGGAATCGGAACTCTTTGGTCACGAGAAGGGATCATTCACAGGCGCGGCGGAACGGCGCCTAGGGCGTTTTGAGTTGGCGAACGGCGGAACACTGTTCCTGGATGAGGTGGGCGAGATGCCGCTCTCGGTCCAGGTGAAGTTGCTTCGTGTGTTGGAGAGTCGCTCGTTCTTCCGCGTCGGCGGTGGTGCGTCAATCCGGGTGGATGTGCGCGTCATTGCGGCCACCAACCGGTCCCTCAGGGAGATGGTGTCGCTGGGGGAATTCAGGGATGACCTGTACTACCGGCTCAATGTCCTATCAATCTACCTGCCGCCGTTGCGTGAACGGAAGCTCGATATCCCGATACTGATACGGCGCTTCGTGGGTGAGCTGAGTCGAGAGCACGGACGCTCTTTCCCAGGCATCAGTCCAGGAGCCATGGAAATCTTGGTCAATGCGGACTGGCCCGGCAATGTCCGCCAGCTCCGGAATCTGATCGACTCGATGATTGTGCTCGCGCCGGGGAGAGAGGTTCGTGCCAACGACATCCCAGCTGATATAAGGGAAGGCGGCACGCGGCTGCTTCCCATGCGCGTGCCCCAGCAGACACGCGAGGTTCAGGGAAACGAACTCGAGTTCATCTTTCGTAGCCTTGTTGAGCTGAAGCTGCAGGTTGAAGATCTCCGGCGCAGAGTTGAAACTGGTCCTCCTAGAGTTGAGGTGATCGATGTGGGGCGGGTGGCCGCTGCGGATTATGAAGAGATCGGGGGGAATGCAAGGGGGGAAATGCCGGCTGGTGAGCGAACGCATCGGATTGCAGAGGTTGTATATCGTCCGGGGATGAAAATGGCCGACGTCGAGCGCGCTGCAATCGAATCGGCGCTACGAGAAACCAGAGGCAACCGTCGCCGCGCGGCGGAGAAGCTCGGCATCGGTGAGCGGACTCTTTACAGGAAGATCAGGGAGTTCCAACTCGACTGAGCGAGAGGGCTATCGCTCGACGGTGCGGAGCGAGAAGTCGATGCGCACGATCTCCCCACCTGTGAGCCTCGTTGTGGTGGTCCTCATTGTAGTGCTTCGGAGCCCCGCCAGCCTGGCTTCGACGTTCACGCTGCCGCCCGCCGGAACATCACACAGGCTGTAGAATCCGGACCAATCCGTCATCGCTTCAGAGTGCATGCGTACGGCGTCGTCCTGGCGAACCCTTCGTCGGTGTTCGAGAGCGATCACCTGGACTGCGGGCAGTGGATTACCCGATAGGTCGCGAACAAACCCCGAGATGATGCCAATGTTGTCGGCTTGAGGATCGGCGGCTGGGCAGAGAAGTGATCGCAGAGAGCCGTAGCGCGGGATGATGAGACCAACTGTCTGCGGTTGCTCAAGCGACATCGTCACTACTTGGTATGGCGGTGCGAAGCCGAGCGAATCCAACACGTCGTGGCCGAAAGAGACCCGATAGCGACCTTCGGGAACCCGTTCGAGTCTAAAGCGTCCCTCTCGATCGGTTTTCGTCGCGATATCGGTTCCAGTCAGAATCACGGTGGCGCGGGCCACCGGTCGCGCAGTGTTCAGGTCGATTGCGGTGCCGACCAACATGGCGCCGCCCACTCGGGAAATTGGCTTGCCGTCGGCCGTATGAACCTCACTTACCCAGCCACCCGATTCTTTGATCTCGGCGAGGTAGCTGTCGGCAATGAAGCCGCTGAACCGTGCCGGCCGTTCCTTCATGATCGGCATACGGATCCTCCAGCGTTGCACTATCCATGGCCCCTGCGGCAGTCGCTCGAACACGACGCGGCCGCCTATCAAAGGCGACTCGACGTCAACGGGCACAGCCGTGTAGCGGAACTCGAGGTACCGCAGCTCCGTAGTTGCCTTGTCAAGCCAAAGGACTCCGGCAATCTCGGGAACCGCGCGATGTGGAGCTGGTCTGAACCGTAGACCGACGAGACCGAACTTCTCGCCGTCCCCCTCGCGCACCGAAAAGCAATGGTTGTTTGCGAACTGCTCCGACAGCAGAACTGTCGCATCGGGTCCGTAGTAGCGGAACTCCTTGCCATCACGCCGGATATACCCGAAGGCCTCGAGCCTGTCCGGTGTCTCCGTTGCGAAAGGACTTCCCCGGTACAATCCGCCGTGCGAGAGTTCGCGATTGTCTTTGACCTCGAGTGTGTATGTGTCCAGGCGGCGCTCGTAGCGCACCAGGTCGTGACGGAACAGCGACTGTTGCTCGGTCCACTTCACGGCCGAGAGCGCCTTGCGCGCTTCCTCCCAAATGGTGGCGGCGGCAATACTCCCCTGTAGGGGGCCGAGACATGTGCGCTCGTCCTCGATGGTCAGCGTGGGTAGCACTACCACGATTGCTTGAACTGCGAAGTTCAGTTCCAAATCGGTCCCGGCGACCAACTCGAACGGGGGAGTGATGCTGCTCCTAATACCGACGACCGCTGACTTCAGCCTGTATCGTCCCGCCGCGGGTGCGGTGAGCGTGAATTGACCGCGGTCGTCGGTCAAGGATCGTTGCAGCTCATCCAAATCCTCGTTGAGCAGGACTACGAAGCCGCCGGCGACGGGCTGGCCGGTCGTCTTGTCTGTGAGGTGACCTCTGATGGTCTGTGCCGGCACAACGGCCGGGAGAAATGCCAGGGCAGGCAGGAGAAACCTCAATGCACGCATGTTGCACCACAGCTGGCGCTGGGAATCCGAGCGGACGACTGGAGGTCGGCCCCTGGAAACGGCGGTCGCGGTTGAAGCCGATTCGCGATCTTTGACTACCGTTTGAGCCCCTCCCTGGACCAGATCACGACTACACCACACTCCTCGGCTTCGCGCCCGCTGTTGAACATGGCTGGCAGGATCGACGGGTGATTGTACAGTTCGATTGCTTCGATGTCGTCGGGTAGAAACTTGTTGTCCGGCCCTCGGTCGCTTGCCTCATCTACGGGACCCCACCACACACCGTCCACCCACAGCACCGGCACGCAGTCTTCGCTCGCCTCCAGTCTGTGTCGGAAACCGGCCTCCGCGTGTTGTGTCTTGAGCCTTATCGTGAAGTTGTCGGCGGATTCACGACGCTGCTCCTGCTCGACAGCGTTGTCCCGCCATGCTGCGGACGGGAGTGGGACGATGGTCACGCCGGGAGTGTAACGTAGCAACTCGGTGAAGCGGTGCGATCCGCTTTCCTCGATGGTTTGTCTGCTCAGGAACTCCCCCTCACCTCTTTCCATGCGTTGGTTGAAGCCGGGGGGACCGCCCGCGGGATCGTCTGAGATCAGCAGAACGTCCATCTCAGCGGTCTCGTCTTTGTCGAGCCGCAATTCGGGGGAGTCCTTTGTAGCGTAGCCGGCCGCGCCGACCCGGACGGTGTATTCACCATCTTCGGGAGCCATTAGCACGAACGATCCATCGGGCTCGCTCAGGGTGCCACGCTGAACGCGTCCTCGACTGTCGAGCAGGACCACCGAGGCGTCGATAATGGGAGCACCAGATGCCGCATCCCGCACGACCCCACTCACTGTTTGTGCGTTCAACTGGACCGCGGTCGCGAACAGCACCAAAAACATTGCAGTCATCATTGGGAACCGCATTGTCTACCTCCGGTGGGGGCTCTCATGCGAGAGAGGTTACCCCGGGAAACGCTTGTCCGTCCAATGCCACGTTCACCATTAGGGTGCGCGCTTCGTCCAGACCACAACCACTCCGCACATCGAGTTTCCGGTGGCGAAATCCGCGGGAACGCTGGACGGTGTATATATCTCAATGCCCTCGATGTCGTGGGGGAACAGCTCCCGATCTGGACCACCTCCAATGTCGATGGACCCCCACCTGACATCGTCAACCCATAGAACCGGCGGGCAGTCCCCAGCGAGCCTAGCTGCACCCTTCATACGAACGGTGTAGTGCGGCGACCCGCGGATGGGGACAATAGTCACGCCTCGAACCAATCGCAGGACCTCAGTGAAGCGCGTTGCTCCTTTCTGTTCGATGTCCTCTCGGGAAAGGAACTCACCCCTGCCGACCTCCATACGTTCGTAGAAGCCCTGCACCGGTCCCGGCGCGAATGGCTGGGCTTCGGCTTCAACCACTACCGGAGCGAGCTCGGTCAAGCTCCAGATCTCCAAGCCGATCTCGAGCATCCGGCCAGCCGGTGCCAGGAAGGGTTCTCCGTTCAGCGTGTTGTACCCTGCTGCATCGACTCGGATGGAGTACGTGCCCGGGCCCGGGGCGATGATCGAGTATGATCCGTCCGGACCTGTCAGCGCCATGCTGCGAACTGATCCGGATGCGGTCAGCAGCAATACGGTTGCTTCGGGGACCGGTTGTCTAGTCTGGTGATCGGTCACCGTTCCCTGGACCGTTTGACCGTACACGACCGGGCCAAACGCAATGAACGCGGCCAGGATCCACGCGACAGTGGAGCCCCGACGAGGCATCGACAGTGCTTTAGTCGAGCTAGGATCTGAAAGTCGGCAGGCCTCGACCGAGAGAAAGTGGCGTAATTGACGCATGGCTAGTATTCTACTCCGCCTTCAGGTGGGATAGAACCCGCCAGGGTCGACAAGGTGCCCTTCGTCGAGGTCTGTCTCGGGCGTAACGCTGGTTTGATTTGAGATGGATTTCTGCCCGTCGCAAGATTAGGCGTGCCTAAGTCGAGTTCGTTTCGACCCTCTAGTAGTTTCTTCGGAAAGGTGATCTA
Source organism: Gemmatimonadota bacterium (assembly GCA_039589275.1). GTDB lineage: Bacteria > Gemmatimonadota > Gemmatimonadetes > Gemmatimonadales > GWC2-71-9. The sequence goes on along the minus strand of JBDHHP010000042.1, from coordinate 2,856 downwards.
AGTCACTGAAAATCAGTGCCTTGAAGGCCTTCGTCCTATTGACAGCCTTACCGATGGGTCGCTATAGTAGGGGTCCATCTTGACTGTAGAAGGATCGTTGCAGCCGGCAGCTCAGAGTCCACGTTCGGTCAGGCAGAGAGTCTTTGCGGTTCGAGATCAACTCTGACAAATGCAATAATTGCTTGGCCTGCGTGCGGGTCTGTACGGCCGGCGCAATCACGGTCGAGGGACCGGTGGTCCAGATCTTGGACGACATTTGCATCCGGTCCGGGGCATGTCTACCGGAGTGCCCGCACGACGCCATACGAGCCGTTGGCGATTTCGACCGTGCGCTCGAGCTGGCTGAGGCTGGCGATTCTGTGTTGATCCTGGCCGTCGAGAGCGCAGTCCACTTCTATCCGCACACGCCGGAACAAGTGGTCAACGCGTGCTATCGGGCGGGGTTCAGGACGGTTCACCACGGCGTCCTTGGCGACGAGTTGGTTGCGGCAGAGTACCGACGACTGTGGGCGGACCCGGACTGGGGAACCATGATCCGGTCGACGTGTCCGGTGGTGGTGGAGCGTGTGGTGAGTCATTATCCGGAACTCGTGCCGTATCTGGCTCCGGTCCAGACGCCGCTGGCCGCTGAAGCGGCGTATCACCGGACGATGTACGGGGAGGATGTGGGGATTGTCTTTGCCGGCGTTTGTCTAGCAGAAACCGATCCTCACGTCGACGCTGCTTTGACGATGGACGAGTTGAGCGATCTGTTCGAGCGACGCGGTGTCGAGCTGACGAAGCAGCCGCAACACTATGAGCGGATTCCGGAAGTACGGCAACGATTCATTAGTGCTGCAGGTGGCTTGCCGCTTCCGGTACTTGAGGAGGAGCACCAGGCCAGTCGCAGGTTCCGCAAGATGCGGGGCTTGGGCGGGCTGACGGCAGTGGCCAGGGCGGTTGCTGTGGACAGGATCGATCTGGGGTTCGTGGACATTTTGCCCTGTGAAGGGTGTTTGGACCATCCTCTGGTCGGGCCCAAGGAGGAACTGTATTGGAGGCGGAGCGTGGTCTCGCAGACTGAGCCGCCCCGATCCCAGAGCCCGGTGGCGGATCCCACGATTGGACTCAGGCTAGGAAGAGCATTCGAGTTCTGCCACAACGGACGGAAGCCGCCGCAGGAGGAGATAGACCACGTCGTAGACACAGTAGGGTACGCTCCGGGGGGTATTGCCTGGGATTGTGGTGCGTGTGGGTACGAGACCTGTAGCCAGTTTGCCGTAGCGATGCTGGGCGGTCGAGCAACGTTGAGGCAGTGCCCGCACTACTTGGAGCGCCGCGCGGAGGAGGCTCATAGGGTGGCGGCTGTGGATGGGCTGACGGGGTTGGCTACATTCCGCATGCTGCGGTCGCGTTTGGACCAGGAGATTGCGCGCAGCGACCGGAGTGGAGAACCCTTTGGTGTTCTGTTCGTGGATATGGACGAGTTCAAGAACTTGAACGATTTGTACGGGCACGAGATGGGTAATCGAGTGCTTGAGGGGGTGAGCAGGGAGCTAGAGCACAACGTCCGTAAGACGGACTTGGCAGCTCGCTACGGTGGTGATGAGTTCGTACTGGTGTTGGTGCGCACGGACATAGAGGGCGCACGTCGTGTGGGAGAGGCGGTGCGAGAGTCGGTCGAGCAGTTTGGCAGAGGGCAGGGCTTTGAGGTGGGGAGGGTCTCGGTTTCTGTCGGAGTTGCTTGTCATGATCCTCACAGCGATCGAGCCCAGGATGTGATGGAGGAGGCTGATAGGGCGCTGTACGCTGCCAAGGCCCGCGGCGGCAATGCAGTCGTCGTGGCGGGTTGGGGATCGGTCAACTGATTGGGGGCAACGCTTGAGTAACACGAGTCCGGAGCGAAAGCCGGAGAAACCGGAGCGGCCGGACCACCAAGGTGGCGATCAAGATGGCCGTGTTCCGGATCCTTGGGGCGTAAAGCGCGCCGAGAATCTGTTGCAGAGCCTGCAGGCGGTACTCTCTTCTCGGGTTGTCGTATCGCCTGTTGGGGAGATTGAAGAGGTACACATCTTGGCGAGCAGTGGTGTCTCGCCCAAGCAAGTGGTGCGCAATGTCGAGAGCGCGTTGCTTGCGCAGCTTGGCATCAAGATCGATCATCGCAAGATCAGTGTGGCACAGACTGCTGAGGTCGAGCCGATTGAGGCGCTTGAGAAGTCGGCGGTTCGAGATGAGGCGCTGCGGCGAGGGGTGGTCTACCGCACACTCGAGGTTGTGGCTGCGCCGCCCCATAGGGTGCGGTTTGCGGTCTCACTGGACGTGAATGGGCTGGAGGTGGTCGGCGAAGAGGAGGCGGCGGAGACTACGCGCGCCCGATTGCAGGCGGCGGCCCGGGCAACCGTCTCCGCGTTGGACAAGGCGTTACCGCGTGGCACGTTCCAATTGGAGGGAGTGAAGACCATCGAGGCCTTCGGTGAACGACTGGTGGTGGCAGGCGTGCATGTAGTGGATGGCCGAGAGACTCGACTACTCACCGGGACGGCGGAAGTTCACGAGTCGGCTGAGCAGTCGGCAGTGCTAGCCGTGCTCGATGCAACGAATCGGTGGTTTCAATCGCGTCATAAGTGACGTTTGAGGGATATCGGGACCGTGACTGATGGGGCCGTCCCATCAGCCACTGGAAACGAAACACACAGAAAGGACCGGAGAAAAAAGGGGGCGCCCCGGAAGAAAGCCTAGCCAGCACGTAGCGAAGCGAATCGGTCGTAAGGCGAGCGAAGCCTCGGGTGTGCCGTAGCGAGGCATGCCACTTTCATAGCGGTTTATCCGCGGGAAAGGAGGTGACGCGACAATGCTCGACTGGATCGCTGTGTTGTT